>JBGQCL010000284.1:0-15555 GCA_041495365.1 Kofleriaceae bacterium | reverse complement strand
CAGGTTGGGCCAGGCACCGGCCGCGATACCGCCGGCATCGGTGTCGTAGACCACGCGCTCCTGGACCTTGCCGGCGGCCATCTGGCGCTCGAGCTCGGCGAGGAACAGCGCGTCGAACGAGCGCGGCACCAGCCCGAACCGCGTCGCGAGTGCGAGCTCGGCGTCGGGCGCGCGCTCCGCGGAGACGCCCAGCACGAGCAGCGCGCGGCGCTCGAGGCACGTGCGCACCTGGTCCTCGAACTCGTGGATCGCGACCGTGCGCGCCTCGATCTCGGGACCGCGCGTCGGCAGGGTGGCGACGCGGGTGTACGAGCTGAGGCTCGTGTGGAGCATGCGCGTGTCGCTGCCCGGCCGGGCGTACACCGCCTCCGAGGGCACGTAGTTGAGACCGAAGCCCTGGACGAGATCGTCGAGCGCCGGTCGCGGGCCCGATGCGTCGAGCGCGCGCACGGAGATCCGGCGGTTGTCCTGGGTGGTGATCTCGTAGGACGCGACTGGCTCGATCAACTCACGTGACGTCTCCTCTGGCGGGGACGTTGAAGAGACGCATGCGTGGCTTGCGAGCACCGCGCGTACCACGCGCACGCATCGTGGATCCGCGGGTTCGCCGCGCGCCGCATCTGCGCTGCGCCCCGGCGTGCGCTGGATCGGCGCATGCGGTACCATCGCCGCGTGGCGGCGGCCGTCGAGTTCCCGGATCCCGAGGTGGTCGCGCAGCTCGCGCGCGTCGAAGGCGCACAGGCGCGCGCGCCGGTGACGTTCTCGTGGCCGAAGGGCATCGCGTTCGCGCTCGCGTTCGCGCTCGCCGGCGGCGCGCTGTTCGCCGGCGTGGTCTACGCGACGCAGACGCGGCTCGGCATCGTGTCGATCGTGAACGGCGTGGCCGCGGGGATCGGCGCCGCGCGCGGCGGGCGATCGCGCGAGGCTCAGATCGCCGGCGCCGCGGCGGCGGCGATCGGCTACTTCGCCGGCATGATCCTCGTGGTCGCGGCGATGGTCGGCATGGACCGGTTCTTCAGCCTGCCGATCGATCAGATCGGCCTGGCTTGCTGGCTGGTCGTCAAGGGCACGTTCTCGAGCATCGATGCGCTGTTCCTCGGCATCGCGGTCTACTGGGCCTGGAAGATCCCGAGGGCACGGTGACCGAGGTGACCTTCCGGTCGCGGATCGCGCCGTACGTGGTCGGCGCGGCGCTCATGACGATGGTCGTCTACGTGGTGTTTCTGGTCGTCGGCACATCGGAGCTGCCCGACTATCCGTTCGGGCTCGCAGCGCTCGTCGGCGGCGGGAACCTCGCATGGAACCTGCTGACCAAGGCGCGCAAGCACGGGATCCGCGTCGATGCCAGCGGCATCACCGACGTGTTCAGTCAGGTCACGCTCGCGTGGAGCGAGATCGCGACGATCAAGCTCGAGATCCTGCAGCTGAACCTCAAGCGCCCTGCGGTCATCCGTGTCGCATCGCTCGTCGGCCCGCGCACGATCCGGTTCGCCGATATCGGCCCGGGCCGCCCGCCGCGCGTCGACGGCATCGCGAACCTCGACAGCGCCGCCCTGGTGCTGGCGCTTGCAACCGCGCGCAGCGCCGCCGCGGCGCTGTATCCACCGGGCTGGCCCGCACCCGCGCCCGATCCGATCGCGGAGCCGCAGCGCTTCGATCTCAAGAAGCTCGGCGGCATCGGCGCTGCGACGATCAAGGCCGGCCCGAAGCTGTTCGCGATCGTCGGCAAGCTCCTCAAGGGCATCAAGCTCGGCTCGGTCGTGCTCGCGATCGGTGCGTACACGCTCGTGTGGTCGTGGCAGTTCGCGCTCGCACTCGTCGGCATGATCCTCGTGCACGAGTGCGGCCACGCGTTCGCGATATGGCGCTCGGGCGTGCCGGTCAAGGGCATCTACTTCATCCCGTTCTTCGGCGGCGCCGCGGTCAGCAAGGGCATCGCGAAGACGCGCGCCCGCGCCGCGTACATCGCGATCAACGGCCCGATCTGGGGCACGCTGCTCGCGCTCGGCTGCTTCACGGCGTTCGCGATCGGCGACGGCGAGCGCCCGTTCCTCGGTACGCTCGCGGCGTGGGGTGCTTTCATCAACCTGTTCAACCTGCTTCCGATCTTCCCGCTCGACGGTGGGCGACTGCTCGCGAGCCTCGCGCACGCATCGCGCAGAGGCGTGCCCATCGTCGCGGCGTCGCTCGTGCTCGGCGGCGCGGTCGCCTACTTCGCGCACCTCGAGCTGCTCGTGCTCGTCGGCATCCTCGGCCTGTTCGAGCTCGGTAACCGGCTCGCCGCCGCGACCTACGGCCCTGCGCTCGCGCTGCTCGCGCACCCGCTCTCCGCCGCCGACCACGAACACTTCGCGCACCACACCGCGTTCGTCGAGCCCGAGCGCGACACGCCCGCCAGACGCGAGATCCGCGAGCAGCTGTTCACGCATCGCAAGGCCGAGGCCGAGCAGACGCCGATGACGTTCGCGCAGGCCGTGGTCATGCTCGCCGGGTACGTCGCGCTCGTCGGCGCGCTCGTCGCGGTGCTCTACCTGACCGCCGACATCGCCGGCTCGGGCAGCCCGCTCGATTTCCTGCGCTAGTCGCGGCGCCGCGGCACATGGCTCGGCGGCGTATCGCGATCAGCCCTTCGCCTTTCTCCCCGGGAAGTACGCCGTCGACCGCTTGTTGCCCTTCGCGCTGACCAGCCCATCGGTGATGAGCTTGCGGATCGGCAGGGCCAGATCCTTCGTCGTCGTCCCGAGCTCCTTGTTGATCTGCTCGATGCGCAGCCCCGGGTGGGACTTGACGAACGACGCGAACTGGGTCGACAGCGCTTCGAGGTCCTCCGGACGGCGCTTGGCACCGCGTCCACCGCGCGCGCGGCCCGCCGGCGCGGCGCCGCGTGGCCGCGCTACCGTCGGTGCGCTTCGGGCTCCGTGGCTGGCGAACGTCGTCTCGAGCGTGTTGAGTGCGGCGCGACGGGCGAGTTCCGTGATCTGCGCCACGAACCCATCGACGACCTGGTTCATCTCGTGCTGGAAGTTGCTCATGCTCTCCTCGCGATTTTGCACGACAGCAGATCAGGTACGGACAGGTGTGTCAAGCCCGGACGTTCGATATCCGAGACAGGGGAGAATATACCCAGCGTCGATGCCTACATTGACGTTGCGCGCTGGCGATGTTGCTGCCCGCTTATTTGACCAAGCCGGTTGGCGTGAGTCTAGCCGGCTTCTCTCACAGGTTCACGCAGTCGCCGGGTCACGCCTCGTCCGTGGTGTCACGGTGTCGGCGGGCGGCGTCACGCCGTGATGTCGAGCAGCGCGCCGAGCATGTCGTCGGCGGTGCGCACCGTGGAGAGGTTGGCCTCGAAGGTGCGCTGCGCGGCGATCTGGTCGACGCGATCGCGAACCACATCGCCGGAGGCGGACTGGGCCAGGCGCGTCGACGCGCGGTCGAAGCGGTCGAGCGCACGGGACATGCCGTGCATCGCGCTGCTGATCGAGTGGATCACGGAGGGAGCATCGACCGGTCCGGCCAGCCAGATAGCCCCGGCGACCGCCGGCCGCGGCTGTGCATCGCCAGCCGCGCAGGGATTCCGGATTCTTCGGATGCCCAGATCGAACGCGTCGCGAGGGGAGCACGGCGGGCCGGCCTACGGCTATCGCTCCAGGAGTCGCGGTCCGTGGGGCCGCTCGGTGGGCGGCGCGTGCCAGCCTTCGTCAGGCGGACCGGGCGCCCGAAGACGGTCGCACACACCTTGTCCGGCCCATGGCCTTCGGCCAGGACATGCGTGACGATCAAGGTATCGGCGTCCGTCGTGCTCTCCATGGCATCAAACGCGGCAGCGCCGATCGGATTCATCGAATGGAGCGTTCCGTATTGGCGCTTGCTCCTGGATCACCTGGGGCTCCCTCGTTTCGGCCACAATGTCCGTCATGAGATGCTCGAGTCGAATCGTTCGCGCACCGCGAGCAACGGCTCGGCGACCCGCCACCATTCGCTGGATGACCCGCAGCAGTCGCCGCGTGCGCCCGTGTCAATCACCAGGTGAGCGAAATCTCTCCATTGCCGGGCGAGGACCGGTGCCGTAGCTCAGCCGGATGCTGACCCGCGCCGCGGTCCTGTCCGTCTCCCTCGCCGCCTGCGGCTTCGCCTCGGATCCCGCGTTTGCCGTCTCCGATCACACCGCCGAGGTCGACCAGGCCGTCATCCACACCTGCGCCGCCAGGGACTACCCCTGCGATCCGTTCGATCGAGACGGCAACGCGATCTGCCAGAGCATCTGCAGCGGCGGCGGCGATGGGACCTGCATGCCGTACAGCGCCGTCGAGGAGGTCTGGTGCGCGAACCACCCCGACCAGCGGTTCGGCCCGTCGAAGCGCTGCGGGGCCTCGGGTGACCCGATGTGGCTGACCCGCTGTGCACCGGGTTTCCTGCGGTGAGGCGCGCCGGTCGGCGCACCGAGCCCGACGAGCTCGCGCGCTGGCCACCCTCGGTAGGGCGACATGCCGATCGCGCCCGCCGGCGCAAGTCTTCGCGGTGGCCGACTGCGACGCTGCGGCTCGCCTCTGCTATCCGGTCACCGGGGACAGTTGTCCCGATCGCGGCTGCGGTCGACAGGCCCGGGGACAGCTGTCCCGATCGCCGACGGGGCGGTGCGCCGGATCCAAGGAGACCACGGACTTGCACGCCGTCGGCGCGCACGTCCAGGCCATCGCACTCCGGCCTACCGATGTGGCGATCCGACGCGCAGACAAGAGCGGTAGCAGAAAGCTTTGAGTCTTGTCTCGAGACGCGTAGTCTGATGGGTGATGCGCAAGCTCGTCTTTTGGACAGCAATCTGTTTCTGCGCGTGCGGTGGACAGCATGCGAACAATCTTGATGGCTCGACCGGCGGTGGCGGGATCTGCGGCGACGGCAAGGTCACCGACAACGAGCAGTGCGACGACGGCAACCTGGTCCCGGGCGACGGTTGCAGCGCCGACTGCCAGGAGGAGCCGGGCTTCGAGTGCATCGTCATGGGCTCGCCGTGCCTGAAGATCATGTACTGCGGCGACGGCGTCATCCAGCCACCCGAGGTCTGCGACGACGGCAACTCGAAGGCCGGCGACGGCTGCGACGGCACCTGTCACCCCGAGCCGAACTTCCACTGTCCGACGCCCGGTCAGCCGTGCGTGTCGACGTTCGCGTGTGGCGACGGCAACGTCCAGGGCGGCGAGCAGTGCGACGACCACAACACCACCCCCGGGGATGGCTGCGAGGCCAACTGCACGATCACCCCGGGCTGGACCTGCCCGATGCCCGGCAAGCCGTGCACGGAGACGTGCGGCAACGGCAAGATCGATCCCGGCGAGCAGTGCGACGACGGCAACACGAAGAGCGGCGATGGCTGCACCACCAGCTGTCAGATCGAGAACAACTTCGTGTGCCCGGTCCCCGGCATGCCGTGCGTGACCGCGGTGTGCGGCGACGGCAAGGTCCGTGGCAGCGAGCAGTGCGACGATGGCGGCGTGGTTCCCAGCGACGGTTGCTCGGCGACCTGCATGGTCGAGGACGGCTGGGTGTGCCCGAACCCCGGCCGGCCTTGCATCCCGGACTGCGGCGACGGCAAGGTCCGCGGCAACGAGCAGTGCGACCTGGGCCCGAACAACGGACAGAACCAGGGCTGCTCCGCCACGTGCACGGTACAGCCCGGCTTCGTGTGTCCCGGCAACGTGTGTCGCGCGACCGTGTGCGGCGACCACGTGAAGGAGGGCAGCGAGCAATGCGACGACGGCAACCTGGTGCCCTACGACGGTTGCTCGCCGACCTGCACCGTCGAGCCCAGGTGCACCGGCGGTACCTGCACCGCGGTGTGCGGCGACGGCCTCAAGTTCCCGAACGAGGAGTGCGACGACGGCAACCTCCAGGACGGCGACGGCTGCTCGTCGCAGTGCAAGCCGGAGTCGGGCTTCATATGCAACGCCAACAACCAGCCGCCGCCGGCCACGCTGGTCATTCCGATCCTGTACCGCGACATGCTCTACAGCGGGACCCGGTCGCCGCCGTTCGCAGGCCCCGGCCACGCGGACTTCCAGGACCTCAACAGCGGCATCGCCCACGTTCTGGTGCAGGCCACGCTGGGCGCGGATGGCAAGCCGGTATGGCGGAGCGACTTCGGCGACAGCGCCGGGCAGTCGCTGCACGGCGCGGTCAACTTCTGCTGGTGGTACCACGACGCCGGCTGCAACGGCGCGACCTCGACCAACAGCTTCGCCAGGCCGGTGTTCCTCGATGCCGCGGCCAGGCCGACCACGCTGACGCTGGCCCAGATCTCGACCAACGTGTACCAGTTCAACGACCAGACGTTCTTCCCGCTCGACGGGCTGGGCTGGAACGCCGTGGCCGGGGCCACCCCGCAGACCGACGTCGGCAGCGACGGCGTCCGGCACAACTTCGCGTTCACCAGCGAGCTGCACTATCCGTTCACCTACGACGCGAGCAAGCCGCCGACGTTCGACTTCACCGGTGACGACGACGTCTGGGTGTTCATCAACGGCCACCTCGCGGTCGACCTCGGCGGCATCCACGCGGCGACCAACGGCAGCGTCACGCTCGACGCGGCGCACGCCACGCAGTTCGGCCTGGTCACCGGCGGGATGTACTCGATCGACATGTTCCAGGCCGAGCGCCACACCGTCGCGTCGACCTACAAGCTGACGCTGTCCGGGTTCGTCCACACCGTGACCACGTGCAGCCCGATCTGCGGCGACGGCAAGCTCGAGGGCAACGAGGTGTGCGACGACGGCGTCAACGACGGCTCGCCCGGCGGCTGCCTGCCCGGCTGCCTGGGCCGCGCGCCGTTCTGCGGCGACGGCGTCGTGACCACGCCGCCCGAGGCGTGCGACGACGGCTCTAACCTCGTGACCTACGGCGGGACCTCGAAGCTGTGCGGTCCGGGTTGCAAGTTCGCGCCGTACTGCGGCGACACGGTGGTCAGCAACGGCGAGCAATGCGATGACGGCCCGAAGAACGGGACCAGCGCGTCGACCTGCTCGGCGTCGTGCACGCTCGGCCAGCGCTGCGGCGACGGCATCAAGAACGGCGACGAGCAGTGCGACAACGGCACCAATGACGGGTCCTACGGCACCTGCAATTTCGACTGCACGCTGGCGCCGTACTGCGGCGACGCCACCAGGAACGGTCCCGAGCAGTGCGACCTCGGCGCGATGAACTCGCCCACCGCCTACGGCCCGGGGCAGTGCACCGCGGCGTGCACCACCGCGCCGTACTGCGGCGACGGGATCGTCGAGCTGCAGTTCGGCGAGCAGTGCGAGGGCGGCCCCGGCTGCTTCGATTGCCACTACCCGGTCATCCAGTAGGGACCGCGGCGCTCGGCCGCGATCACCCGTGCTAGGCTCGCCTGCGATGCTGCGCCACGTCCTCCTGCTCCAGCAACGCCCCGATGCCACCGTCGACGAGATCGACGCGTGCCGCGCGGGGCTCGCCGGTCTGGTCGGCCCGATCCCCGGGCTCGTCGACTTTCACTGGGGCGCCAACGTCGCTCCCGTCGAGCGGCGCGGCGGCTTCACCCACGGGTTCAGCATGGACTTCACCGATCGCGCGAGCCTCGAGGCCTACGGGCCGCATCCCCAGCACCAGGTCGCTGCTGCCAAGGTCCGCGCGACGTTCGAGCGGGTCGTGGTGTTCGACTTCGAGCTGTGACCACCGCGGACCTCGCGGATCGCGGCGGCGCGCCGCCGGGCACGCTGCGATCGGGGCTGCGGCTGAGCGACCGGATCGCGTTTCCGCCGGACCTGCCGATCACCGAGCGCATCGTCGACATCGCCAACGCGATCGACGCCCACCCGGTCGTGATCGTGGCCGGCGAGACCGGCTCGGGCAAGACCACGCAGCTGCCGAAGATCTGCCTGGCGATGGGCCGGGGCGTGCACCGGCAGATCGGCTGCACGCAGCCGCGGCGGATCGCGGCGACCAGCGTCGCGGCGCGCGTGGCGCAGGAGCTCGCGACCGAGCTCGGCGACGTGGTCGGCTACAAGGTGCGCTTCACCGACAAGGTCCGGGCTGCGTCGTCGGTGAAGTTCATGACCGACGGGATCTTGCTCGCCGAGATCCAGGGCGACCCCAGGCTGCGGCGCTACGACACGATCATCGTCGACGAGGCCCACGAGCGCAGCCTGAACATCGACTTCCTGCTCGGCTTCCTCCGGCGGCTGTTGCCGGAGCGCTCCGACCTGCGCGTGATCATCAGCTCGGCGACGCTCGAGACCGAGCGGTTCGCCGCGTTCTTCGGCGGCGCGCCCGTGATCGAGGTGTCGGGCCGGACCTATCCGGTCGACGTGCTGTACCGCCCGCCGCGCGACGACGAGACCGACCTCGCCGACGCGGTCGCCAACACGGTCAACGAGATCGCCGAGCTCGATCCGCGCGGCGACATGCTCGTGTTCCTGCCGGGCGAGCGCGAGATCCGCGAGGCGGCGGCCGAGATCGAGAAGCGCGCGCTGCCCCACACCGTGGTGCTGCCGCTCTACGCGCGACTGCCCGCGTCCGAGCAGCAGAAGGTGTTCCAGCGGCTGCCCGAGCGGCGGGTCGTGCTGGCGACCAACGTCGCGGAGACCTCGCTCACGATCCCCGGGATCGTGTACGTCGTCGACCCGGGGCTCGCCCGCGTCAACCGCTACCAATTCCGCACCGGCGTGTCCCAGCTCCTGGTCGAGCCGATCTCGAGGGCCAGCGCCGATCAGCGCAAGGGGCGCTGCGGGCGCACCGCGGACGGTGTGTGCTTCCGGCTGTACGACGAGCAGGACTTCGCATCGCGGCCGGATCACACCGATCCGGAGATCAAGCGGATCAGCCTCGCCGGGGTGATCCTGCGCATGAAGGCGCTGCGGCTCGGCGACATCGAGCGGTTTCCGTTCCTCGATCCGCCCCAGCCACGCGCGATCGCGGACGGCTACCGGGTGCTCGAGGAGCTGGGCGCGATCGACGACGATGGCCGGCTGACGGCGATCGGCGAGCAGCTGGGCCGGTTGCCGCTCGACCCGCGGCTCGGGCGGATGATCCTCGGCGGCCGCGACGAGGGCGCGCTCCGCGAGGTGCTGATCCTCGCCGCCGTGCTCGGGTTGCAGGATCCGCGCGAGCGGCCGGCCGCGGCGCAGCAGCGCGCCGACGAGGCCCACCGCAAGTTCCGCGACGAGGCCAGCGACTTCGCGGGCTACCTGAGCCTGTGGAGCTTCTGGCAGGACGCCCGCGCGCGCAGCTCCCGCCGGCAGATCCAGAAGCTGTGCCGCGACCACTTCCTGTCGTACCCCCGGATGCGCGAGTGGGAGGACATCCACGACCAGCTGGTGCGCGTGATGCGCGAGCTCGAGTTCTCGCCCGGCGCGCCGGCGTCGGCCGACCAGATCCACCGCGCGCTGCTGCCCGGGCTGCTCAGCCGGTTCGGGATGTGGAGCACCGAGGCCCGGATCTACCTCGGCGCTCGCCAGACCCGCTTCGCAATCCATCCGGGATCCGCGCTCGGCCGCAAGCCGCCGCCGTGGGTGATGGCGGCCGAGCTGGTCGAGACCTCGCAGCTGTTCGCGCGCGGTGTGGCGCGGATCGATCCGGCGTGGCTCGAGAAGGCCGCCGGGCCGCTGTGCCGGAGGAGCCACGGCGATCCGCACTGGGAGCAGAAGCAGGGCCAGGTCATGGCGAAGGAGCAGGTCACGCTGTACGGCCTGCCGATCGTCAAGGACCGCAAGGTCGCCTACGCGCGCATCGATCCGGCGCTGTGCCGCTCGATGTTCATCACGCACGCGCTGGTCCGCCACGAGTACGCCACGCGCGGCGCGTTCATGGAGCACAACCGCCGCCTGCTCGACGAGGTGCACCGGCTGCGCGACAAGGCGCGCAAGAGCGACATGGTCGCGGACGAGTACGAGCTCGGCCAGTTCTTCGACCGCCGCCTCCCCGACAGCGTGGTCAGCGGCAAGACGTTCGAGGACTGGCGCAGGGACGCCGAGGCCCGCGATCCGTCGATCCTCGAGCTCTCGCTCGCGGACATCCTGCTCGACGAGGCCGACCGGCTGGCGCCGGAGCGCTATCCCGAGCAGCTCGCGGTGTGCGGCGTCGCGCTGCCGCTGGTCTACGCGTTCGATCCGAGCGCCGACGACGACGGCATCACCGTCATCGTGCCGCTCGCGGTGCTGCCGCAGCTCGATCCGGAGGTCCTGGCGTGGACCATCCCGGGCTGGCACGAGACCAAGCTGGCGACGCTGCTCGACGCGCTGCCCAGGGCAGTGCGCAAGACGCTGGCTCCGCTCGACGAGCTGGTCCGCGAGCTCGCCGCCCGCCTCCGCCCGTTCGACGGTCCGCTGCTGCCGGCGCTCGAGCGCGCGATCCTCGAGCGCACCGGCGAGCGGGTGCCGCGCGATGCCTGGGACCTGCGCGCTGTGCCCGTGTACCTGGGGTTCACGTTCCGCATCGTCGACGAGCGCGACAAGGTGCTCGGCCAGGGTCGCGACCTCGCCGACCTCCAGCGCACGCTCGGCCAGCGCGCCAGGCAGCTGTGGGCCACGGTGCCGCGCGAGCGCCACGAGCGCGCCGGGCTCGTGGCGTGGGACATCGACGAGCTCCCGGCCTCGGTGACCGTCGAGGTCGGCGGGCGCAGCGTGCTGGCGTATCCCGCGCTCGTCGATCGGGACACCGCGGTCGACGTCCGCCTGCTCGAGTCGCCCACGGCGGCGGCCGAGGCCACCCGGGCGGGTCTGCGCCGGCTGTTCCTGCTCCAGCTGCGCACCACGCTCGGCAAGCTCGAGGCGCAGCTGCCGGGCTCGCTGGCACGCAGCGCGCTCGCCGCTGCGAGCCCGGCCTCGCCGGTCACGCGCCAGATCGTGCTGCGCGCGCTCGACGAGGCGTTCCGGCTCGGCGCGCCCGACGCGGTGCCTCGGACGCGGACCGCGTTCCAGCACCGCCTCGCCGAGGGCCGCGACGCCGTGCAGCTCGCGCAGGCCGAGCTCGGCCTGCTCGCCGCCGAGCTCGCCGCCGAGCTCGACAAGGCGCGCGCCGCGCTGCGGCCGCTCTCCGGAAAGCCCGGCCTCCCGCGCGCCGTGTTCGACGACGTGCACGGCCAGCTGGCGCACCTGGTGCCGCCCGACGCGATGACCCGCCTGCCGCGAGCGCGCCTCGGCCAGCTCGCTCGCTACCTCCGGGCGATCCAGGTCCGGTTGCAGCGCCAGGCCCACGATCCGCAGAAGGACCAGCAGAAGGCGGCGCAGGTCGTGCCGCTCTGGCAAGACTACCTGCGCAAGCGCGACGAGCTGCGGGCCAGGGACCGGCCACTCGACGAGCTCGACGAGTTCGGCTGGCTGGTCGAGGAGCTCCGGGTCGCCGTCTTCGCGCCCGAGCTGAAGACCGCGGTCTCGGTGTCGCCGCAGCGGCTGCAGGACATCTGGGCGCGGCTGTCGCGCCACTGACGCCGTCGAGGGTGTGCGGAGGGCCGACTACGCTTCCGGGTGTCGGACGTGCTCGGCCGTCACCATGTAGATGACCTCGCCGGCGAGGCTCCTGATGTGGTCGCTGATCCTGTTGAGGTAGCGGCATACCGACGTCAGCGGCATCACCCACGTGATCGCCGCCGGATCGGTGGCGACGTATGCGAGCAGCTCGGCCAGGGCGTTGGCATGGCCACGGTCGAGATTGGCGGTCTCGCGGATGACCCGCTCGGCGGCGCCGGCGTCCCGGTCGACCAGGCTCGCCATCGCCGCGCCCAGGACGCGGGTCACAGCCGCGGCGTGGCGCTCCAGATCGAAGTGCTGCGGAGTCACCGTCAAGCGGTTAAGCTCCCGCGCGCGCTGCGCGCTGTTGACCGCCAGGTCGCCGATGCGCTCCAGGTCCGTCACCGCCTTGAGGCACATCGTGATGAATCGCAGGTCGCTGGCGACCGGCTGCCGCCGCGCGAGCACCTGCAGCGCCTGCTCGTCGATCTCCTTCTCGTCCTGGTTGACCGCGGCGTCGCCGGCGATCACCTCCTCGGCGAGGCGATCGTCTCGGTCGACCATCGCGCGCACCGCCAGCTCGATCTGGCGCTCGGCCCGCTTTTCCATGACGACGAGCCGCTCGACAAGCGCAGCGAGCTCCTCGTCGAACTCCTTGCTGGTATGTGGGGGTGACGGCATGTTGCCATCGTGCGATCCACATGTGACAGCGCAATGACGAACGGCCGAGACGCGCGCCGCGGTGACGCCATCTCACATGCCACCGCGCGGAGCACGACCGCGAAGCCCGCTTCAGTTCGCGTGTGCGAGCTGCGGCTGGGCCGGCTGGCAGGTGGTCTCGGCGGCGGCCTTCACGTCCTTGCCCAGCAGGAACGCGGCCGGCCGGTACTCCTCGCCCTTCTTGACGAAGACCTGGCTGCGGTCGAGGTACGCGCAGCCGGTGATGGTGGCCAGCTGCCACCGGGACTCGTCACCGTCCACCGGCGCGGCGAAGCCGTGGTGGGCATCGACGGCGAAGCGTACGAATGCGTTCCCCCGCGCGTCCTTGCTCGGCTGCTCGTCGAGGATCCGGACCCGCCGCGCCTGCACGGGCAAGCTCGCGCGGGAGAACCGGCTCCGCTTGCTCTCCTTGGCGGCGAGCGGCTGGATCAGGTCGCGGCTGACCAGCGCCTGGGCGGTCTTCGCCTGGGGGTTCTTCGCGTCGGGCGGCGAGCCGCCAGCCGCCGTGGGCTCAGCGAAGGTCGTACGAGAGAACAGGAGCAGGGCGAGCATCGACAGGCGCTTCATGAATCCTCCGGGTAGACGGGGCGGTCCGGGTTCGGTTTCGGGGGCGGTTCGACAGGAGCTCGACCAGCCCGAAGCTCCCGATGACCGGCACCCACAGGCTGACGAGGTAGGCGAGCTGCTCGTCGACGGCGGCGGCGTCGAACGCGAACAGCATCGCGCGCGAGGTCACGGCCACGCTGAGCTGCGCCAGCACGTGGAGCACCCAGCGGCGGTGCTCGACCAGGCGGCGCGCCCGCGCGGTGCGCACGCCCTGGACCATGGCGGTGGCGACGATGGCGCCGGACAGCATGAATCCCAGCGTCGAGGGCACGCCGCCCTTGGCGAACCACGACAGGTACAGGCCGGACGGGACCAGCGCGAGCAGGACCGCCGCCGCGGTGACGCGGCCCAGCCAGCGGTGGAAGCGCCGGCGACGGACCACGATCCCCAGGGACAGCAGGAGGCAGCCGGGGAGGCACACCGACGCGGCCACCACGTGGATCCGCAGCGCGGCCATCCACACATCCTCGAGCGGCAGCGGCAGCTTCTCGATGACGAACGGGGCCAGCTCCTCACCGAAGTACGCGAGGCTGGCAGCGGTGATCGCCGCCGAGCCCGCCGCCAGCGCGACCAGGACCAGCACCCGCAGGGCCGTGAGCAGCCAGGAGCGAACCCGCATCGAACGGTTTCAACGCGCACCGCGACGCTCGGGTCTATCGCGCCGGGCAGCCCGGGAACATGAATGTTTGCGCGGTGCTGGGCGCGCGGTCACTTCACGCGTTCGGCCGCCGCGCGGACCTCGGCCTCGGTCGGCGCCCGCGCGACGCCGCGCGGATCGCGCGCGTTCTGGAACTCGACCATCCACCCGGGGTACTCTGCCGGGAGCGCGCTCGCCGCATCGAGCGACGCGATCTGCTCCGGTGCGAGGCGCAGCTCGGTGGCGGCGAGGTTGTCGACCAGCTGGTCCCGGCGCTTGGCGCCGATGATGACGCTGGTGACGAACGGCCGGGTCAACAGCCACGCCAGCGCGACGCGCGCGACCGACGCGCCGGTCGCCTCCGCCACCGTCCGCAGCGCGGACAGCACGCGCGGCAGGCGCTCCATGCTCACCGGCGGAAAGTCGAACGACGTCCGGCGCGAATCGGCCGGGCCCTTCTTGTCGGGATCGAACCGGCCCGACAGCAGACCGCCGGCCAGCGGGCTCCACGGCAAGATCGCGACGCGCTCGGCCGCGCACATCGGCGCGATCTCGCGCTCGATGTCGCGCCCGGCGATCGAGTAGTAGACCTGCGCGCTCTGGAACCGCGCCAGCCCGTGCGCCGCGGCGAGCGTCAGCGCCTTCGACGCGACCCACGCCGGCAGGTTGCTGAACCCGACGTACCGCACCTTCCCCGAGCGCACGACGTCGTCGAGCGCCCGCAGGGTCTCCTCGATCGGCGTCGCGGGATCGAACCCGTGGATCTGGTAGAGGTCGACGTGATCGAGCCCGAGCCGCGCGAGGCTCCGGTCGATGCTCGCCAGGATGTGCGCACGCGACAGCCCGACCTCGTTGACGCCGGGGCCGACGCGACCGCGAACCTTGGTCGCGACCACGACCTGCTCGCGCGGCCGCGCCAGCGACTTGAGCGCCGCCCCGACCAGCCGCTCGCTGTCGCCGTCGGAGTAGACGTCGGCGGTGTCGATGAAGTTGACGCCGGCGTCGAGCGCGGTGCCGACGATCTGCTCGACCTCGGCCGTCCCGAGCGAGCCGATCGTGCTCCAGAAGCCCGTGCCGCCGAACGTCATCGCGCCGAGGCACAGCTCCGAGACGTACAGCCCAGCTTGCCCTAGTTGATTGTAACGCATGGCCCGAACTAGGACGTCGAGTGCGCCCGAAGTCAAGCCATCGCCGCGCCGGGGCGCGCTCCGGAGCGAGGGCTCAGCCCTCGAGGAAGCTCGAGACCTGATTTCGCGGACCTGCTGCGATCGCGGTGACGCCGCCGGGCAGCACTCCGCCGTGGAGATCGACTGGCGTCCACGTCCGCATCGCACCGCCCTCTCGATCGTTCCGCCAAACCGGCCGGGAACTGGTCCCGACGATCCTGGCTGCCACGTGCGGCGCGCTACCGCGGCTCGCGCGAGCGCTTGCGCGCCCACAGCCGCCAGCCGTCGCGCGTCCGGTCGGTGGTCGCGACGTTGACCGACGACGCCAGCGCCGCGGCGAAGCCCTTCTTCCTGTCGGTCGACCGCCCCGGCAGCTCGGCGCCGTAATAGAAGCGCTGCATCACCCACACCCAGAAGGACGGCCGGTACATGAACAGGTCGGCGGCCAGCGACAGCTGGGCCTCGTTGTCCCAGAACGTGCGCTGCGGGGCGCCCTCGCGCCGCCGGAGCTTCAGCAGGTCGTTGGACACCGGACAGCGCGTGATGCACGCGCGGCACATGTGGTCGCGCCGCGGGCCGAAGTAGTCGCTGGAGATGAAGCGATCGCACGCGGTGACGTCCTGGATGGCGTAGTCGTCGAACGCGCCGACCGGGCAGGCCTCGACGCACAGGTTGCAGGTCGAGCAGTCGGGCAGCTTCCAGGCGGTGCTGCGCGGCGTCGGCTCGTAGCGGCTGACCGGGGCGTCGAGCAGCACGACGCTCAGCTTGCAGTTGAAGCCGAAGCGGTGGGAGAAGAACAGCGCGTTCTTGCCGATCGTGCCCAGCCCCGCGGCGGTCGCCACCTCCTTGAGCACGATCGGGATGCTGGCCTGGGCGTCGGCCAGCGCAACGCCGTCGCCGTACGTGCCGTTGATGTCCGCCGCGACGTCGGCGGCCATGGTCTCGACGAAGTAGTCCGCGGCCACGT
>JBGQCL010000283.1:0-15581 GCA_041495365.1 Kofleriaceae bacterium | reverse complement strand
TGGGGACCCCGACGGCTCCGCCGGCGGGGCGGGGGGCGAAGCCCCCCGTGGGATCGATCGCTTGCCGTCGGTCATGCGGCACCTCCGAGCGGCGGCCGGCGATCGCCCAGCCCGACCGCCGCCTCGATCACCTGGGCGGCGCGCAGCAGGGTCGCCTCGTCGAGCGGCTTGCCGAGCAGCTGGGCGCCGATCGGCAGGCCGTCGCCGGACAGCCCGCACGGCACGCTGATCCCGGGCAGCCCGGCGAGGTTGCACGACAGCGTGAACACGTCGGCCAGGTACATGTCGTACGGCGTGGCCTTGGCGCCGAACGCGAACGCGGGGGTCGGCGTGGTCGGGGTCAGGATGACGTCGCAGTAGCGGAACGCCTTGTCGAAGTCGCGCTTGATCAGCGTGCGGATCTGCTGCGCCTTCTTGTAGTACGCGTCGTAGTAGCCCGAGCGCAGGGCGTAGGTGCCGAGCATGATCCGGCGCTTGACCTCGGGGCCGAACCCGGCGCCGCGGGTCCGCGCGTACATCTCGGTGAGGTCACCGGCGGCCGCGCGCTGGCCGTAGCGCACGCCGTCGAACCGCGCGAGGTTGGACGACGCCTCGGCCGGGGCGATCAGGTAGTACGCCGGCAGCGCGAGCTCGGTGTGCGGCAGCGACAGGTCGACGACCTCGGCGCCGCGCTCGACCAGCGCCGACGCGGTGCGCGCGATCGCGGCGCGGACGTCGTCGTCCATCGCCTGGAAGTACTCCTGGGGCAGCCCGATCCGCAGGCCGGCGACGTCGCCGGTCAGCGCGTCGCCGAGCGCCGGCACCGCATGGTCGAGCGAGGTCGAGTCGCGCGGATCGAACCCGGCGATCGCCTGCAGCACGAGCGCGGCGTCGGCGACGGTGCGGGTCACCGGGCCGACCTGGTCGAGCGACGACGCGAACGCGACCACCCCCCGGCGCGACACCCGGCCGTAGGTCGGCTTGAGCCCGACCACGCCGCAGAACGCGGCGGGCTGGCGGATGGAACCGCCCGTGTCGGTGCCGAGCGACGCCGCGCACAGCCCGGCGGCGACCGCGGCCGACGAGCCGCCCGAGCTGCCGCCCGGCACGCGCGCCGGGTTCCACGGGTTCTTCGTCGGCTGGTAGGCGCTGTTCTCGGTCGAGCTGCCCATCGCGAACTCGTCGCAGTTGACCTTGCCGATCACGATCGCGTCGGCGGCGCGCAGCCGCTCGACCACGCACGCGTCGTACGGCGGGATCCAGCCCTGCAGGATCTTCGAGCCCGCGGTGGTCGCCAGCCCGCGGGTGACCAGCACGTCCTTGAGCGCGATGGTGACCCCGGCGAGCGGGCCGATCGGCTGGCCGGCGGCGCGCCGGCGGTCGAGGTCGGCGGCCGCCGCCCGCGCGCCGATCGCATCGACCGCGAGGTACGCGCCGACCTGACCGTCGATCGCCGCGATCCGCTCGAGCATGGTGTCGACGATCTGGGCGGCGGTGACCTCGCCGGCGGCGACCCGCCGCACGGTATCCGCCGCCGACCAGAAGGCGAAGCTCACGGCTCGGTTCCCGTGCCCGACTTGCCGGGCAGCGCGATGCTCGACGGCACGACGATCAGGTCGCCGGACCGGCGCGGCACGGCGGCGAGCGCGGCCTCGGCCGGCAGCGACGGCTCGGACACGTCGGCGCGCAGCCGCAGGTCCATCGGCACCGCGTGGGTCATCGCCGGCACGTCGGTCGTGTCGACCGCGGCGATGGTCTGGAAGTGGTCGAGGATCGCCGCGAGCTCGCCTTGCATTCGCTCGAGCTCGTCGGACTCCAGGTGAAGCCGCGCGAGGAGCGCGATGTCCTCGACTTCCTTCCGCGTCAGCGCCGGCATCGCCTCATCTCCACGACTGATCTCACCGCTGGTCTCACCGCTGGTCTACCCCTGAGCACCGCTGGCGGCATCCTACCACTGCGCGCGGGCCTGGACGCACGGCGCGCTACCGCGGCTCCGGGAGCGGCTGCGGCTGGAGCTCCGGCTTGCCGCCGAGCCGGCCGGCGAGCTCGGCGCCGAGCCGCAGGTAGTCGTCGGCGACCCGGCCGGCGCCCGCGACATCGCCCTTCTCGAGCGCGACGATCAGCTCGCGGTGGTGCTTGCGCACGCTGTCGCCGGGCGCCGCGAGGTTGGCGAGCAGCGGCATGAACCCGCGCACGCCGTCGCGCACGGTGTTGATCAGCAGCAGCATGACCTGGTTGCCCGACAGCTGCGCGATCGCGACGTAGAAGTCGAAGTCGATGTCGAACAGCTCGAGCGCGCTGGTCACCTGGTCGGCGCGGTCGGCGAGCGCGCGCAGCTTGCCGAGCCCGACCTTGTCCCGGGTCGCCCGCGCGGCCGCGAGCCGGGCGAGCTCGCGGCCGAAGATCCGGCGGAACTCCAGCAGATCCCGGATCAGCTCGGGCTTGCCGCCGGCCAGCGGCAAGAGGTGCTGGACCAGCTCGATCCCGCCGGTCTCCATGAAGTTCTGGACCCGGGTGCCGTCGCCCTGGCGGATCCGCACCAGGCCGAGGTGCTCCAGCTTCTTGAGCGCCTCGCGCAGCGACGCGCGGTTGACCCGCAGCCGCTTGGACAGCTCGCGCTCGGGCGGGAGCTTCGAACCCGGCGGATATTGACCAGTGAGGATCAGCGAGCGCAACTGTTCGGCGATCTCCTCGGCCACACGTTGCTTCTCGACCGGCTTGAGCATCCGCTGTGCGAGAGGTTAACCCAGCGCGGTCAGTGTTAGAAGGCCGGGAACGCGGGATGGATGCTTGAGGCGGCGGCGGGGAGCGTGGTACCGACACGGGGTGTCCGGCCGGCCCGCGCCGAGCAGCGAAGCGTCCCCGCCTCGCATCCTCGTGATCGACGGCGATGCCCAGCACGAGGTATTCGAGGTGGTGGCCGCTGTCGGCGATGTGATCCGGGCGCGCTCGGCGTTCCTGTTCGAGCTCGGCGAGGAGCTCACCGTCCGGATCGTGCAGGACGGGCGGATCTCGGACGCCACCGCCCGGATCCGCGCCCACACCGGCCCCGACGAGGAGCGGATCACCGAGCTCGAGATCTCCGACCGCTCGGCGCCGCGCCCAGGCTAGCATGTGGATCGCCGACCTCGACGATGTCACCTACGACCTGGAGGTCGACGGCGAGCAGGTCCGCCGCACGCTCCACCGCCGGGTCTGGCAGCGCGGCGCGTGGGCCACCGTCGCGATCGCCTACCAGGAGCGCGCGGCCGGCGGCGCCTGGAAGCCCGCGAAGCTGGCGCTGATCCGGCTCCGGCGCGTGCGCGACGGCTGGAAGCGGCACGCCGCGATCGCGCTGCGCGGCGACGACGCGATCGCGCTCGGCGGGACGCTGGCGGCCTGGTCCGACGCCCTCGCCGGCGAGACCGGGGACCCCGACGACCCGGCCGGCGACGAACCGTGACTGTAAGGTGGCGCACGCCGCGGTGGACCCGACGCCCTGGCGATCGCGCGGCTCCTGGTGGTCGGCGCGCCGGTCAGCGCTTGCGGCCGGGGACGCCCGGTCGGTCACCACCCCCGAGCCGCGCCTCCAGCGCGCGGACCTCGCTCGCGGCCTCGGAGTGGCCGGGGGACGCGGTGAGCACGTCGCGGAAGTGACGGAGCGCGTCCTGGTCGCGGCCGAGCATGCGCTCGACCCGGCCGAGGTAGAACCGCGGGGGGACCGAGCGCGGCGCGCGCTGGATCGCGCGTTCGAGCTCCGCCCGGGTCACCGCCGCCACTGCCTGCTTGTCGGGCGCGGCGCAGAACCGCGCCCACGCGAGCGCGGCGTGGTAGTCCGCTTCGTCGGGGTGGAGCTGGACGGCGCGCTCGAGCTCGGCGACCGCGGCCTGCGGCTGATCGCGGCGCAGGGCGAGCTCGCCGCGCCGGAACGCTTCCTCGGCGTCCAGGATCCGCCGGGTCAGCTCCTCGGCGCGCGCCTGCTCGGCCCGGACCGCGGCCTCGCCGCCGCGCCGCAGGACGTCCAGGTACCGGGCCCGGCGCGACGGGTCGCTGAGGAGCGCGAACCCGGCGTTGATCTCGGCGAACAGCCGCTGGGCGTGCCTGCCGTCGTCGGAGATCCCGAGCGCGGCGAGCCGATCGGGGTGGAGCTGGCGAGCGAGCGCGAAGTACGCCTTGCGCAGCGGCTCGGCGGCGACGTCCGGCGCGACGCCGAGCAGCTGGAAGTGATCGGCGCCGCGGTCGAGCAGCTGGAGACGCTGCGCGATCAGCGACTTGACGGTGTGGGACGCGGGCGAGTCGACCCGGGCGACCTGGCGCGCCGGTGCCGGGCGCGCGGCCACCGCCGGGCGGAGCACCAGGCCCGGCCCGGCCTCGCCACCCAGCCCGGGGCTGGAGCCCGGCCGCCGGCGGTCGCCGCCGGGCAACCGGATCGACCCGCTCGACCCGGCGCGCGCCAGCTCGTCGCCGGGCAGCCCGATCGATCCGCTCGACCCGTCGCGCACCGCCCCGCCCGTCGCCCCGGAGCCCGGCACGCGGATCGATCCGCTCGACCCGGCGGGCGCGCCTGGCTCGCTGGGCGGCCGGATCCCGGTGCTCGACGTGCCGAGCGCGATCTCGTCGTCGTCCGGCAGCCGGATCGAACCGCTGGAGCCGGTGCGCTCGCGGTCGTCCTCGCCGCGGCGCCGCGCGCGGCTCTCGCGCACCATCGCCTCCTCGGGCGGCAGCCGGATCGACGCGCTGGAGCTCCACTCCACCGGCTCGCTCAGCCGCCGCGCGCGGGCGGCGGGGGCCGGCTCGGGGTCCTCGGGCGGCAGCTGGATCGACGCGCTGGACCGATCGCGGCCGACCGCGTCCCGCGTCACCGCCCGCGGCGAGCTGCCGACGCTGTCCCACCCGGTCGCCTCGCCCGCCAGGCTGCGAGCCCGGTCGCTGGAGTCGCGCCCGGCCGCATCGCCCGACGGGCCCGCCACCGACACCCGGGGCGGCGGCGGCGCGGTCGCGATCCGCGTCGTGGTCTTGGGCACCGCGGCATCGCCCCCCGGGGCCGCGGTCGTCCCCGGCCGCGCGCTTGCGCCGAGCGGCATCGTCGCCGGCCGCGCCGCCTGGAGCGGCGGAATGGCTCCACCCCGTCCCCCCGGGGTGGGCCGCGGCGATCGAGCGTCCGGCGCCGGCGGCTCCGACGTCGCCGGGGAGCGGGTCAGCGGCTGGGTCGCGGTACGCGACGGCTCGCCCGGCCCACCGCCGGATCCGCCGCGGGGTCCCGCGCCCGATCCGGCGATCGTGGCCATCGGCTGGGTCGACTCGAGGGTCGTCGCCATCGGCTGGGTCGACCCGGTCGGCCGCGGCGGCCGCCCCGACGGGGTCGGCCGCGACGGCGGCTTGCTGCGCGGCTGCCCCCCCACCGGGTCGGCCGCGCACGCGTTGCAGGCGGCGAGCGCGTAGACCACCGCGCGCACCGTGCGGCTGTCGACGAAGCTGCCCGCGAACTCCTCGATCTCGGCGAGCGTGCCGCCGTCGCGTAGCCGCTCGATCACCGGCTGCTCGGCGTCGCCGAACCCGAACTGCGGCAGGTCGGCGTCGACCCCCGGCCGGAGCTGGAACCACGGGCCGAGCTGGTCGAGCTCGATGGCGAGCCGCGCCTCCGACAGGTTGCTCCGCGCGCCCATGTACACCACCGCGCGGACATCGAGCTCGCAGCCCGCCGGGACCTCGAGCTCGACCCGATCGGTGACGACGAACTCACCCTGGCTGATCGAGAACGTGCGCGCGGCGCGCTGGGCGATCACCCGGCGGCGCAGCCGCAGCGCGTGGTCCGGCCCGAGCCGCGCCAGCTCGGCGACCAGCTCGATCTCGTCGCGGTGGGGCGCGGCGGCCTGGCGCCGCGCGAGCTCGGCGACCTGCGACGACGACACGAGGTGGATGGTCAGCGCCACCCGCGCGGCGGCGTCCGAGGCCAGCGGCGAGGCCGCCGCGACCACCGCGCCGTGGTCGAACCCGACCGCGAAGCGCTTGCCGTCGGCCAGCACGCCGAGCTGTCCGGTCAGGCCGCGCAGACCCAGGGTCGCGAAGGTCCGCCCCCACGGTCGATCTGCGACCCTTCCGCGCGCCAGCTCGACCACGTCACCTGCCTCTTCGCCACAGCCGCCGCACGACGTAGCCGATCGCCGCGGCACCGATGATCACGACGACGATGCCGACGATGGTCGCGTTACCCTGAGCGTAGCCCCACATCGCCGCTACACGGGGACGCACTGGCCTTCGGCCAGCGTCCCTGTTCCGCTTCGTCCGCTTCGATCGAGATGGGGGCCTTCCCATGACCGCCCTCTGGGGGATGCACCGGCACAGCCGGCGCATTCACCCCTACGCGCGTCGCGTCGCGCGGAGAAGCTCTCGTGACCACGAGGCAATGCGATCATCCCCGGAAGGATGAAAGGCCGGCGGGTTGGAGTCAACCCGTAGGGGCGCGCGCCCGCGCCACGGGCCGGACGGCGGTTTGCCCTGCCCGGGATCGATCGGCTGGCCCGGCGCCTGCTAGAGTGGCATTGGATGAGCACGTCGTTCCCGCTCGACGGAGCACGAGTGCGGTTTGCCGGCGCGACCAACATCGGGCGCAAGCGCGATCACAACGAGGACTCGATCTCGCTGCCGGACAGCGAGCGGCTGGCGATCGTCGCCGATGGCATGGGCGGCCACGCATCGGGCGAGGTCGCGAGCCGACTCGCGGTCGACCTCATCACCGACCACTTCAACGAGACCGCCAAGCAGCAGACGCTGACCTGGCCCTACAAGGTCGACCGCGACCTGCGCACCCACGTCAACCGCATGGTCACCGGCATCATGCTCGCCAACCTGGAGATCTGGGAGCGGTCGCAGAAGGAGGCGCGGCTCAAGGGCATGGGGACGACCTGCGTCGCGGTGTACTTCCTCGACGACTCGCTGATCATCGGACATGTGGGAGATAGCCGGTGCTACCGCGCGCGCGGTACCGAGATGACCCAGCTCACCGAGGACCACTCGCTGATCAACGACTACATCCGCATGAAGCGGGTGACGCCCGAGGAAGCCGAGAACTGGCCGCACAAGAACGTGATCGTGCGCGCGCTCGGCATGAAGGAGAGCGTCCAGGTCGACATCATGACCGAGAAGCCCCACATCGGCGACACCTACCTGCTGTGCTCCGACGGGCTCACCGGCATGGTCAAGGATGACCAGATGCTGCACATCCTGATGGTCGAGCGCGACCTCGACCGCGCCGTCGACCGCCTGATCGCGGCGGCCAACGAGGAGGGCGGGATCGACAACATCTCCGTGGTGCTCGCCCGGGTCGAGGCCGCATGACGCACCGGGCGTCCTGGCTCGCCGCCCTCGCGCTGTGCGCGGCCTGCAAGCAGCCGGCGGATCCACCCTCCCCCTCACCCCCTCCCACGCCGGCCCCCGCGATGCCGGCCACCGAGGTCAAGCGCGCCCAGGACGCCTGCAAGGCCTACGTCGATCAGGTCTGCCGCTGCGCCCGGACGTTGCCGGCGCTCGAGCAGCCGTGCCGGCTCGCGCGCGCGCTGCCCGACGCGATCCAGGTCAGCATCGAGGTCGGCGCCAGCGCGGACACGGTCCAGCGCGACGTGCGGCAGGTCCAGGACGCCGTGCGCAAGATCGCCAAGCAGTGCATCGAGGAGCTCGCCAGGCTCCCCGCCACCGGCTGCACGTAGCGCTCGCTGCCCGGCGACCGCCTGCTCGTGATTCACGCGGCAGCTTCGCCGCTGACCACCGACTCGGTAGGCGGGGCGTCGACGACCGCGCCGGCCCACACCACCGTGCGGGCGATCGACGCGTTGACCACCGCGCCGTCGCCGATCACCGCATCGGGGCCGATGGTGACGCCCGGCCCGACGATGGCCCCGGCGCCGATCTTCACCGGCGGGATGACCTCGGCGCCGGGATGCAGCCGTGCGGTGGGATCGATGCCGGCGAGCTGGGTCGGCGGGTGGCGCAGGTGAGCGCCGCCGAGCAGCGCCCAGTTCGACGCGAGGTAGCGCTCCGGCGTCGAGTGCTCGGCGAAGTAGCCGTCGGTGTGCTCGTACGCGGCGACCCGCTCCCCGGCGCGCAGCCACGGCAGGTAGCCCTGGCGGATCGAGTCCGCCTCGCCGTCGGGCAGCCGCGCCATCACCGAGGGTCGCGCCACGTGGACGCCGCAGAACATGTGGTCGCCGTCGCCGAGGATGTCGGCGACGTAGGGTCCGCGGCCGTCGACCCGGACGCAGACCGCGCCCCAGTCGCGGGCGTCGGGCACGCGCCGCACGACCATCATGCCGAGCAGCTCGCCGGTCGCGCGCTGCGCCTGGTACGCGGCGACCAGCGCGGTGATGTCGAGGTCGAAGATCAGCTTGCCGTTGATCGAGAGGAACGGCTCGTCGCGGCCGTCGGGGTCGAGCAGCGGCAAGGCGTGCTTGAGCCCGCCGCCGGTCCCCAGGACCACCGGCTCGTGGATGTAGCGGACCCGCGCGCCGAACCGCCGGCCGTCGCCGATCTCGCGCTCGAACATCTGCGGCCGATGGTGGGTATTGATCACGAGCTCGGTGACGCCGTGGGCGACCAGGTTGGTGATGCCGTAGGCCAGGATCGGTACGCCGCACACCGGCAGCAGAGGCTTGGGCCGATCCGAGCCCAGCCGGCCGAGCCGCGTGCTCAGCCCGGCGCATAACAGCATCGCCCGCATCGTGACGACGGTGGCACGGCCGCGCACGGCTCGGCAAGCGACCCGCCCACGCGTCGGCCGCCGCCCCCGGAGCGACACCGCACCGTCACCACCACGTCGACCGCCTCGTACGCACGCTCGCACGCTCGCACCCCCACACGCCCGCCTCGGCACGCCCGCCCCGCCTCCCCGCCCTGCAGACCGGGTCGGGAAATGGCGCATGGCCCGCGCCCGACGCTGGACCGTGCGCAAGGGCTGCAGGAACTGGCCATGCCGTTGCATCCGATGGGGATCATGCCGACCGTCGCCGGTCCGCATACAGGCTCGGCGCCGCGCGGTCGGCAAGTCCCCGACCCAGGTGCTGCCATGACCGACCACATCAGGGAAATCGCTGAACACGAGCGTCGACCCGGCGGTGGATCCTGCCGTTTGCGATCGTCATGATCGCCCTGATCGTCGCGTTCATCGTCCTGCTGGCGCGCCCTGACCTGTGAGCTCGGCGCGAGCCGTGCAAGTCCCTCATCATGATGATGACGCGAGATGCGAGCCGATCGCGAATGCCTCGCGATCCGTGCGCTCGTGCTCACCCGGGAGGCCGCATGACCGCGCTCCGCCACCACGTTCGCCACGTCCACAGCGGCTGGCCGTCTCCGTACGCGGGCTTGATCGCGCCCGTCCTGTTCGGGGTCGCCGTCCTGGGGGTGTTCAGCATGCTGCTCTGGCTCGCGCGGTGAACCCCAGCCGCGTCGGGCGGCGCAGCTGCGCAGCTGCGCGGCGCGGCCGCAGACACCCGCGTGCGGGCGGCAACGCGAGCGCCAGGCGCTGCGGGAGTCATCCCCGAGCGTGCGGGGCGCCGCGGGCGAGCAGGCGGCGGCACCGCGCACGGCGATTTGCTACGGTGGGCCGGTGCGCGTCGGACCGCTCGACCGATCTGCCCTGCCGGAGGCGACGGCGGTGCTCGCCGCGGCCTGCACGTTCGACCGCACCGCCGAGGTCGCCGACGAGAAGCTGTTCGGCGACGGGCCGCGCGGGGCGCCGGGGGCGCTGGGCGCGTGGGACGGCGACGAGCTGGTCGGCGTCGCGGCGGTCGCCGGCAACCGGATCCGCGTGCTCGCGGTGGCGCCCGGCGCGCGGCGTCGCGGCGTCGGTGGCGCGCTGCTCGCGGCGTGCGAGGCAGCCGCGCGGGACGCCGGGCAGACCGCGCTGCGCACGCTCGACCAGCCGGGGAACTACCTGGCGCCCGGCGTCGACGAGCGCAACATCGAGACCATCGCATGGCTGGAGCGCCGCGGCTGGCGCCGGCTCGACGAGCCGCGGCTCGACGTCCTGATCGAGGTGCGGGGCAACCCGCGGGTGTCCCCGGCGCGCGCCGCCGAGCTCGCCGCCGCCGCCGCCGGGCGCGGCTACCAGGTCCGCCGGGCGCGCCCCGACGAGCAGGCGCTGCTCGACGCGGTCGGCGCCGAGTTCGGCGGCGCGTGGCCGTTCGAGCTGGCGCGCTCGCTGGGTTGCGATCCGCCCGGCGTCCACGTCGCGATCCGGGACGGCGCGTACTGCGCGTTCGCCGCGCACGACGGCAACAACCGCGGGCTGGGCTGGTTCGGGCCGACCGGGACCTGGCCGGCGCACCGCGGCCGCGGGCTGGGCGAGGCGCTGCTGCTGGCCTGCCTGGTCGACGTCGCGGCCCACCACGCGCAGTGCGAGGTGGCGTGGATCGGTCCGCGGCCGTTCTACGACAAGGTCGCCGGGATCGCGGCGGACCGCCGGTTCGTCGTGCTGACCCGGACGCTCTAGGGGGTGTCCCTATTCAGGGCCACCCCCTGGTCATCATCTTCCGTCCGTTCCTCGCTGCGCTGTTCCACCGAGACGCGCCTCTGGCGCGCCTCGGCGGGCTTCGCTGGGCCCGGACGAGGCCAGGCGGGCGACCTGGACGCGCGCGTCGTTGTAGGCCGCCTGGCCGGCGAGGTCGGCGAACGCCGGCGGGATCAGCGCGTTCGCGGTGTACCCGTTGGCGGTGTGGCGCCGCCACAGGCCCTTGGCCAGGACGCAGACACCGTCGCGGACCTCGGGCGCGACCTTCGCGACGCACTGGACCTCGCCCCACGCGTTCCAGATCCGGACGCGATCGCCGGACCGGATGCCGCGGGCGGCGGCGTCGCGCGGCGACAGCTCGAGCTGGCCGGGCGCCTTGCGGAGCTGGCCGAACGTCGAGCTGATCTGGGTGGCGAGCGCCGGCGAGATCAGCGCGAGCGGGTACTCGGCGGTGCCCGGATCGGGCTGGTAGGTGTAGAGGCCGTGCGGCGCCTCGCGGTCGAGCGCCTCGGGGACGAGCTGGATCCTGCGGTCCGGCGTGCCGGGGAACGCGTCGACGAACGCGACCGGGCCGGTCCCGCTCGGCGGTGCCGCGACGCCGCCGGAGGCGAGCTGGGCGCGCAGCTCCGCGCCGTGCGGGCTGGCGGCGAACGTCGCGTCGACCATGGCGTCCTCGGAGACCAGATCGCCCGGCCGGGTCAGGCCGAGCCGATCGAGCAGCGCGCCGAACAGCTGGTTGTTGCTGCGCGACTGGCCGACCGGCGGGACGACCGGCGGGCTGTCGAACAGCCGCATCGTGCCGTAGCCGCGGCGGACCTCGCGGTGCTCGAGGAACGTGGTCGCCGGCAGCACGACGTCGGCGAGCTGGGCGGTGTCGGTCATGACCTGGTCGTGGACCACGACGAACAGGTCGTCGCGCGCGAGCTCCTCGATCACGGTGCGCTGGTCGGGCGCGGTGGCGACCGGGTTGCAGTTGTAGACGAACAGGCACTCGATCCGCGGGTCCTGCACGGTGCGCAGCACGCGGCCGATCTCGCTCATGTTGATCGTGCGGGTCGCCGGCGCCGGCTCGCCGATCGCGGTGTCGGCGCTCATCGTCCACCGGGCGTCGCCGTTGGACATGGTGTAGCCGCCGCCGCGCACGCCGAACTTGCCGGCGACCGCGGGCAGCGCCAGCACGGCGGCGACCGCGCTGCCGCCGTTGCGGTTGCGCTCGATGCCCCAGCCGCACCGGATCACCGCCGGCCGGGCCTCGGCGTACAGCTCGATGAAGCGATCGAGCAGCGCCGGGTCGATGCCGGCCTCGCGCGCGGCGGCCTCGACCGACCACCGCGCCGCGCGCGCGGCGAGCTCGTTGGCGCCGGTGGCGTGGGCCGCGAGGAAGCCGCGGTCGGCGTGCCCGCGCCCGAACAGCGCGCCGATCACCGCGAGCGCGACCGGCAGGTCGGTGCCCGGGCGCAGCGCGAGGTGAAGGTCGGCGCGCCGCGCCAGCGGGGTCGCCCGCGGGTCGACGACGACGAGCCGGGCGCCGGCCGCGCGCGCGCGCTCGATCACCGGCACGAGGTGGATCCCGGTCGCCGACGGGTTGACGCCCCACAGGACGATCAGCCGGGCGTGGACGTAGTCCTCGAGCGCGACCCCCGGCGTTGCGCCGTACAGGCCGCGCACCGCCGCGGTGGTCGCCGTCGCGCACAGCGTGCGGGCGAGGTTCGACGCGCCGAGCCGGTGAAACAGCCGGCTCGCCAGCGCGCCCTCGGTCAACCAGCCGTTCGAGCCGCCGTAGTGGTACGGCAGGATCGCCTCGCCGCCGGCGCGCGCCCGGATCTCCGCGATCCGGCCGGCGATGCGATCGAGCGCGTCGTCCCACGAGATCGGCGCCCACCGCCCGCTGCCCTTGGGCCCGGAGCGCCACAGCGGCGCGGTCAGCCGGTCCTCGCCGTACATGTGGTCGGCGATCTTGCGGACCTTGCCGCAGATGAAGCCGTCGGTGACCGGACCGCGGTGGTCGCCGTTGACCTCGACGACGCGGCCCTGATCCACCGTGACGGTCAGCCCGCACAGGTCCGGGCAGTCGAGCGGGCACGCCGAGGAATGGGTCTCCATCGTGCGCAACTATACGCGCATCCCCGGGCCGCGCCCCGGTACAGATCTCGGCGGTCGAGACCGAACGCCGCGGGGCGCTACTCGATCCGGAAGTCCGCCGACCGTACCGCCGCGCCGTCGATCGCCCGCGCCGCGAGGTCCGGCCGCGCCGCGACTTCCGGCTGCGGAGGCGCGATGATCGGCGGGAACGCCAGGGTCTGCCACTTCACGCTCAGTCCGGTGAACTGGAGGTTCTGCAGGGTGATGTCGCAGCCGTTGCCGGCCATGTCGAGGGCGCCGCTGGGGAGCACGTTGAAGCCCTTGAACTTCGCGTTGGTGATCGTCGCGCCGATCGTGCTCGTCATGCCCGGCATGGCCCCCGGCGTGAAGGTGTCGATCCGGACCGTGCCGCCGGCGGTCATGTCGAGCAAGGCGACCTGGTTGGGGTGGGCCGACGCGGTGCCATTCGTCATGTTGTGGGTGACGCCATCGACGAAGTCGATCCCGAAGCCAAGGCTCATGTCGGGATCCATCGGATACGACCCGGGCGTGGGCGGCTGCTCGAACCGACCGGCCTTGCCGGCGGCCGTGCTGAACACGCCCGCGTTGTTCACCTGGATGATGAAGAGGCCCCGGTCCGGCTGGCTCGTGCTGGTGACGATGATCGAGACCTGCAGCTGGCTCCCGTTCGCCGAAACGGCGCCCTGGGCCTGACCGCCGCCCTGGGAGAAGTCGAGGGGCGTCGGGGCGTTGAGCGTCCCGCTCTGCGAACACACGAAGGCGTCCACCGGCGGCGGGGCGTCGGGCCTGGACGCACTGCTGCCGCAGCCGAGCGAGCCGGCGCCGAGCAGCGAGAGGACGAGATGAGATGCGCGCATGACAACCTCCTGACTGGGACTCTCCCACAGGACGCCGGGTCGTTCCGGCGCCGACGACCGCTGGTCGCCCCGAATCTACCCGGGGTCCGGGCGCCGGGAAACCTTTCCCTGCTGACCGCGCACCCCGACGCGGGCGACACCCTGTCACGTCCTGCTACCTGCGCGCGCTGGCGGCCAGTGGCATTCACCGGCAAGCTGCCTCACCAGCGGCCGGCGACGCCGTACACCGTTGCGGCGCGCCCGTCGCCCCCGATGGTCTGGGTGATCGCCGGCGACACCGGGATCTTCGGGTTGTCGAGGTTGCGGGTCAGGACGCCTGCGGTGAGCAGGCCGATCGCCATGCCGCCGAGCGCGTAGTTCGCCAGGTGCTCCTGGGCGCGGGCATCGATCACCGCGGACGGCGTCTGCGCGGGCGCGGTCGGGTACACCAGGCTCTCGAGCGCCAGACCGCCGATGATCCCGACCACGCCGCCGACGTCGATCAGCACCGCGTGGGTGCGGCTGATCGAGAAGTTGCTCTGCAGGAGCAGGCCGCCGGCCGTGCCCATGCCGAGGCCGCTGAGCAACAGGCCGCCGCCGACCGCGTGGCCGGGGTCGAACGACGCCGCGAACAGCGCGCCCGAGATGCTGCCCCACACCACGCCGCTGTTGATCAGCGCCGCGTCGCCGACGTTGATCCGGATCGCGTCACCGACCAGGTAGCCCGCGGTGCCGCCGAGCACCGCGACGAGGCCGACCACCGGGTAGATCACCTCGGGGCGCCTGGTGAACAGCAGGCTCGCGCCCGCCCCGAGGATCGCGCCCCCCGCGGTCGAGGTCACGGTCAGGTTGCTGGTGCCGAGCGGCACGTCGGGCAGGAGGAACGCGCTGCCGACCAGCCCGGTCGCGCCGCCGCCGATCACGCCGAGCCCGGACAGCCCGGTGTTGTGGAACGCGTAGAGCATCGACCCGGTGGCGCCCGCGCCGGCGATCGCCGAGAACGCGATCAGCTGGCGGCGGCCGAACTGCGGCTGGGCGGTGAGCTCGACCTGGACCCGCTTGACCTGGTCGGCGAGCAGCTCGACCCGCCGGCGGTCGGTGATCCGATCGGGCGCCTCGCTGGTCACCACGTAGGTGTTGGCGGGCAGCGCGAGGTCGATGTGGCCGATGCCGACCAGGCGATCGCCGAGGAAGATCCGGGCGTCGGCCGGCAGCACCTGCATCGACAGCCGGCCGTGCAGCGCGACCAGCGGGACGAAGTAGGTGTACGGCTTGCCGACCCGGACGTCGATCGCCTGGTGCTGCGGCTCGTAGCCGTCGAGCTCGGTGACCATGTCGTAGTGGCCGCCGAGCACCTCGATGGTCTCGCCCGAGTGCGCCCGCGCCGCGACCCCGGCGTCGTTGGCGATCGTGATCTGCGCGGCGGGCGGCTGCGACTCGACGTAGATCTTGGCCTTGAGCTTCTTGAGCACCTCGACCCGGCGGGCGACGGTGGTCTTGTCGCGCTGCGGGTCGGCCGGGCACACGCTGCACCGCGGGGCGCCCGGCGGCGGCACGGCGCGCACGTAGCGCTCAAGGTAGCCGATCGCCTTCTCGTAGTCGAGGTTGCGCTCGTAGGCCTGGCCGATGTCCTCGAGGATCGTGTAGAATGCCGGGACCAGGCAGTAGCTGTAGACCAGCTCGCGGACCGCGCCCTCGTAGTCGCCCTGGCGGTAGAGCGTCTCGCCGCGGTCGTAGTGCTCCGAGCCCTGGCGGGTCACCTCGTCGGGGCTCAGCTCGGTCGGCTTGCAGTCGTCGATCTCGAGCGGCGCGATCTCGCGGCCGACGTAGCCGCTGTCGGGCGCGGCGGCGGGTGCCGGGGCCGGAGCCGGAGCGGGACCGCGCGGCGCGGGCGCCGGCTGGGCATCGCCGCGCCCTGCCAGGGCGGCGGCCCCGAGCACGACGAGCACCGCGATCGCCGGGCGCGCCGTCATGATCACGGCCGGGGCTGGACAGGCTTGAACGGGTTGCCGTTGAGCTCGCCGCCGGTCTTGTTCGACTTGTCGGGCTCGGCGTGGGGCCGGTCGGGAGGCCGCCCGCCGGACGGGTGCGGCGGCACCGCCTGCTTGACGGTCTTCTTGAGCTTGATCGTGTACCGGGTGTCCTTGTTGACGTACGTGTTGAACTGGATCGTCTTGTCGTCG
>JBGQCL010000282.1:0-15615 GCA_041495365.1 Kofleriaceae bacterium | reverse complement strand
CGTCGGGCGCCGCGACCTCGCGGGTGAACACGGTGAGGGTCTCGCCGGGGGCGGCGGGGTGGAGCGGGACGGTGTGCTCGCGCTCGGTCAGGATCGCGCCGGGGACGCGGTAGGTGACGGTCATCGCGCCGACGATAGCGCGCGGCGGGCGGCCCAGGAGCCTCGGGGCATGGCTCCTCCGGGAGAACGCGTGCACGCTCGGCTCGCCGTGGGCTGCTGCGCGGATGGGGTCGGGGCCGCGCCCGCCGAATCACCGCCGGCGCCTGCGCGGGCGGCGCGAGGTACGTGCGGGGACAACGAGCGGCCAATCCAGATCACGGTCGCGGCGCCCGACCCCATCCGCTCGCGGACGTCCACGGCGACCTCGCGTTGGCGTCTCGCGATCGTGGCTCGACGGCCGAAGGCCGATCTCGGTCGACCGAACGACCCAGGAAGGTCGTGAAGACCTAGGGACCGAACGCGCCGAACCGGCCGTCGCCGATCGCGCCGATGTCTTCGCCATCGGACCCGGCGTTGCTCAGCGGGCTGCCGGGCCCCGGCGTGTAGAGCGTGCCGTAGTGCGAGAGGATCTGCGACACCGTCACGCGCCGCCGCCAGATGTCGCCGTCGCTGACCTGGAACGGGACCTCGCGCGCGGCGAACTTCGGATCGCCGCTGACGTCGTTGCTTCCCTTCCCCGTGTCGCCGTACGGCTTGAGCTTGCTTGTGTCCGGGTTGAAGAACGCGTTGTGATCGGCCGACGCCGCCGCGCCGGCCGCGACCAGGTCCGTCGTGTTCTCGTACGCGAACCCCATGAACACGTTGTTGCGCAGCGCGCTGAGCGACGAGTTGTTCGCGACGAACGAACCATCGAACCAGCCCAGCCGCGCGCCGCCGGCGTCGACGGTGTTGTTGGTGAACTCGCCGGAGGCGGACAGCACGCCGCCGCTGGGCAGGAACGACCGCTGCCAGCCCGAGTTGACAAGCACGTTATGGTGGACCTTCACCGACGCGCCGTAGTTGCGGAAGAACGCCTCGTTGATGTTGTCGAGCAGCAGGTTGTACTGGAACTGGGTGCCCGGCGGCAGGCTCTGGATCATCCACGAGCTCGAGCGGAACACGTTGTCCTCGATCACGAACGTGCCGGCGTCGCCACCGGTCGGGAAGTCGAGGTTGTGACCCTGCGACCAGCCGAACGGGTAGCGGTGGTAGGAGAAGTTGCCCCGGATCTTGATGTTGCTGACCGAGTCGAACTCCAGGCCGGCGCGCACGCCGATCAGGATGTTGCCGTCGGCGTCGTGATCGCCGCCGACCGTCCAGTTGCTGGAGTGGTCGAATCGCACGAACGACACGCCGACGTTGTTGCCCTGGAACGTCTTGGCCGCGGACGAGCCGCCCTTGAACACCAGGCTCGGGTTCGAGCCGCCGTAGTCCGGCTGGTCGTTGACCGTGGTGAGGGTGTTGGGTTGCAGCGTGTTGCGGTTGAATGCGATCGTCGCCTGACCGTCGGCGCCGAGCTGCGGCGGGCCGCACGCGTCGAAGATCGAGTCGCTGATCTCCAGCGTGTTGCTGCCGCCGACCGTGACGTCGATGCCGGGCATGTCCATCGCGCCCAGGCCGATGATGTCGGCGTGCTGGATCTTGAGGTGGCCGGTCCAGCCGTTCGCGCTGCGGAGCCGCGAGCCGTTGCTGCTGGTCAGCACCGCGGGTTTGTCGGCGGTGCCGATCAGCTCGAAGTTCATGTTGCCGCTCAGCACCAGATCGCTGGTCAGCGTCATCGTGGTGATCCCCGCACCCGACGGCCGATCGATCACCTTGACCGGCACGTGGAAGCTCTCGACCGTGCCCGACTTCAGCACGCTGCGAACCGACAGCTCGTAGGTGCCCGCCGCCACGTTCGGGATGTCGAGCTGGTAGTAGTCGGTCGCGCCGGCCTTCGCATCCATGCCGCCGACCATCATGGTCCCGAGGTAGAAGTCGACGTGCGGCGAGAAGCCGTCGTTCTTGTTGTCGTCGCCCTGGTCCGGCGCGTGCGCCCACACCCGGATCGTGGCGGGCGCGAAGTAGGTCGCGAACGGCATCGGCGTCATCACCTGCACGTAGGGCTTCTGCGACTCGTAGAACGGCTCAGGGGACACCGAGTCGCTGCCCATCACGTTGACCAGGCCGGTCGCGCTGTCCTTGGCGTTGGCGTCGGCGGTGGCGCGCACGGTGTAGCCGCCGCCGAGGGCAGGCGCCGTGAACAGGCCGTTGCCGGTGACGTTGCCCCCGCTCGCGCCCCAGTTGATCTTGGTGTTGCTGCTGCCGGACACGGTGGCGGAGAACTGCACGGTCTCGCCGGCCTTGACGCTCGCGGTCGTCGGCGAGATCGTGATCACGACGTCCGGGGCCGAGCCGCCTCCGCCGCCGCACGCCGCCAGCGCGGCGAGCAGGGGCACGAGGACCCACCGTGGTGCTCGATCCCTGTGATCGGCGCCGTGATCGGCCCTGCGATCGGCCCTGCGATCGGCGCCGTGATCGGCGCCGTGATCGGTGCCGTGATCGGCGCGGCGATGGGTCGTGGTGAGTCGTGGCAGGGGCAAGCGCGGCATGCTCTCTCCAGGTTCTCGTTGCGATGGCCTCGCGTCAAGTCGCGGGCCCGTCCACACACGTTGCGATCGCGTGAAAAGACGCTCGACGAGGACGGCGCGAGGACGGCGTCATCGGCACTGCACCACACAGCAAGTGTTGCCAATCGGCGGCAGGGTCGTCACCGGTGACGCCGCGCACTCCGGAGGCTGCGGTCGATCCGCTCGACGGCGGCTCGCCAGGAGTTCGGCCGGATCTCGTGGATATGTAGCGCGCCGATCCGTGCCATGCCGTGCAATGAACGGACAGCGCGGCCCCGGTGGGCGCGAGACGGGGTACGCTGCCGCGCCGGCGACTGCCGCAACTTGCCACGAGGCTTGATGTCCAGCGAGAATCCACGAGGCTGTGCCGTGTTGTGCGGCACCGGGCGGACGCGCACGCTGAGCCGTGACCGAGCCGATCACCTGTTCGACCTGGAGGCCCCGGAACGCCCATGACCGACGACCTACGACTCCACGGCTCGCTGATCGGCCGCACCGCGCGCGATCGGCTCGCCACCCCGGCGCTGGTGATCGACCGCGATGCGCTCGACCGCAACATCGCACGCATGGCGCAGTTCGCGCACGCCCATGGCACCGCGCTGCGCCCGCACGCCAAGACCCACAAGAGCGCCGACATCGCGCGCCGCCAGCTCGCCGCCGGCGCGATCGGCGTGTGCTGCGCCAAGCTCGGCGAGGCCGAGGCGCTCGCCGCCGGCGGCATCACCCGGCTGCTGATCACCTCGCCGGTGGTCACCGAGCCGGCGATCCGCCGCCTGGTCGAGCTCCAGCAGCGCTGCGACGAGCTGATCACCGTGGTCGATCACCCGGCCAACGCCGTCGCGCTGGCGACCGCCGCGTCGGCGCCCGGAGCCAGCGGGACCCGCCGGCCGCTCGACGTGCTGGTCGACATCGATCCGGGGATCCATCGCACCGGCGTGGCGTCGCCCGCCGCGGCGCTCGAGCTCGCGCACCGGATCCGCGCGCTGCCGCAGCTGCGCGATCGCGGCGTCCAGTTCTACTGCGGCGTGGAGCAGCACATCGCGGGGTTCGCCGAGCGCGAGGCGGCGATCCGCGAGCGCATGCAGTACCTGAAGTCGGTGATCGCGCTGCTGTCGGAGGGCCGGGCGGCCCGGCCGATCATCACCGGCGCCGGCACCGGCACGCACCGCATCGACGCCGCGCTCGGGCTCTACACCGAGTGGCAGGTCGGCTCGTACGTGTTCATGGATCGCCAGTACGCCGAGTGCGAGCTCGACGGCGAAGGCGCGGCGCTGTTCGAGTACGCGCTGTTCGTCGAGACCACCGTCGTGAGCGCCAACCACCGCGGCATGGCGACGGTCGACGCCGGCTTCAAGGCGCTCGCCACCGACGGCGGGCCGCCGGCGATCGTATCCGGCGCGCCGACCGGCGCGAGCTATCGCTTCATGGGCGACGAGCACGGCGCGATCGTCGATCCGGCGGGCGCGCACGTCTGGCAGCTCGGCGACCGGGTCCGGCTCGCCGTGCCGCACTGCGATCCGACGGTCAACCTGTACGACAGCTACCACGTGCTGTCGGGCGACACGCTCGAGGCGATCTGGCCGGTCACCGCGCGCGGCCGGTCGCGCTGACCGCCGGCTCGCCCGCGTCAGCCGAGGTTCCGGCGGAACAGCGCGAACAGCCGCTCCCAGTGCCGCTCGGCGCTCGGCTGGTGGAAGATGCCGGTGCGGGTCGGGAACGCGAAGCCGTGCTCGGCGCCCGGGTACCACTCGAGGCGATACCGGATCCCGGAGGTCTCGAGCTGGGCCTCGAGCGTGTCGATCTGGTCCTTCGGCGCGTACTTGTCGATCTCGGCACACGCGAAGTACATCTCGCCGCGGATCTGCTTCATCGTCAGGTGCGGCGAGTCGGGGCGATCGGTGACCAGCCCGGCGCCGTAGATCGACGCGGCGCACTGGATGCGATCGGGGAACCGCGCCGCGGCCGCGAACACGAACGGGCCGCTCATGCAGTAGCCGACGGCGCCGATCGACCGCGCGCGGGCGGCGGGGTCACCGTCGAGCGCAGCGAGACGGGGGGTGGGGACCCCGACGGCTCCGCCGGCGGGGCGGGGGGCAGAGCCCCCCGTGGCGTCGACGAACTCCAGCAGCGCGGCGGTGTCGCGCAGCACCATCTCGTTCGACAGCCCGCGCAGCAGCTCGAACATCCGCTTGTAGCCCGCGTCGTCGCGCACCATCACGAACTCGCGGGTCGTGCGGTAGTACAGGTTGGGCAGCACCACGTGGTAGCCGACCGCCGCGATGCGGCGCGCCATGTCGTGGAGCTCCTCGCGCTTGCCGGGCGCGTCCATGTAGAACAGCACGACCGGATGCGGCCCGCCGTCCTCGGGGTGGACCACGAAGCTGTTCATGGCGCCATCGGGCGTCCGGATGTCGACGTCGCGCTCGATCATGGTTCCTCCAGGGGGTCCGGCGACGGGCGCCGCGGCGCGCACGATACCAACCGGCGCCTGCCTTCGCGCGGGGAGAACGCATAGGATCGCCCGGATGCGGACCCGGCTCACCCTCGCGCGCGCGTTCCTGCTCCTGATGGCCGCGCTCGCGGCCGTGCTCGGCGGCCTGGTCTACGTGCAGGGCACCGCGCTGCGGGCCGCGGTCGCCGACAGCGCGGCGGTCCAGCGCGACGCGGCGAGCGAGCAGGTGCGCGCGCGGGTCACCGCGTACCTCGGCCAGGCCGACGCCGCGGTCGAGGCGTTCGGCGCCCGGCTGCGCGCGGGGAGCTGTCCGCTCGACGACCTCGCGGCGATCGAGTCCTGTCTGTTCGCCGCCGCCGCGGCCGAGTCCAACCGCGAACCGGCGCTGGGCGGCCGGCTCGAGGACCTCTCGGTGCTGTTCACCGACGTGCGCGGCTTCACCTCGCTCGCCGAGACGCTGGAGCCCGACCGGCTGGCCCGCCTGCTCGGACACTACTTCTCGGCGATGACCGCCGGCGTCCACGACGCGCACGGCACTGTCGACAAGTACATCGGCGATGCCGTGATGGCGATCTGGAACGCGCCGCGGCCGTGCGCCGATCACCCGGCCTGGGCGTGCCGCGCCGCGCTCGCCTGCGTCGTGCGGACTCGCGCGCTGTTCGCGTCCGAGGCCTGGGAGGGACTGCCCGCGCTGGTGACCCGGTTCGGCATCCACCGCGACCGGGTCATGGTCGGCCACTTCGGCGCTCCCGATCGGTTCAGCTTCACCGCGATCGGCGACGGCGTGAACCTCGCGGCGCGGCTCGAGGGGCTCAACAAGCTCTACGGCACGACGATCCTGGTCAGCGACGCGATCGAGCGCGATGCCCGCGGCCAGTTCGCGTTCCGCCGCGTCGACCGCGTCGCGGTCAAGGGCAAGTCGATCGGGATCGAGGTCCACGAGCTGCTCGGCGAGCCCGACACGGACCCCGCGCGGCTTGCCGCGGCGCGGAGCTACGAGCGCGCGCTCGATGCGTACTTCGCGCGCGACTTCGACCGGGCGCTCGCGGGCCTGGGCGAGCTCGCGGACCTCGCCGACGATGGACCGGCCCGCGTGCTCGCTGCGCGCTGCGAGGCCCTGCGGCGCGCGCCGCCGCCTCCCGGCTGGGACGGGACGTTCGCCGCGACCGAGAAGTAGGGCGCCCTCTGACTAGATCCTCCTGGAAGATCAACAGGTTGTGTCGCCTGCTATCGCTAGCTGACCCACGAGGACGTAATGAGATTAACTTACTGATATTACTTAATATTTAAGGTTACTTCACACTCCACTTCACATTCGTCAGCCTGGCGTTACTCTAACCGCATGAGCGCCACAGTGGACCCGCTCGTAGCTCCGCTTCCCGCGGAGGTACCTCTGAAGGATGCGCCTCTCGTCCGCGTCATCGCGCAGCTGCGCTTCCCGGAGATCCTCTCGGTTGAGCAGCGGGATTTCGTCGCGCCATTCCAGCAGGCCATCCGGTCCACGTACCCCGTGCTCCGGCAGGAGCAGACGCAGGGGATTCTGCTCGGCCTCGGCGGCGTAGCGCCTGCGAAGCCGCAGATCGCATGGCGGTTCAGCGACGCGGCTGGACACTGGCGTGTCTCGCTCACCCCTGAGTTCCTTGCGCTCGAGACCACCAAGTACTTGAGCCGCGGAGACTTCTTCGGCCGGCTCAAGGTGCTCGCTGGAGCGCTGGACGAGCACATCGAGCCGGGCCAACTCGATCGACTTGGTGTTCGCTACATCGACCGCATCACCGGCGACGCGGTGGACGACATCGCCAGGCTGGTTCGCCCCGAGGTCCGGGGTATCACCGGAACGATCGCCGCCACTCACGCTGTTCATGCTCTGTCCGAGTCGATGTTCGAGCTGCCGGATGCACGAGTGCTCGCGCGCTGGGGCTGCCTGCCAGCGGATGCCACCGTCGATCTCGCCGCCATCGAGCCCGCGAAGGAGAAGAGCTGGATCCTCGACCTCGACATGTTCAGCGCGGCTCCGATGCCCTTCGCGGTCGATCGCGTCGTGGCCGAGGCGCAGCGCTACGCCGAGCGCATCTACACGATCTTCCGCTGGGCCGTGACCAATGACTTCCTCCTGCGCTACGGAGGCAAGCTATGAACGTCCTTGAGACTCGCCAGACTTTCGATTCGACGTCGGCTGCCGGCGCGATGCTGATGCGCCGAGTTCGGAAGCCCGTGCTCGTCGGCTGCATGATCGCGGGGCTCGGCACGTCGACGGCGTATGCGCTCCCTTTGGACATGGTGCTGCGCTCGCAGCGCCCGGTGGATCACACGACGGCCGGTGCCGCGGTGACCGTCGCGGAGCCCGCAGGAGCAGCGGTCGGTCAGCTGCGCCGGCTCAGCGGTTTCACGTGGGAACAGCTCGCGCGCCTCTTCAACGTGAGCCGCCGGTCGCTGCACTTCTGGGCGAGCGGCAAGCCGATGGCGCCGGGCAACGAGGAGCACCTCCAGCGCCTCCTTGCGGTCGTGCGGAAGATCGACCGCGGCTCCGCGAGCGCCAACCGAGCGGTTCTGCTCGGCGTTCGCGAGGACGGGAGCCTGCCGCTCGACCTCTTGGCTGCCGGGGACTACGATCGTGTTCTCTCGCTGCTTGGGCCCGGTGAGGCACGCAGGGCTGCACCGCCAAAGCTCTCCGACGACGCACGAGCGGCGCGCGCGCCGCGTCCGCCGGAAGAATTCGTCGGCGCGCTTCAGGATCGCATCCATCCCACGAGTGGGCGCCTCCGAGCCGCAAAGGCGATCGCCGTTTCCCGGAGGAAGTAGGTGGCGACGCTCGCCCCCGATTCCAATGAGGCGAAGCGAATCGATGCCGCGCTCAAGGAGTGGCGGCAAGGCGACTTGGCGCTCGACGAGTTCTGGTTCGTTCACGTGGGCGATGCGTCGGTACCGCTTTCCGAAGCGGCGGCGCAGGCCGATGACGAGGGCGTTCAAGCGTTCACGTCGGAGGTCGCGGGGCTCGTCGTTGTCACGCAGACGTGCGACATCGTTCGAAGCTGCACAAGCAGACCGTACCTCGAGGTCGCACCGCTGATGCAGGTCAGCGAGGACGACCTGCGCACAGTGAAACGCGGCCGGCGACCAGCGCACGCAACACTACCCAGCCTGGAGAACGACCGTCTCGTCGCCGATCTCGACCGAGTGATGACCGTCGAGAAGTCGATCGTGGCCAGCTGGAAGAGGACGCCTGGATACACCGACGATGCCGAAGGTCGCGCGTTCGCACAGGCACTCGCGCGGAAGCGAGTGCGGTTCGCGTTTCCCGACGACTTCACCACCTTTGCGAAGAAGCTCCAGAGTCGGCTCGCCGACAAGCACGACAAGGCTACGGATGAAGGCCGGGGTCTCCGCGTCCTTCGCGAGATCCGTGTGCACGCCTTCCCTTCGTGGGACGCGCCGCAGGTAGACATCCACTTCTGGTTCGTCCGCGATGACCGCGACGCGGACTTCGAAGGCAAGAGCTGGGCGGATCTCCTCAAGGAATGGCTCAAGCTCGTCCAAGCTGCTGGCCGCTTCACGTCCGTCGACGGGCAGGTCGTCCCGCTTCGGGACATTACGGCCGAGGACTACGTCGACAGCGACTCGCTTGATCTCGACCATCTGTCGACGGAATCGCGCTGATCGCGCCGCGCCGGGGCGCGCCACCACAACCGTTGGGTCCGGGGCTACTGCCCGGGGTGGTACGTGCGCTCGGTGTGGCCGGCGAGCTGCTCGGGGTAGAAGTACAGCTCGCGCAGGTCGCCGCTGGCGTAGCGCCCGGCCTCGTCGAGGAAGTGCGGTGAGTCCGGATGGCCGCTCTCGCCGCCGGCGGTGACCGCCATCGCCTTGATCCGGTCGCCGAACTCGACCACCGCGACGAAGCTGTTGCCGCTCGTGCCGTACATCCGCTTGGTCCCCGGGTAGGTCCGCGCGCCGAACGACGCGAGCGAGCCCCACTGCGCGCTGGTGAACGGCACCGGGATGCTCGGCGCCGCGTCGTCGAAGTGCTGGACGATCTCGGGGGTCAGCCGCTGGAACCGGTTGATCTCGCCCCATGGCGTGCGCCACGACCCGAAGTCGGCCGCGAGCCGGTCGACCGCGGCGGCGAGCGCCTCGAGCTTCTGGGCCGGCGTGCGCGCGGCGATCGCGTCGTAGACCGAGCCGCCGGTGCGCCGGGCCTGGCCTTCCGCCTCGCGCCACTGCGCCTGGCCCCAGTACACCGCGAGCGAGGTCGGCACCGAGCTCGCCGCCCACCGGAAGTCCCACTCGCGCAGCGCGCGGATCGGATCGCCGAGCTTGTCCTTGAGCGGATGCGACGACGGCGCGTCGTCGTAGGCGCGGACCAGCGGCGGGATCAGGTCGGCGAACGCCGGCAGGTAGCTGTCGAACGCGGCGTCGCGCAGGCCGGTCAGCGTGAACTGCCGGCTGGCGTCGAGCACGCGCGTGGCGTGCAGGCCGCGCGGGTTCTCGCCGTGCATGTCCATGTAGCGCGGGAAGCGGTCGCGGCGCGGGCTGTTCGGCCCAGCCGCCGAGTACGGCCAGTCGTTGGTGTTCATCACCCAGCCGTTGGGCGGGTCGATCACGTGCGGGCTGTCGTCGATGCCGTGCACGCCGTTCCACTCGGTCGCCGGATCGCTGCCGTCGACCGGGCGGGTCCAGTCGAAGCGGTCGTCGCGCCGCGGCACGAACTGGGGATGGAAGTACGCGATGTGGCCGTCGGCATCGGCGTAGATCGTGTTGTTCGACGAGTTGGCGGCGAGCTCCATCACCTTGCGGAACCCCGCCAGGTCGCGCGCCTTGGTGCGCAGGTACGACTGGCTGAGCGCCTCGATCGGCTTCTGCATCAGCCGGATCGCGATCCACTTGCCGTCCGCCGACCGGACGATCGGCCCGTGATGGCTGCGGTAGACGGTGACCGGCTTGCTCGCCATCCCGGTCGCCGTCCGGTACGGGACGTCGATCCGGCCGACCTCGAGCGGCCGCAGCGCCTTGCCGTGGCGGTAGTACAGCCGGTCGCCGCTCTTGACCACCGACTCGGCATACTCGTCGACGGCGTCGGCGCCGGTCGAGGTGTGCATCCAGCCGACCCGGTCGTTGAAGCCCTGGTAGACGAAGAACTGGCCCCAGGTCACCGCGCCGTAGGCGTCGAGCCCGTCGTCGCTGGTCACCTGCAGCTCGGAGCGGAAGTAGAACGACGTGTGCGGGTTGATCAGCAGCAGGGCGTGGTGGCCGGCCGTGCGCGCCGGCGCGACCGCGAAGCCGTTCGAGCCCGACGGCTCCTTGACCAGCTCGCTGGTGTCCGCCGGCGCGGGACGCGTCGAGTGGTCGCCGTAGAACGCCGCGAGCTCGCCGAGGTCGATGCGCTCGACGTCGCCGCCGATGCTGCCCTCGGTGAACGACAGCGCCATCCACGGCTCGAACCGCGCGATCACCCGCGGCTTCACCGCCGGGTGGGTCGCCAGGTAGTAGTTGAGCCCGTCGGCCCACGCGTCCATCAGCGCGCGCAGCCAGCCCGGGCTGGCCGCGTACTGCGCCTTCAGCGCCTCGGGGTCGATGAACAGCTTCATCCGGAGGTCCTGCCAGATCGCGGCCTCGCCCTCGGCCTCCGCGAGCCGCCCCATCGCGTCGAGGTAGTTGGTCTCGACGCGGTTGAAGTCGTCCTCGGCCTGCGCGTACACCATGCCGAACACCGCGTCGGCGTCGGTCTTGCCGTGGATGTGGGCGAGGCCCCAGCTGTCGCGGGCGATCGTGACGCGCTCGGCCTGGCGCTCCCAGCGCGTGGGCTCGGGGACCTGCGCGCGCTCCGCGGCGTGCGGTGCGCAGGACAGGACCAGGAGCAGCGGCAGCTTCTTCACCATGGCGGATCTCCCCGGTCGAAGGTGGGCCGCACGGTAGCCCCGCGCCCGGCGAAATTCCAGCCACCGCGGCATGCCCGATCGGCAGACCGGCCGTGCGGGAGGTCCGCGCGGGGGTGCCATGAGCGCCGGCGTGCGCGCCCACGTGGGCGCCGTGCATCGAGCCGGCAGGAATCGAGGCGCGAACGGGCAGGGTGCGACGAACGTGTGGCCGTCCTGGTTGTTTCCCTGCTCCTGTGGGTCCCCCACGTGGGGGTGTGGCCGCCGGATCGGGCTGCGTGCGCCCACGTGGGCGCCGACATGCAACCTTGGGGGATGAAGACGGTGGGGGAGGCGACAGATCCCTCGCCGCTGCGAGGCGTTTGACAGCCGAGGAGTTTCTCGACGCGCCGTCGCTGCTGACCGGCGTGCGCACCGTCCGCGCTCGGCAGCTTGGACTCGTGCTCGCCCAGCGGCTCGTGCTCGCCGGTGGCGCGCCCGCTCGAACCGGTCTCGTGAGATCACTGGGCCGGCCTGTGACCGGCGCTCGGTCCGTGACCTGCGCGCGGCGGATCACCCGTCGGCTTCCGCGCGCAGCTCACCGCCCTCGTTCCGCCGCTCACAGTCCTGGCGCTCGAGCCCAGGCACCGTTCCGGATTTTGAATGTTCTAGGAGTCGAGGACATCGACTACCCGGCCTACCGCGAGCTTGACCGCGCGCAGATCCGCCAGCTCGCAACTTGCCGCTGGGTCGTCGAGCACCAGAACGTGCTCGTCACCGGCGCGACCGGGACAGGCAAGACGTACATCGGCTGCGCTCTCGCCCAGCAGGCGTGTCGCAAGGGCTATCGTGCGATCTACCGCCGCGCCGCGCGGCTATTCTCCGAGCTCATGCTCGCGAGAGCCGATGGAACGTACGCCCGTCTCCTCGCCAAGATTGCTCGCGCCGACGTGCTCGTGATCGACGACTTCGCGATGACGCCGATCACCGACAACGAGCGCCGCGATCTCTTCGAGGTGCTCGATGATCGCCACGGCACTCGCTCCACCATCATCAGCAGCCAGGTACCGCCCAAGCGCTTCCACGACTACATCAACGAGCCGACCCACGCCGACGCGATCTGCGACCGCCTCATCCACGGTGCCCACAAGCTCGTGCTAAAGGGACCGTCTCGCCGCGATCCAAAGGAGCCTGCCACGAAATAGGTCCAACCAATCACCGTCTCCATCGCGGGGCGTTCACCATCGGCGGTTTCGGTGTTCACCATGCGGCGGTTTCGGCGTTCATGATGGGTGAAATACGCAGCGGTGGATGCCGCTGTCGCGGCGAAGGGAGCCGAGATGACGCTGGAGAGGCTGATCTTCGAGTCGCTGCGGCGGTGCCCCGCGCCGAAGGCGTGAACATCCATGGATCTGGCCCATGTGCCCCCCACGTGGGGGCCGCTTCGGGGCCGATTCGCGGGCGATGTTCTGCGGAATCCACACCATCGCTCGCGGCCGATGCGCAGGTGTGCCGGCGAATTGCAACCTGCCGCCTTCTCCCTTCCCACCGTCCTCATCCCCCGGGGCCGCGATGCTCGGCGCGCACGTGGGCGCGCGCAGAGCCGTCCGAGCCACGTGATCCATCGCCCCAGGAGGCGCGCGATCGGCGATGGCGCCCGCCGGCGGACCACGAAGCACCCGCGCGTGCCGCGCACGTTGCTTCGTCGATCCGGACATCTCTCTCCGAGAACATTCAAAAATCCGGAAGGGTGCCTGGGCTCGAGGGTCGGGACTGTGAGCGGCGGGGACGAGGGCGGAGAGCTGCGCGCGGAAGCCGACGGGTGATCCGCCGCGCGCAGGTCACGGACCGAGCGCCGGTCACGGGCTGGCCCAGCGATCTCACGAGCCAGGTTTCGAGCGGGCGCGCCACTGGCGAGCACGAGCCGCTGGGCGAGCACGAGTCCACGCCGCCGAGCGCTGGCGTACGCAAGGCCGGGTCCCCGAACGATTCGCGATTCGCCATCCTTGCTGGAGCACCGGCGGCACATCGAGCCTGCCGCCCTCTCCCTTCCACCGTGCTCATCCCCCAGGGCCGCGATGTTCGGCGCCCACGTGGGCGCGCGCAGAGCCGATCAGCGGAAGCACGTGGAGCGGCCGGCGCGTCGGGCACCGCCGCGCGGCTGATCCGGCGGCGTCCGAGGGCGGCTCACAGCCCCGCGGTCTGGCGGCGGGTATCGGGCCGGCCGGCCTGTGCGCCCGTGGCGATCGGCGCGGGCGGCTTGCAGAAGATCTGGCCGTACAGCACCTTGGTGTCGTAGCCGGCGGGGCAACTCGCCTCGGCGTCGCGCGACTCGCAGAGCGCGGTCGGCGGGCCGTGCTCGACGTCCGCGGTGCATTCGAAGCCGCTCGGGCAATCGGCGGTCGAGCCGCACGTGGCCTCGATGGTCACCGTGGCGATCGAGTCATTGCGCTCCGGACCGCAGCCGGCCGCGAGCGCCATTGCCGAGAGCCACATGTACCGGACCGCTTGCTTGACCATGACCGTCCTCGCGCCGGGTAGACGCGCTGCGCAACCATGCAAGTACCAGAGATCGTGCACGCCGATCGAGTTTCGATGGCTTTCTCGATCGAGCGTTCATGACGCGATTCACGATTTCTTCATGGATGACGAGCATATAATTGCGTCGTGCCGAAACGTGCCAGGCGCCTTGCTCCGCCGAACGCGGTGGTCGGAGAGACCGAGCTGGCGCGCTGGTTCTTCGCCGGGCGCTACGCCGACGTGATCGCGACGACGTACGACCGCGGCGGCGAGATCGCGCCCGCCGATGTCGGGTTCATGGTCGGCGCGCTGACGTTCGTCGATCGGGTCGACGACGCGCGCGGCGAGTTCGAGGTGTGGCGCGCGCGGGCCGGCGCGGCGCTCGCGCCCCGGACCCTGGCGGCGTGCCGGTTCTTCCTCGGGCTGGCGTGGGCGCGCGCCGGCTACTTCGACCGCTCGTTCGCGCTGCTGGTCGCCGAGGGGTTCCGCGCGCGGCACGATCCGGATCCGTGGGTGCGCGCGCTGGTGTTCCAGGGCCTGGCCTGCCAGTGCTACTTCACCGGCCGGTATCCGGGGGCCGCGGCGAATGCGCTGCGCGCGATGCAGGCGGCGCACGAGGCCGGCTTCGTCTACGCGGTGATGCTCGCGACCGACATGCGCGGCCACTCGCTGGTCCAGATGGGCCAGCTCCAGCGCGGCATCGCGCTGCTCGAGCAGGCCAACAAGCAGGCGCGCCGGCTCGGGCTGACCAACAACGCGTACGCGGTCGACACGTCGATCGCGACCTACGTGACGCGGTTCGTGCCGCACGCCGAGGCGCTCGACCGGGTCGAGGCGCTGCTGCGGCGGCGGTCGCACGACTCGTACTCGCGGCGCGCGCTGCTCACCGAGGCGGCGGTCCAGCGCGCGCTGCGCGGCCGGTGCGCGGAGGCGCTCGAGGCGCTCGAGGCGGCGGACCGCGACGCGCTGCGCGGCGACACCCGGCGCGGCAAGGTGACCAGCCTGCTCGCCCGGCTGTGGGTCACGCGCTGGCAGCTCGGGCCGGCGTCGTGCCGCGCGCTGATCGATCAGGCGCGCGAGCTGATCGAGCCCCGCGACGTGGCGTTTCGCGCCGAGCTGCTCGGCTTCGAGATCCTGGTCGCGCGCGCGGCCGGCGACGGCGAGCGGGTCGAGCGGGCGCTCGGCGAGCTGCGCGCGCTGTGGCGCGCGACCCAGCACTGCACCGCCAAGTCGGCGCTCGGCCAGTTCGACAGCGAGCGCCGCGCGACCGCGTTCGACGAGGACGCGGTGACGCCGATCCTGCGGGCCGTGGCGCAGCGCGATCTCGGCGCGCTGTCGCGGATCGTGTCGATCGGGCTGGTCGGCGTGATCCCCGAGCTGCTCGGCCTCGTGCCGGGGCGGCGGATGATCCTGATCCCGTCGGAGGACCTGCTGCTGCTCGAGGACCACGGCAACGTGATCGTGCGGCACCGCCCGCCGCGGTGGTGCCCGGCGCTGCTCCGCATCCTGGCCAGCGGCGACGCGAGCAAGGAGCGGATCGTCGCCGGGCTGTGGGGGCTGCGCGCCTATCACCCCGAGCTGCACGACCCGCCGGTTCGCACGACGATCCACCGGCTGCGCACGTTCCTCCAGCCGCACGTGAGCTGGATCGAGGTCAGCGACACCGGGTACCGCACGACGGTTCCGGTCCATCTGGTCGCCGGCCCCGAGCCGCCGATCGCCGACGCGGCGCCGCTGTGGGAGGAGGGCGAGGTGCCCCGGCTCGCGCACCGCGAGGAGCTGCCGCCGCGCGGCAGCGCGGGTGCGCCGGAGCCGCGCCAGCTGGTCTACCAGCGGCTCGACGAGGTCGAGCAGGCCTCGGTGCCCGAGCTGGCGCGCGCGCTCGAGCTGTCGAACAGCACCGTGCTGCGCGCGCTGCGCACGCTGGTCGACGAGCGGCGGGTCGAGAGCATCGGGTTCGCGCGGGCGACGCGCTACCGGCTGCGCGCGCCTACTGCATGAAGTTGTTGATCACCGCGACGGCTGCGCCGGCCAGGCTCTCGCCGCCGAGCAAGCCGGCCGAGATCGGCCAGACGTGGCGCTCGGCGACGTCGCCGCGGCGCGCGGTGGCGATCGCGGCGATCGCGGCGCCGATCCCCATCGCCAGCGAGGTCGACAGCGGCAAGAACAGGCCGAGGCCGAGCCCGGCGGCCGACGTCAGCCAGCG
>JBGQCL010000281.1:0-15691 GCA_041495365.1 Kofleriaceae bacterium | reverse complement strand
TCGCGCTGTCGCTCGCGGTGTCGGCGGCGATCAACGGGGTGCGGCTCGGCAGCACCGGCCGCGGTGGCGAGGCGATCGGGGCGCTGGTGCGGCGGCGGTGGCCGCGGCTGGTGGTGATGGGGCTGGTGTGCGGCGGCTCGTTTCTGATCCTGATGGAGGCGCTGGCGCGCGGCGGGGCGGGGTACGTGCTGACGCTGCGCAACACGTCGGTGCTGTTCGCGGTGGCGATGGCGTGGCGGATCGGGGAGCGGCCGCGGCGGGTGGAGGTGGCCGGGGCGGCGCTGGTGGCGGCGGGGGCGGCGCTGCTGGCGCTGTGACCGCAAGCGCGTGCAAGCGCAGCGCCGCGGCGGCGTGCGATGCTGCGGCGCGATGGCAATGATCGCAATCGACTGGAGCCCGGCGCTCCAGCACCTGGGCCGCGTCGATGACAGGCTCGCGGCGCTGATCGAGCACCATGGCCGCCCGACGCTCGAGCCGACGACGGACGCGGTGCGATCGCTGGCGCGGGCGATCGTGTCGCAGCAGCTGTCGGGGAAGGCGGCGGCGACGATCTGGGGGCGGTTCCTGGCGCTGTATCCGCGCGGGCGGTTCCCCCGGGCGGCGGCGATCGTGGCGACGCCGGACGCGGCGCTGCGCGGCGCTGGGCTGTCGGGAGCGAAGGCGGCGGCGATCAAGGACCTGGCGCGCCACGTGGTGGAGCGCAAGCTGGTGCCGGCGCGGCTGGCGAGAGCGACCGACGAGGAGATCGCGGCGCTGCTGCTGCCGGTGCGCGGCATCGGACCGTGGTCGGTGCACATGTTCCTGATGTTCGCGCTGGCCCGGCCGGATGTGCTGCCGGTCGGCGACCTCGGGATCCGCAAGGGGATGCAGCGGCACTTCGGGCTGCGCAAGCTGCCCGACGCGGACCGGATGACGCGGCTCGCGGCACCATGGCGGCCGTATCGCAGCGTGGCGGCCTGGTACATGTGGCGGTTGCTGGAGACCTGAGCAATAGTGCCGGCCGATGGGTCGGTCCGGAAGCTTCCAGGCGCCGCCGGGGTTTCGTGACAGCCCGACCGGAGCGCTGAACCAGGGCGACGTGGTGGCGTCGACCTACACGATCCGCGGCGAGGTCGCGCGGACCGACACCGGGGTGGTGTACGAGGCGCGCGACATGATGATCGACCGGCCGGTCGCGCTGAAGCTGGCGTGGCGCGATCCGGGGTTGCCGTCGCTGATCCTGGAGGCGCGGCGCTGCGCGGCGGTGCGCGATCCGTGTGCGGTGTCGATCCATGGCATGGGCAACCATCAGGGCATCGAGTTCGCGGTCGGCGAGCGGGTGACCGGGCGGCTGCTGGGGTACGCGGTGGCGCAGCCGCTGGTGCCGTCGGAGCACCTCGCGAAGCTGCGCCAGCTGGCGGCGGCGGTGGCGCGCGCCCACGAGGCGGGCATCGCGCTCGGCGAGGTCTCGGGGGCGACGGTGCTGGTCGACCCCGGCGGGCGGATGGTGCTCGGCCGGCTGTCGCTGTCGCAGGTGCCGGCGCTCGGGCCGCTCGGCCGGAGCTTCGCCCCCGAGGTGGTGCGCGGCGAGGTCGTGGCGGCCGATCCGTCGGCGGCCGAGGCGATCGATCTGTACGGCCTGGGGTGCGCGGCGTTCGAGATGGCGTGCGGCCGTGCCCCGTTCGCCGGGGGCAGCCGGGAGGCGGAGCTGCGCGGCCATGCGCGCGAGCCGGTGCCGCGGCTGTCGGACCTGCGGCCGGACGTGCCCGGCGAGCTGTCGGACCTGGTCGAGTGGCTGATGGACAAGCGGCCGGTGGCACGGCCGCCCTCGGCGCGCGATGTCGTGGCGCAGCTCGACGCGATCATCGACCGGCTCGGCACGGCGTCGCGCGCGCTGCGCGTGCTGGTGGTCGACGACGATGTGACCCGCGCGCGCTCGCTGTGGAGCCTGGCGCGCCGGGGCTGCGCCGCGGCGCAGGTCGAGATCGCGAGCGAGGCGACCGACGCCGCGCACAAGCTCCACCGCGATCTGCCCGATGTGGTGCTGGTGTCGGCGGCGCTGCGCGGCGTGATGAACGCCTTCGAGCTGTGCATGTACGCGCGCGGGCTGGAGACCGAGCAGCCGCCGCGGCTGGTGCTGATCGGCGAGCTGACCGAGCGTGATCGGGCGCTGTTCGACGGGGCCGCGGTGCCGTGCCTCGCCGCCGACCTCGGGCTCGGCTCGGCGGTGCTGGAGCTGGTGCGCAGCGCAGCGCGCGAGCCGCCCCGGCGCCGCCGGCGGTCGACAGTCTCGGGGTGAGGCACGCTGCCCCACAGCGCATCGCCGGCGCGGCTTAACGTTTTCTCCATGGCGGAGTCTGCCGGGCATGAAGCTCGCAGCCCTTGCATTCCTGACCACGCTGGGCCTCGGCGGCGTCGCGGCCGCCGATCCCGCGGGCCCCATCAACCCTCCGGCCGGCCCGGTCGCTCCGCGCGCCGATCGTCCGGGCGGCCAGCTCCGCCGCGTGCTGCTCGAGCGGTTCGACCGCAACCACGACGGCCGGCTCGACCCCGAGGAGCGCCGGCACGCGATCCGCGCGCTCCGCCGGCTCGCCCGCCGCATGGAGATGCAGGAGCAGCGCGGGGAGCGGGGGGCCGGGCGCGAGGCGCGGATGCGCGAGCGGGGGGCCGGGCGCGAGGCGCGGATGCGCGAGCTGGTGCGGCGCTACGACCGCAACGGCGACGGCGTGGTCAGCCCCGACGAGATGCCGCCCGGGATGGCGCGCCGGCTGCAGCGGCTCGATCGCAACGGCGACGGCTGGCTCGACGACCGCGATCGGCCGTGATCGACGGCGGGGCTAGCGCCGCCGCCGGCGCAGCACGAGGCCGAGCACGGCCGCGGCGAACGCCCACGATCCGCCGGCGCCGCGCGACGCCGAGCAGCAGCCGCCGAGCTCGGGCGGCTTGACCAGCTTGCACTCCGCGGTGCAGACGTCGTCGCCGGCCGGACCGCTGTCGCACTCCTCGCCCTTGTCGACGATGTGGTCGCCGCAGGTCGGGCTCTGGCAGTACGTGCGGCACGCGTTGGGCGCGTCGGCGTTGTTCGGGCCGTTGTCGCACTGCTCGTGCGGGCTGACCACGCCGTCACCGCAGATGCTGTTGACGTTGGCGACCACGCAGACGTCGTCGATCGCCCAGCCGCCGAACTGCAGGCCTTCGTCGGAGGTCAGGTCCCACTTGATGTCCAGCATGTGGCCGGGCTGGTAGCCCGACAGCGGGACGTCCTGGAACCGCCACTCGCGATCGATGTGCTGGGTCGCGCTCGAGTCGCCCATGTTGGCGGTGAAGTTGACCCACGCCTGCTGGCCACCGACCGTGATCCGCGCCTGGTCGAAGTGGCTGTCCTCGACGGCGAGCCACCGGCGATACTGCAGGTGGACGTCGCTCCACTGGTCGATGGGGATCGGCGGCATCTGGACATACGACGACGACTTGGGCGCATAATCGCCATCGAGCACCTGGACCAGCGCGTGCGTGCCGTTGAACGCCGCGTGCGGATCGGTCGCGCCACCGTTCGGCACGCCCCACACCCACGGCGACGCCGAGGTGTCGTTGGTCCCGGTGACCCAGCGGTCGGCGAACGGATCGGTCTCGAAGTCGGTGCAGTACAGGGTGACGGTCCTGCCCTCGTAGACCTGGTAGTACGGATCGGCGAGGTTGTCGGGCAGGGTGAGCATCGAGCCGTCCTTGAACACGACGGTCGCCTGGTAGAGCACCGTGGTGTCCACCGCGAGCGGCAGCTCGGCGACGAACTCGGTCGGTGTCAGTGTGTTCTGCACGGCAGGGATCTGGCCGGCGGCGGGCTGATCACCGATGGACGGCTTCCAGGCCAGCTCGACGTGGTCGAGCTTGTCACCGTCGCAGGTCGCCAGGTCGCTGAGCTCGATCCGCACGGTGGCCGTGGGCGTGGTCTGCACCACATGGTCCGGAGCCTGGATGACCCCGGTCGCGGTGCGCAGCCCGTGGTGGCCGTAGGCGTCGCGGATCGCGCACTCGTGTGGCGTGCCGTTGCTGAGGTTGCCGTCGTCGTCGTCGGCCGCGAGCACCTCGATCAGGCTGGTCGGGATGCTGGTCGAGCGGCGCAGCGCGCCGACGTACAGCTTCTGGGTCAGCGCGACGCCGATCTCCGGGTGGTCCGGGTCGAGCGCGATCAGCGCCTTGCGGAGGTCCCAGAACGTGCCGCCGAAGATCATGCCGGTCTTGTGGATCTCGCCGATGTCCTGGGGCCAGCGCGCCTCGGAGCTCGGCGGGTCGAGGTCGCGCAGCGGCTGGTCGGTGTAGAAGAAGCCGCGCCCCATCCCGGGATCCCCGGTGATCTGGACCGCGAAGAAGTCGGCGGCGCCCTCGCTCATCGCACCGTCGAACGAGCCGACGCCGGGGATGATCTCGGCGGTGTGCACCGAGTGCCCGAACTCGTGGAACACGACGTCCTGGATCCGGCCGGTGTTCTCGCACCGCGTCGACGCATGGAAGAAGTTGACCGTCTTGCCGTCGAAGAACGCGTTGCAGTCCTGGTTGATGTTGACGTTGGCGGTGATCGGGCTGTCGAGCGTGGCCAGCTGCGGGTCGAGCACGCGCGCGAAGTCCTTGGCGCGGTTGACGTTGAGGTAGGTCTGGACCTGGGCGTCGTCCTCGACGACGGCCGACGGATCCCACACCACCTGGGCGCCGGAAGCCACCGACAGCTGCGCGGTCGCCAGCGCGCCGCTCGTTCCCTTGTTGACGATCGTGGCCAGATCGCCGAGCACCCCGGTGGTCACGGTGTGCGTCCCGGTGTCCAGCATCAGCTGGCCGGCGACCGTGGTGGTCTCGGCGACACCATCGAGCAGGACGTGCGCGCGCGGCGCCGGCTGATCGACCCGCGGCCGCGCCGGGTAGCGATCGATGGCGTGGTAGAGCAACGTCGCCGTGTCGTACAGGTTCATCTGCTGCACGGCGAGGATCGCGCCGGTCGCGGGATCGCCGTAGGCCAGGTAGCGGCCGCGCGCGCCGCCGTCGATCGTGATCGGCACCGCCGCGCGGTAGCCGAGCACGGCATCATCGCCGACCAGCGGCAGGACGACCTCGTCGCCCGGCGCGGTCACCGGGGCGTCCGCCAGATCGAGCTGGCGGCGCAGCACGGCGGCGGCCTGGTCGCGGAACGCCGCGGCGGACATCCGGGCCCGGATCTGCGGCGGCAGCGCCACGTCGGGCAGCGCCTCCGAGCCGATCACGAACAGCCGATCGCGCTTGAACCGGAAGCTGATCTGACCGCCGACCACGGTCCGGCCGCCGTGGGTCTGGACGAAGCCGACCGCGCGGAGGTCGCCGTCGGAGCGGTTCGACACCAGCACGAAGTCGTCCGGCGACGCGCCAGGAGCGAGCAGCGCGATGTGGTCGGCGAGCACCGCGCGCGCGATGCGCTCGGCCACCGCGGCGGACGCCATCGCGCCGGGCGCCGCGATCCCCGAGCCCCAGATCCGGTTCGGCACCCCGGTGGCGCGATCCCACGCGGCGCGCCAGACGCCGGTCGCGGCCAGCTTTCGCCACGCCGCGCTCGGCGGCGCCGCCCACCGCACGTCGCGCTGGGAGCGCAGCGGCCTGGCGACACCGGCCGCCGGCATCGCGGTCAACGCTTCGGCGCGCATCCCGGGCGTCGAGCGCGGAGCCGACGCGTCAGCCGCGGCAGCCACGAGGAGGGTTGCGACCAGCGCGGTCGCACCGCGAGCTTGCATCCGGCTATTAGAGCGCACCTGGCGCCGGCCGCGAAGCACCGATCGCGGGCGACACGTGACGTAACTATCCGACAACGTGATGATGTTCACGCCATCGTCAAGCCGGTCTGGCGCGCTGGACCAGATCGAGGGCCTCGGCGCGCGCGGCGCGGACCGCCCGCCCCAGCTCGAGCTGACCCCGGGCACGCACCAGGTTGTGGGCGCGGCGCGACGGGAACCGCGCGGGGTCCCAGCCGAAGTACTCGTCGCGGAAGCCGTCGACCGCGAACCGCGCCGCCAGCTCGAGGCACACGGTCTCCAGGCCGACGACGATCGCGCGCTTCTCGTCGGCGGTGATCACCGGATCGGCGGCGTCGCGAAACCCGCGGATCGCGGCGGCGAAGATCGCGATGTCGAACCCCACGCGCCTGGCGTCCTCGCCGTGCGGATTGCACCACGACCGCATCGCGTCGCCCAGCTCGAACGCCATGGTCGACAGCCCGACGGTGTCGAGGTCGACCAGGCAGACGCCGCACAGCGGTGCGGTCGCGAACAGCACGTTCGAGATCTTGAGGTCGCCGTGGCAGTGCCGGCGCGGCACCGCCGGCATGTCCGGCAGGCCGCGCGCCGCGTCGAGGATCTCGCGGCCGAGCGCGACCGCCGCGGGATCGCCGCCGGCCGCGGCGCAGTCGGCGAGCCGCGCGAGGTGGGCGGCGGTGTCATGGACGCCGACCCGGGCGAACGCGTAGTCGTGCGACAGGTCGGCGACCGCGCGGTGAAACGCCCCGACCAGCGCGCCGCCGGCCTCCGCCCACGCCGGGTCCGGCACCGCGTGCACGGTCTCGCCATCGACCCAGCTCAGCGCGCGCCACACGCCGCCGTGCTCGTGCCAGGCGCGGCCGTCGCGCGTCCGGATCAGCCGCGGGGTGACCAGGCCGCGCGCCGCGAGGTGGGACGTGATCGCGTCGATGTCGAGGTTGACCGCGCCGTCGAAGATCGGGTGTAGCCGCTGCACGACGGCGATCGGCACGCCGCCCCGGCGCACCGCGTAGGTCGCGTTGATCAGGCCACCGGCGAGCGGCGCGATCTCGACGTCCGGAGTGGCCCAGCCCCAGGCAGCCGCCACCTCATCGGGGACCATGTGCTACTTGGCTTCCGACTTCGCGATCTCGAGCAGCTCGATCTCGAACACCAGCATGCCCTGCGGCTTGCCGGCCTGGCCCTTGTAGGCGAGCTCCTCGGGGATCCAGAACCGCACGCGGTCGCCGGGCGTCATCACCTGGAGGCCGTCGGTCCACCCGGCGATCACGCCGGTCAGCACGAACGTCGATGGCTCGTTGCGCAGGTACGAGGAGTCGAACATCTTGCCGTCGGTCGTCCAGCCGGCGTAGTGCACCTTGACGGTGTCCTTCGGGGTGGGGCGACGTGGGTCCTTGCCCGGGCCGTGGACGAGGAAGCGATAGAGCACGCCCTTGGCGGTCTTCTGGGCGTCCGCCGGCGGCTTGGCCACGTCGGGCGGCGTCGGCGGGGGCTCGGCCGCCGCCTTGACGTTCTGGGTGATCTCGATCTCGTAGCAGAGGGCGCCGTGGTCGACGCCGCCGGGCGGCTTGCTCCCCCCGGCGACGATCTTCTCGGCGTCGAGCCAGAACCGGCCGCGCGCCCCGACGTCGAGGCTGGTCAGCATCTCCGCCATCCCGGCCGGCTGCTTGTACGGCTGCACGGTCATGGCGTGCGTGCTACCGACCTCGTTGGTGTCGAGCATGCGGCCGGTGCTGTCCCACGACGTGAACTTGTAGCTGACGGTGTCGAACGACCGGACATTCTCCTTGCCGGTGCCCGGGCGGACGAGCATGAACTTGGTCCCCGACTTGAGCGCCGTCGCCTTGGCGGGCGGCGCGCCGACGTCGTCGGGGATCGCGGGCGCCGGCTGGACCTCGACGACCTCGACCTCGTAGACCAGCGTCTCGGGCTTGCCCTCGGACGGCGGCGTCTTGTAGCCGATGTCCGGCGGCATCCACAGCACCGCCTTGTCCCCGGTGTGCAGCAGCTGCATCGCCTCGGTGAAGCCCGGCGCGGTCTGCGACAGCTTGAGCGGCATCGGCTGCCCGCGGCCCTGGTTGGTGAAGAACGTGTCGCCGGTCGCCTGGCGCCAGCCGGTGTAGTTGATCATCACCGTGTCGTTGCGCCTGGGCGAGACCCCGCCGGCGTTGTCGACCAGCTTCTTGTAGACCAGGCCGGACGCCGTCTTGACCGCATCGGCGGGCGGCGTCTTGAGGTCGAGCGGCGGCGGGACCTGGTGCTTGCGGATTCCACCCGAGCCCGAGCCGACCTGGCTCGGCTCCGGAGCGGTGTTGCTGACCGGCTTGTCGTCGCTGGCAGGGTGGCATGCCAGCAATCCCATCGAGACAAACAAGAGGATTGACCCACGCATTGGCGGGCCGAACATACGGCAGCGGACCCGGCCGCGCCAGGCGATCAGGCCTCCGCGAACGCCTCGCGGGTCAGGTTGCGAACCCCGTGGTCCTGGACGACCACGTTGTCCTCGACCCGGATCCCGCCGAACGGGCGCAGCTCGGCGATCGCGCCCCAGTCGACCAGATCGCGCCGGCCGTCGGCCTGGAGCGGGGCGAGCAGCGGATCGATCAGGTAGATCCCCGGCTCGATCGTGAACACCTGGCCGGGCTCGATCACGGAGGTGTTGCGCAGGAACTTGTTCTCGGGCCGCGGCGCGTGGGGCTTCATGCCGACGTCGTGCACGGTCACGCCGAGCGAGTGGCCCAGGCCGTGCGGGTACAGCGCCCGGGTGACGCCGCGCGCGACCAGCTCGTCGGGGCTCGCCCGCCCGATCCCGAGCTCGCGCAGCACCACCGCGAGCAGGCGATGCGAGTCGTCGTGGAGCTCCTCGTACGGCAGGCCGGGCCGGATCCGGCGGAGGATCTCCTGCTGCAGCGCCTCCATGCGGGCGAGCAGCGCGCCGAACCGGCGCGCCGCCGCGCCGTCGCCGCGGACGCTGGTGCGCGTGATGTCGCTGCCGTAGCCCTGGCACTTCGCGCCGGCGTCGACCAGCAGCGAGGTGTCGCCCGTGACGCGCGCGCGGGTGTACGCGACGAAGTGCAGCACGGCGGCGTGGATGCCGAGCGCGACGATGCCCTTGTACGGGGCCCACAGATCGTCCTGCTCCGACGCCGCGAGGTAGGCGAGGTGGAGGTCGAGCTCCGAGGCCGCCCCGGTCCGGAACAGCTCCGCGGCGCGGCGGTGGCCGCGGACCGCGCGGCGGCTCGCCTCGGCCAGGCACTCGATCTCGTAGGCCGTCTTGCGGGTCCGCAGCGCGTCGAGCGCGGCGATCAGGTCCGCCGGGTTGACCGTGCCCGGCGGCGACGCGCCGGGGTCACGCGTGATCACCGCGACGTTGCCACCGGGCAGCGCGTCGGCGGCGTGGCCCGGGCGAACCTCGACGAGCTCGAAGCACGGCCAGAAGTGGTTGCTCTCGGGCGGCGCCGCGACCTCCCAGAAATCGTCGACGATGGTGCGCACCAGCCTCGGCCGCGCGCCGGGGCGGACGACGACGAACGCATCGGCCTCGACCAGCGGGCACCAGTGCGCGTACGCCGGGGTCGGCATCACCGGCCAGTACTGGTCGTCGAACCGGTTGCGCGACGCCGCCGCGCCGCTGCACAGCACGACGGCGTCGAAGCCATGCGCGGCGAGCGCGGCCTCGGTGCCGCGCTGCAGGTACTCCAGGTGGGCCGGGTAGGTGGCTGCGAAGGTCACGCGCCGAGCCTACCGCGATGGTCCGCGGCGCGACACCGGCGAGGCACCTCACCCGCGGCCCGCTCACCCGGGCAGGTTGCGGCCGGTCGACGCCGCGCGCGCGACCGCGAGCGCGAACAGCGCCTCGAGCGGCTCGGCCGCGGCGTCGCCCTCGACCAGCCGCAGCGCGCGGGCGATCGCCTCCAGCGTCGACACCCGCCCGGGCGCGGGCGACTCGCGCAGCCGCGCGGCCGGCATCGGCGCGTCGGGCAGCCGCAGGATCGGCAGGCCGCGCAGCCCCGCGAGCTTGCGGTACATCCGGCGCGCCTGCGACCACGTCGCGTCGATCACGACCAGCTGGCGCGGCGGCGGCACCGGCGCGGCGGTGACCGGCTCGCCCTCGGGGAACATCAGCCACGCGCCGGTCAGCGGCGGCAGCACCGCGACGCCGCCCATCCCGCCGTGCTCGACGATCTCGCTGTTGGGCAGCGCGAGGTGCGCGAGCCGCCCCGAGTTCGACGACCGGAAGCGCTCCAGGTGGTGGCGGACGATCACGATCCGGGTCCGGGTGAAAACGCTCGGGATCTCCGCGCACAGGCACACCCGGCGCAGCAGCAGGCAGCGCGGGCAGCGCAGGTCAGTCACGGGGCGCCAGCAGCGACCGGCCGACGACCTTGAGCGCCAGGATCGGCCGCACGCCCTCGAAGATCGGCAGGACCTGGGCATCGGCGACGTAGCGGCTGATCGGAAAGTCCTCGGCGTAGCCCCAGCCGCCGTGCAGCAGCTGGCCGAGCTGGGTGACCTCGACGGCGATGTCGCACGCGAACAGCTTGGCCATCGCCGCCAGCGGCGCGGCGGCGCGCTCGTCGCGATCCATCGCGGCCGCCGCGGCGTAGGTGATCGCGCGCGCGGCGGTCAGGCGCTGCGCCATCCGGCCGAGCTGGTAGCGGGTGAGGCCGTGCTGGCCGATCGGCCGGCCGAACTGGCTGCGCTCGGCGACGTAGCGCGCGGTGTCCTCGAGCGCGGCCGCGATCAGGCCGCACGCGCGCCCGCCGGTCTGCAGCCGGCCCGCGGCGAACCCCGCCATCTGCAGCGCGAAGCCGCGACCGACCCCGGCCTCGCCGCCGACCAGCTGGTCCGCCGGGACGAACCAGCGATCGAACGCCAGCCCGAACGAGTGCATGCCGCGGTAGCCGGGCGTGCGGTCGGCCTTGCCGGTCAGCGTGCCGCCGCCGGGCTGCGCCGCGGCGATCTCGTGGCCGAAGAACCGCGGCTTGTCGACGATGAACAGGCTCAGGCCGCGCGCGCCGGCGCCGCCGGTCCGGGCCAGCAGCGCGATCACGTCGGCGCGGCCGGCGAACGTGCACCACGCCTTGTGCCCCGAGATCCGCCAGCCGCCGTCGGCGGGCTCGGCGCGGCACGCGATCGCGGCGACGTCCGATCCGGTGTCGGGCTCGGTGACGCTGATCGCCGCCATGATCTCGCCCGCGGCCAGCCGCGGCAGCCAGCGCTGGTTCTGGGCCTCGGTCCCGCCGGCGAGCAGCGCCTTGGCGAGGATCTCCGGCCGGGTGATCAGCGAGCCCGCGGCGGCGAGCGACACGCGCGACAGCTCCTCGGTCGTCAGGATCATCGCGAGGTGGCCGAGCTCGTGGCCGCCGTAGCGCTCGGGGATCGACAGCCCGAAGTAGCCGAGCATCCCCATCTGCTGGATCAATCGCTCGGGCACGAGCTCGTCGTGGCGATGGATGCGGCCGGCGTGCGGCGCGACCTCGCGCTCGGCGAACGCGCGGACGTTGCGGCGCACCTCGGCGAGGGTCTCGTCGAGCGGCCACGCCAGCCGGCCGCGCGCGGCGATCGCGGCCTCGCCGATCGGCTCGACCGCCGCGGGCGCGATGCCCGCCGCGATCGCGGCCCTGGCCTCGGCGTCGTACTCGAGCGCCGCCAGCCCGAGCGCGGGTGCGACCGGCGCGAGGCGGTGCGGGATCGCGGCCGCGAGCTCGGCGGCCGCGCCCGCCGCGATCGCACCCAGCGAGCCGGGCAGCTCGTCGGGCAGCGCCGCGAGCTCGGCGATCACGCGCGCCTCGGTGGCGGCGTAGGCGACCCGCTCGACCGCGACCTGGTGATCGTCGATCGCGCGGCCGTCGCGGGTCAGCGCGCGCGCCGCCGCGATCGCGCGCCCGGCGAGCGCCCCGGCGGCGCGCTCGATCCGATCCACGGGCCGATCCACGGCGCGGTCACGGGCCATGCCGGCGAACCGCGGCGGCTAGCCGCCCGGCTCCCGAGGATCTGCGTCGAGCTCGCCGGTCCAGTACAGGTAGTCCCGCCAGGCATCCGGGATCGATCTCAGCGAGATCCGGATCGCGACCGCCGGCACCCAGTTGGGCTGGCTCGGGGAGCCGAGCAGCGCCATGCCCGCCTCCCGCGGCGTGCGGCCACCTTTCTTGCGGTTGCACAGGTAGCAGCACGTCACGATGTTGGTCCACTCGGTCATCCCGCCCTGCGAGCGCGGCACGACGTGGTCGTAGGTCAGCTCGCTGATCGACGCTTTCTTCCCGCAATACTGGCACTTGTAATTGTCGCGGGCGTAGATGTTGACGCGCGAGAACTTCACCGGCCGCGCGTGGCGGCGAAACGCGCGGAGCAGGCGCACGACCGCGGGAACCTTGATGATGAGGTTCACCGATCGGATGTTGCGGTCGTACTCTTCGAGAACCTCGACCTTCCCGAGAAACAGCAGGCTGATCGCCCGCTGCCAGGAGATGACCTTGATCGGTTCGAATCCCTGATTGAGCAGCAAAGTCTGCGCGCTGTTCATCGAGAACCCTGTACAAATGTAGCATCGCGTCAGGCGTGCGCGACACCCCCGGGCGCAGGTGCGGATCCCGGCTTACTTGTCGGTGTGACCTCGATTCGCACGGTCAGGTGTCGAACCGATCTCAAGTTTCTGAGATTTGAAAGCCATTATCAGAAATGCTATAGATCGGGGGTGACTTCGCTCGCCGAGACTCCGCTGGGCCGTGCGGTGGCGGTCCACTCTGTCGATGGGCCCCGCGCGTTCCGCCGCCGCCTCCTGGAGATGGGCCTGGTCCCCGGGACCACGGTTCGCGTCGTGACGGTCGCACCGCTCGGCGATCCGCTCCGCATCGAGGTCCGCGGCGGGCAGTGGTCGATCCGGCGCGCGGAGGCAGCTCAGATCCAGGTCGCGCCGCCATGACCCAGGCGTCCTGTCACGGCACGGCCGTGCTCCGCGATCCCATCCCGACCCGGCCGCAGCTCGTGCTCGCCGGCAACCCCAACGTCGGCAAGACCACGCTGTTCAACGCGCTGACCGGGTCGTCGGCCAAGGTCTCCAACTACCCGGGCATCACCGTCGAGATCGCGCATGGCTCGCTCACCCTGCCCGGCGGCCGGATCGCCGACCTGCGCGATCTGCCCGGCACCTACTCGGTCAACGCGCGCAGCGCCGAGGAGCAGATCGCGCTCAACGCGCTGATCGGCCTCGACGGTGCGCCGGTGCCCGACGCCGTGGTCGTGTGCGTCGACGCGACCCAGGTCGCGCGCGCGGCCTACCTGCTGCTGCAGTGCCAGGAGCTCGGGGCGCGCTGCGTCGTCGCGCTGACCATGGTCGACGAGGCCGGCGCGGCGGCGCCCGATCCGCGCGCGCTCGCCGGGGCGCTGGGCTGCGAGGTGGTCGCGGTCACCGCGCGGACCGGCAAGGGGCTCGACGAGCTGCGCGCCGCGATCGATCGCGCGCTGCGCGCCGAGCGCCGCGCGGTCTGGCACTGGCAGCCCGGCCGTGCGCTGCGCGCCCGGATCGACGCGGTGACCGGCGCGCTGCCGACCGCCTGGCGCACGGCGACGCGCCACGGCGCCGACGTGCCCCGCGCCGACGACGCGCTCGCGCTGTGGGCGCTGACCTGCATCGAGCCGCGGACCGGCGGCGACGACGACGACGAGCTGAAGGTGCCCGACGCGCTGCGCACCGCGGTGGTCGCCGAGCCGGCGCCGCGCGACGACGAGGCCGTGCTCGCGCGCTGGGCGTGGCTCGACACCGCGATCCCGCCGCTGGTATCCCGGCCGCCCGATCGCACGCTGACCCAGCGCATCGACCGCGTGCTGCTCCACCGCGCCGCGGGGTTCGCCGCGTTCATCGGGGTGATGTCGGTGCTGTTCATGTCGCTGTTCTGGTGGGCGTCGCCGGTGATGGACGCGATCGACCAGCTGTTCAAGCGCTGCGGGGAGCAGCTCGCCGGGGTGCTCGGGGACGGCGTGTTCACCGACTTCCTGGTCCAGGGCGTGATCGGCGGGGTCGGCGCGGTGATGGTGTTCTTGCCCCAGATCCTGCTCCTGTTCCTGTTCCTCGGCTTCCTCGAGGACTGCGGCTACCTCGCGCGCGTCGCGTACCTGATGGATCGCATCATGCGCTCGATGAACCTGCACGGCCGCGCGTTCGTGCCGATGCTGTCCGGCTTCGCGTGCGCGGTCCCCGCGCTGATGGCGACCCGGACGATGGAGCGCCGCCGCGACCGGATCCTCACCATGATGGTCGTGCCGCTGATGACCTGCTCGGCGCGCCTGCCGGTCTACACCCTGGTGATCGGCGCGCTGATCCCGGGCTCGCGATGGACCCAGAGCCTGCTGATGGTCGGCATGTACCTGTTCAGCGTGGTCACCGCGCTGATCGCGGCGTGGGTGCTGTCGCGCACGGTCAAGCCGCTGCGCGCCAAGCGGCTGCCGTTCGTGATCGAGCTGCCGCCGTATCGCTGGCCGCGGCTGGGCGGCGTCGTGCGGATGATGTGGGGCAAGTCGTCGATGTTCCTGCGCGAGGCCGGCACGGTGATCCTCGCGTGCTCGATCGCGCTGTGGGCGCTGCTGTACTTCCCGCATCACCTGCCGAGCGGCGCGCCGGACTACGACGCGCAGGCCGAGCGCGCGCCGAGCCACGACGCGCGCCAGGCGGTGCTCGCCGAGAAGCAGGCGGCGCAGCTCGCGAACAGCTTCGGCGGGCGGATCGGCCACGCGATCGAGCCGGCGATCCAGCCGCTCGGCTTCGACTGGAAGATCGGGGTCGGGATCATCGGCGCGTTCGCCGCGCGCGAGGTGTTCGTCTCGACGCTCGGCATCGTCTACGCGGTCGGCAGCGACGCCGACTCGCGGTCCGAGCCGCTGCGCCAGGCGCTGCGCGACGAGCGCGACAGCCACGGCGCGCGGGCCTACACGCCGCTGGTCGGGATGTCGCTGATGATCTTCTTCGCGCTGGCCTGCCAGTGCATGAGCACGCTGGCCGTGGTGCGCCGCGAGACCGCCAGCCTGCGCTGGCCGGTGTTCCTGTTCGGCTACATGGGCGTGCTGGCGTGGGTCACCAGCTTCTGCGTGTTCCAGCTGGGGCATCTGCTCGGCATGAGCTGATTCTCCCGCCGCGGCGTTGGGTTATGAGATTCGACGCGCGCGCAGCTCGAGGCGTGTCGATCCGGGTGGCCGCCGTTCGACCCACGGGTGAATGTCCCACCAGGAGAAGCCCATGCAATACCTGCTTCTGATCTACGGCGAGGAGAAGGCGTGGACCGAGATGTCCGACGCCGAGCGCAACCGGATGTACGGCGAGTACCGGACGTTCACCGACGAGATCAAGCAGTCCGGCCACTGGATCGGCGGCAACCCGCTGCAGCCGATCCACACCGCGACCACCGTGCGCGTGCGCCACGACAAGGCCCAGACCACCGACGGGCCGTTCGCCGAGACCCGCGAGCAGCTCGGCGGATACTACCTGGTCGAGGCCAAGGATCTCGACGAGGCGACCCGGCTCGCCGCGCGGATCCCGGGCGCCCGGATCGGATCGATCGAGGTCCGGCCCGTCATGCCGATCGGGCCCTGAGCCTGCACCCGGGATCGCTCTCGGCCTGCGCGGCGAGCCGGTGCGCGGGCCGTGATGTATAGATCCGCCCATGCAGAGCGCGGCTGCGATCGAAGCGGTGTTTCGCCGCGAGCGGGCGCGCGTGCTCGCGACGACGATCCGCGCCACCCACGGCGACTTCGACCTCGCCGAGGAGGCCGTGCAGGACGCGTTCGCCGCGGCGATCGCGCGCTGGCCGGTCGAGGGCACGCCCGACGAGCCGCGCGGCTGGCTGATCTCGGTCGCCCGCCACAGGGCGATCGACGTGATCCGCCGCCGGGTCAAGCTGCGCGCGATCGTCAGCGAGCAGGCCGGCGAGGCGTCCGGCGCCGCGGGC
>JBGQCL010000280.1:0-15692 GCA_041495365.1 Kofleriaceae bacterium | reverse complement strand
CCCCGAGGTCATCGAACGTCCTCCCCTTTCCGGGCGGCCTGGCCGTCGCGCGCGTCCCGCGGCTCGCCCGCCCCCCGGGCCTCGCGCCCCTCGCGCCCCTCGCGCGCCTCCCGGGCCTCGCGCCCCTCGCGCGCCTCCCGGGCCTCGCGCCCCTCGCGCGCCTCGCGCCCCTCGCGCGCCTCCCGGGCCTCGCGCCCCTCCCGGGCGTCACGCGCCTCGCGGCGGGGGGTGTCCACCGGGTCCTCGGTCGGCGGGCGCCCGGGCCCGGAGTCGTCGCTCCAGTACAGCTCGACGCGGTTCTTGCCGGTCTTCTTGGCCCGGTACAGCGCGCGATCGGCCTTGCGCACCAGATCCTCCCCGTCGCGCGCCTTGCTCTCGGGGTAGGACGCGATGCCGAACGACGCGGTGACGCGCAGCGTGCGCGACGGATCGCCATCGGTGGTGATCCGCATCTCGGCGATCGCGCCGCGGATCCGCTCGCCGACGTTGTAGCCGCTGACCATCTCGGTGCGCGGCAAGATCAGGGCGAGCTCCTCCCCGCCGTAGCGCGCCGCGGTATCGACGCCCCGCATCTGGGACTTGACGACGTTGGCGATGCCGCGCAGCACGCGATCGCCGATCAGATGCCCGTGGGTGTCGTTCAGGTGCTTGAAATCGTCGACGTCGACCATCACGACCGAGAACGAGCTGCCGTAGCGCTTCGAGCGCTCGATCTCCTCCTCGATCCGGGCGTCGAAGTAGCGCCGCATGAACAGCCCGGTCAGGCCGTCGACCATCGCGAGCTCGTAGAGGTGGGCGTTCTGGAGCGCGGCGGCGATCTGCAGCGCGAGCGACTCCAGCAGCCGCTGGTGGTCGGCGCGGAACGCCCGCGCGTGGCTGCTCTGCACCGCGATCACGCCCTCGCAGCTGCCGTACATGAACAGCGGGACCCCGAGCCACGATCGGATGCCGTGCGCCGCGCCGCGCGACGCGATGTCGGGATCGGTGCTGAGATCGCCGATCCGCCGGGTCGTGCCGCGGGTCATCACCCAGCCGGCCGCGCCCTCCCCCTCCTGCATCGGCCGGCGGAAGAACCGGTCGGTCAGCCGGTCGAAGCCGTCGATCACCAGCCCGGCGCGATCACCGGCGCGGCGGTGGACCAGCGCGACGGCCTCGGCCTCGGGGATCGCCTTGCAGGTCTCGCGCGCGACCGCCTCGACCAGCTCCTCGAGCTGGAGCGAGGCGGCGAACCGCCGCGCGGTGGCGTTGAGGATCTCGAGGTCGGACACCCGCTCCTCGAGCTGCTTGCGGGTGCGCGACAGCCGCGAGAACACCAGGTTGATCAGCAGGTAGGTCAGCGACAGCAGCGCGAAGCCCAGCGGCTGTTCGGGATCGTAGAGCAGCACGAGCACCACGCCGATCGGCATCAGCGACGCCTCGGCGACGATCCCGGGCAGCGCGAGATCGTCGAGGTAGGCCCGCCACGCCCGGCCGAACAGGCGCAGCCGCACGCCCTGCAGCGCGTAGTGGCCGGCGAGCAGCAGCGCGTCGATCGCGACCACGCGGAGCGCGACCTCGACGGTCTCGGCGTGCCGGCCGACCAGCGCGTCGGCGTGCCAGATCCAGCCGCTCAGCGCGACCAGGCCGCCGGACATGCCGCCGAAGTACAGCACGTAGCCGAGCTCGGTCCAGCTCACCGCGACCTCGCTCCCGCTGCGCCGGCGGGCGTAGTACAGCCGGGCCGCCGCGTCGAGCGTGAGCGCCGCGGCGACGATCCGGCCGGCGCCGAACGACCCGACGCACAGCGTGGCCGCGACGTAGTACGCCGAGTCGAGCGACAGCACGCTGCCCTCGACCAGGCGGAACGCCAGCGCGCGCGCCGCCAGGATGACCACGATGAACAGCGCGATCCACAGGATCGGCGTCGCGGTGGGGCGAGGTAGCTCGACCAGCGCCGGCAAGCCGAGCACGACCACCCAGCCGGCGAGGCCGAGCGCGATCGTGAACAGATGGCCCCCGGAGCGTGTCACACCGGCTACGTATCACTCTACGCTCGCCGAAAGCGCGAACGGCCCTCGTGTCGGAGGGCCGTGAAGGGGCGAACCAAAAGTGCCAGGAGGTGCCCGCTGCGAAGCGCTCGGGGCCACGGAGCGCCGGCGAGACGGCGTCGGGGCCTCTCTGAGCGTTGCGTCAGATGTCGATGATGACCACGCCGCGCTCGCTCTCCTCGCGGGGCGGCGTGACGGCCGGACGATCGTCCGGGCGATGGCGATCGATCGGCAGCTCGACCCTGCCACGCTCGCTCTCGCGGCGTTGCTCCTCTTCTTTCTTGAGGATTTCTTCGATGATCCAGGGATCCAACATAGCGGACCGCCTTTCGGGGGCTGATGTGCGGGCTAACTAGTCGAACGCACGCTCTTCTATCCGTAGCGCCTGTGCCCGGATGGTGCAACCCATAGGCCTTGGGACGTTGTTTCTCGCGTAATTATTCTAACGCATCGAAATTCGGGCGTTCCACTTCCGAAGTACGAAATCCGTGCCCGCCGAGATCGGCGGAAAACCCGGCGGCGCGCCGGGTGCTGTGAACCCCATAACGCAAACAGCCGTCGCAGTTTCTTCAGCACGGGCGCACCGTTGAACGGTTCACGCGCGCTCTGACTTTTTTGCGGACCGCCTCCGGGAGCGCCCACAGGGAGTGGACCACCCGGGTTCCACTCGACCCATCGCGATGTCCAGGTTGCAGGTGGCTCACTCACGTCCGTGGGCTCGATCGATCCGTGAAGCTCGCAGGTGCGTCGGCGCCCTGGGGGCCAGCCTGGGGCCAGCCTGGGGCCAGTCTGGGCCTGTCTGGGCCAGTCTGGGCCAGGCTCGGCCAGTCTCGGCCAGTCTCGGCCAGTCTCGGCCAGTCTCGGCCAGTCTCGGCCAGTCTCGGCCAGTCTCGGGTTGTGCTCCCAGCGTGCACACGCGTCGTGAACCTCGGGCACCCCTCGGGCTTCCGTCGAGATCCTCGGGCTTCAGTCGAGATCCTTGAGCTTCCAGGCACCGTCCTCCTTGAGGAACTGCACCGTGTAGCGATCACCGTAGCTCATCCGCGCGTCGTTGCCGCGCTCTGTGATCGGCTCGTCGACGTTGGCCTCGAGCGTGTTGATCAGGTTCTCCATCTGCTCGCGCGACGGGCCGGTGAACTGGGCCTTCATCTTCTCGGCGTTCATCTTCTCGCGGTAGCTGTTGGGCACGAACCGCAGCATCACCTCCCAGCGCTCGAGCCGGTAGGCGCGGATGAACGAGCGCAGCGCCGCCTTGGGCGTCGACTGGTCGTAGAACCCGAGCGGATAGGTCGCGATCCGCCACTGGCCGTCCTCCTGGATCAGCCGCATCGTGTCGCCCAGGCCGTACTCGAACTCGGCCGAGACCTCCATGCTGCCCTTCTTGCCGCGCAGCCGCTCGGCGGTCTCGTTGACCTCGCGCGCGTTGTCCCGCATCGTCCGCACGTAGTCCTCGCGCGAGACCTTGACGCGAAACCCCGACGACATCAGGTCGTACGCCGCGCCGAAGTCGTGGTTCCTGAGCGCGACGCCGTAGTGATCGAGCGTCTGATCGGGGCCGGTGCCGCGCGCGCACGCCACGGCGCCGACGGCGAGCCCGAGGACGAAGACGTGGACGAAGACGCGGACGAAGACGCGGACGAGGACGACGAAACCGGCAGGACGACCCCGCATGTGGTGCCGTTATAGCGGCCCCCGGCGCGATGCGCCAGCCGATCCGGCCGGGGCTCCCTCGGCACGCCGACGGGGCATCACCCCAGCGCGGCGGCACCGCGCGCCCGCACGTGATCGGCGGCGAAGCTCGCGGTCGCGACCATCATCGCGAGCGCGGCGACGCCGAGCCCGACGGTCGGCACCCACATCGCGAGGTGCAGCGTGGAGCGCTGCGAGATCTCTCCGATCACCCACGACGCCGGCGCGGTCCCCAGCATGTGCATCGTGAAGATCACCAGGCCCTGCGCCGTGACGCTCTTGCCCGGGGGCGCGAGATCGTCGACCGACGCCGCGATCGGCGCGTGGTACCAGCTCATGAAGAACACCGTCGCGACGCCGGCCGCGTACAGCGCCGGGCCGTTCGGCAGCTCGATCGACAGCACCGCGCACGGGATCGTCAGCGCCATCCCCAGGGCGATCGTCCACAGCCGCCCGCTGACCCACCGCCGGAGCAGCCGATCGGCCACCCGGCCACCGACCAGGATGCCACCCAGCCCGCCGAACAGCGTGAACACCAGCAGCCGCACGGCCTCGGCGTCCGTCATCGCCTTGTCACGGGTCAAGAACTCCTTGAGCCACGCGGCGTAGCCGCCGGCCGCGAACGCCATCGCGGTCGCCGACAGCATCATCCGGCGCAGCGTGCGGATCGCGAGCAGCGCGCCGGCGTCGGCGACGAACAGCTGCGCGAGCTGCGTCAGGTAGCGCCACCACCGGACCGCCGGCGGCGGCTGGCGATGCCGCGGCACCGGCAGCGCGATGATCCACACCGCGAGCGCGAGGCCCGGCACGGCGAGCACCACGACGACGACCGGGAACCCGAGCGCGGTGCCCGCGGCGAACCCGACCACACCGCCGAGGAACAGCCCGACGTTGAACAGCGACATCCGGCTGGCCTTGAGCGGGCCCTCGAACACCTCGCCGAGGATCGAGTTGGCGACCGGCACCACCGCGGCGGTGCCGAGCCCGACGCACGCGCGCGAAGCCGCCAGTCCGGCGTAGCCGTGGCCGATCGCTCCGGCCGCCCCCGCGATGCTCGCGAGCACGATGCCGATCGCGATCACGCGGCGGCGGTCGTAGCGATCGCCGGCCCAGCCGAACGGCAGCGTCGCGGCGGCGTGCGGCAGCATGAAGAACGTCTGGAGCAGTCCGAACTGCGCGTCGTCGAGCCTGAACCGGGCGTGCAGATCGGGGAACACGACGAGCAGCTCGTTGCGCGCCGCGTACGCCACGAGGTTGGCCAGCGTGAGCGCGCCGAGGATCTCCAGCTTGCGGGCGCGCCCCGACATGACGTCACCATAGCCCGCGGCCCTGGGATGTCACGGCGCCGCCGCGCTCTCGTTGATCACGATCTCGTAGTCGTCCTCGGCGGGCAGATCGGCGCCGCGGACCCGGATCACGGCGTGCGCGCCGGGCGGCACGGTCATCACCAGCTTCTCCGCGGCGCCCTTGCCGGGGTGGTCGACCTTCTCCATCAGCTTGCCGTCGATCAGCAGATCGATCGCGAGATCGAGATCACGCGGCGTATCGATCGAGACGTCGTACGTCCGCGTGGTGCTGGCCGGCGGCACCGCGAAGCAGTCGACGTCGCCGGTGCTCCAGTGCGCGCGCAGGCTCTTGCGGTCGGCCATCGAGGTCGCGGTCTCGGGCGTGTCGTTGGGCTCGACCTCGCTGTCCGCCGCGACCAGCTTGGCGGCGACCCGGAGCTGGTAGGCGGTCTCCGGGTTGGAGCGATCGCCGCGCACCGTGAGGTAGCAGAACGGCGGGGCACCCGGCGGCAGGGCCGGCGCGAAGCCGCGCACCGCCAGCGGGGCGCCGCGCGCGCCCTTGCGGGTCACGATCGGCTGGCCGATGCCGTCGGAGATCTCGAGCGACAGCGCGACGCCCTCGACCGCCGACAGCTCGATGTCGAGCGCGTTCCGGGCCGACAGCGTCTCGACCGAGATCTTCCAGACGTCGGCGTCGCCGGACCAGCCGAGGTACCCGCTGCCGGTGTCGCCGGCGATCAGGTCGTTGGCCTCGCCGCGATCGTCGTCCGGCTCGTGCTCGAACCCCGCCGCGGGCACGACCATGGCGGCGGTGATCTCGTACGGCCCGCCGGCCGGCCGCGCCGGCTCGGGCGCCGGGCGGCGGGCCGGCCGCTTCTTGGCCGGCGGTGGCGGCGGTGGCTTCTTCGCCGTCACCACCACGGTGTAGCGCCCCGGCGTCACGCCGAGGTTGGGCACCCCCTCGCGGATCCGCGCGCCGCTGCGATCCGAGCGCGCGATCACCGTGCCGCTCGCGTCCTCGATCTCGAGCACCGGGTCGAGCGCGTCGTGGCCGTCGACCATGACCGACAGCGCGCCGGCCTGGGTCACGTCGATCCGGTAGCGGTCGACGTCGGTGTCCGGATCGATCTTGCCGTGCACCGTGGCGCCGAGCGGCAGCACGGTCGCGACCTCGTTGCCGTCGTTGGGCTCGACCTCGTCGGACACCGTGCCCGGCGAGCCGCCGTCGGGCACGACCGGCGCGGTCACGACCTCGACCGCGGCCGCGTCGCCGGCCTGCCGGTGCGCTGGTTTCTTGCCGCAGCCGCACGCTGCGAGCACCGCCGCGAGCGCGAGCGCCTGCCGGGCCCTGGCCGTCACTTGACCTTCGACTTCTCGACGAGCCCGGCGAGGAACTCGGCCGATGACACGGTGTGGCCGTCGACCTGGATCTCGCCCTTCATCTTGAAGATCTTGCCCTTGCGCAGCGGCACGACGTCGATGATCAGCTGGTCGCCGGGGACCACCGCTTTGCGGAACTTCACCGCGTCGATCGCCATGAACAGCATGACGTGGGTCGCGGGATCGAACGCGACCGTCTGCACCGCGAGGATCGCGCCGGCCTGGGCCATCGCCTCGATCTGCAGCACGCCCGGCATCACCGGCGCGCCCGGGAAGTGGCCCTGGAAGTACGGCTCGTTGAACGAGACGTTCTTGAGCGCCCGCACCCGATCCGCGCTGACCTCCAGCACGCGATCGATCAGGAGGAACGGATAGCGATGGGGCAGAAGGCCGAGAATCTGCTCGGCTTTCATCGCGACATCAGGCGCCATATGCGCCTGGTTGTATCACCCGAGGGCGATCACTTCATCTCGGCGTTGAGCTTCTGGGTGAGGTCGATCGCCGGGTCGGCGTACATCGTCTGGCCCTTGTCGATGACCACCGTGACGCCCTCGGCCTTGGCGATCAGGGCCAGCTTCGGCTTGGCCTGATCGAACAGATCCTGGGTCAGCTTGGCCTGGTCGGTGGCCAGCTCGCGCTCGAGCTTGACATAGGTCTGCTGCAGGTCGACGAACTTCTTCTCGAGCTCCTGGCGCTTGGCTTCGAACACCTCGGGCTTGAGCACCGCCTTCTGCTTGACCAGGTCGGCGTCGGCCTTCTTGAGGTCCTCCTGCTCCTTGTCGAGCGTCGCCTGCTTGGCCTTGCGGGTCTTGTCGAACGCCTCCTTGGCCCGCTTGCCGGCAGGCGTCGTCGACAGCATGCTCTCGATGTCGACGACGGCGATCTTGGGGTTCGCCGGGATGGCGGAGCGCCCGATCCCGCCGAGCAGCGGGCTCACCATCAGACCAAGGCCAAGACAACCCAGAGCAGCATAACGATTCATGGCAGACCTCGAGCGCTTCATACGACGATTGGACCGGGGTTCCAAGACGGAATTCATGCGCATCGTAGCATCGCGAGCCCCGGCGAGGTGAGGCGGCCAGAGGGTAGCTAGAGGAAGTTCCCGATCGTGAACTCGAACACCAGCGGGTCCTCATGAATGAACGGGGTATCCTGGGCGTCCAGCGGGATCCCCCACTCGAACCGCAGCGGGCCGATCGGCGAGAACCACCGGAACCCGAAGCCGACCGACCTGCGCAGGCCGGAGGTCAGCGAGTCGAGCGCCCGGAAGCACGGATCGAACTTGATGGACACCGCCGAGTTCTTGCGCTGCAGGCCGGAGCAGTAGCGGTCCTCGAGGTTGTAGGCGTTGCCGGCGTCGAAGAACACGACGCCCGAGATCCCGATCTTCTTGAACAGCGGGAACTCGACCTCGCTGTTGAAGATCACCTGCATGTTGCCGCCGAGCGGCAGCACGCCGAGGCTCTGGCCGACGTCGCCCGGCGTCTGGGTCAACAGCTGCGGACCGAGCGAGCGCGGCGCGTAGCCGCGGATGTCGAAGATGCCGCCCACCAGGTAGCGCTCGCTGATCGGCACGCCGAGCGGATCGGTCGAGGTCGTGATCCCGACCTCGAGGTTGCCGTGGAACACGAACGGCCCCCACAGCTCGCGGTAGTGGCGGAGGAAGCCGCCCACGCGCATGAACTTGTTCTGCGAGCCGGTGTACTGGTTGGCGGCCTCGACGAACGCGGTCTCGTACCAGCCGTTGGTCGGGAACAGCCGGTTGTTGCGCGAGTCCCACTGCAGCGAGGCGCGCAGCGACGACGTCCAGCCGCCGCGGAACAGGTTGGCCACGCTCGCCGCGGCGATCGGCACCTGGGTCGCGCCGAGGTTCGTGATCCCGCCGGTGCCGGTCGTGATGCTGACATTCTCGAGCTTGTAGACCAGGAACGCGCGGGCCTCGTACGACAGCGGATAGCCCCAGGTCAGCTGGCCGCCCGTCGAGTTGCGGAAGAACGTGCCGAACCCGATGCTCTGGTTGTAGAGGTCGACGCCGAACGTCCACATCGTGTTGAGGAAGTACGGCTCGATGAACCGCAGCAGGAACAGCTGGCGCAGGCTCGACAGCTGGGCCTGGACGGACAGGGTCTGGCCGCGGCCGAACAGGTTGTTCTGCGAGATCTGGGCCTGGGCAATGAAGTTCTCGACCGACGAGAACCCGGCGCCGATCTGGAACGTGCCGGTCGGCCGCTCGCTGACCTCGACGTTGACCTCGACGAACTCGTCCGAGCTGCCGCGCTTGGTCGACACCGTGACGTTCTCGAAGTAGCCGAGCGCGGTGACCCGGCGCTTGGAGACCTCGAGGTTGGTGTTGTTGAACAGATCGCCCTCGGAGATCTTCATCTCGCGGCGGATCACCTTGTCGCGGGTCTTGGAGTTGCCGCGGATGTTGATCCGCTCGAAGTACGCCCGTTTCCCGCGCGCGACCTCGTAGGTCAGGCTGATCTTGCGGTTCGGCAGGTCGACCTTGGTCAGCGGCGAGACGTTGGCGTACGCGTAGCCCTGGTCCTGGTAGTACGCGGACAGCTTCTCGCGGTCCTCGGAGATCAGCGTGCGGGAGAACGTGGTGCCCGGCCGCATCCTGATCTTGCCGAGGTTGTCGGCCGGCGTCCCGATCAGGTCGCCCTTGAAGTTGACCTGGCCGATCGCGAACACCGGGCCCTCGTCGATCGGGATCGACAGGTACATGAACTCCTTGTCGCGCGACAGCCGGAGCTGCGGCGTGCCGACCTTGACGTTGGCGTAGCCCTTGTCCCAGTAGTGCGCCGCCACCAGCAGGAGATCGCGCTCGAACGCCTCCTGGCTGTACACGCCGGAGTCGTTGAGGAACGACAGCGCGTCCTCGCGCCGGGTCTGGATCGCGAGCCGGAGCTCGTCGTCGGGGATCGACCGGTTGCCGATGAACTGGACGTCGCGGATCTTGACCTTGGCCTTCTCGTCGATCTTGAACCACACGTCGACCTCGGCCTCGTTGACCGGCTTGAGCTCGTAGTCGACGGTGGCGAGGTAGAACCCCTTCTGGACGTACTGGTCGGCGATCTTCTCGCGGTTCTTCTTGATCTTGGCGATGTCGACGATGGTGTCGAGCTCGAGGTCGATCACCTCGTTGATCTTGTCGAGGCCGAGCTCGTGGTTGCCGGCGACCAGCACCTTGCGGATCGATGGCTTCTCCTTGACCGCGAAGGTCAGCGTCACCCCGCCGGCGGTACCGATCTCGGCCTCGACGTTGACGTCGGCGAAGAACCCCATCTTCCACATCGCGCGGATGTCCTCGCGCAGCTTCGCGGCGTCGAACAGCGTGCCCGGCTTGCACAGCAGCTGGACGCGGATCGCGTCGTCCTCGACCTTGCGGTTGCCGCGGAACTGGACGCGCTCGATCGGCCGGCCCTGCACGGCAGGTCCGGGCGTCACCGGACCGCCGGCGGCCGCCTGCGAGCTCGCCGAGGGGCTCGATTGTGCGATCGCGCGGCTGACCCGACCGCCGGGGAGCCCGACGGCGAGGCCGATGAACGCCGCACATGTCAGATACACCAACAGGGACCGCTTCACGGGACCGCTCCTGCGTCGGGTGACGGGACGGGATCGGGGACAGCCGGCTCGGACGCCGGGACGCGAACCAGGGGGCCGCTGCGCTCTTCGATCATGCGCCCCCCGTCGACCATGCGTAGCTTGCGCGGCATGAGCACCGCCAGATCGGGGTTGTGGGTCACGACCAGCAGCGTCGAGCCGCGCTCGCGGTTGAGCTCGAGGAACAGCTGGTGGATCGCCTCGCCGGTCGAGCGGTCGAGGTTCCCGGTCGGCTCGTCGGCCAGCAGCAGCGAAGGCTCGAGCACCATCGCGCGGGCCAGCGCGACGCGCTGCTGCTCGCCGCCGGACAGCTCGCCCGGCCGGTGGGTGAGGCGATGCCCCAGCCCGACCCGCCCGAGGATGTCGCGCGCCTTGCGCCGCGCCCCCTCGGTGGCGATCCCCTGGATCAGCGCGGGCATCATCACGTTCTCGAGCGCGGTGAAGTCCGGCAGCAGGTGATGGAACTGGAACACGAAGCCGATCCGGCGGTTGCGAAACTCGGCGAGCCGGGACGGCGGCATCTCCGTGAGCTCCTCGCCGTCGAACAAGATCGAGCCCTTGGTGGGCAGATCGAGCGTGCCGAGGATCTGCAGGAACGTCGATTTCCCGATGCCCGACGCGCCGACCACCGCGACCATGTCGCCGGGCACGAGCGTGAGGTCGACGTCCCACAGGATGGGCAAGGCCTTGCCGCCGTGGTCGTACGACTTGGCGAGCTCCTTGACCACGATATGAGCGCCGCGCCCGCGCGCCGGCGCCGCGATCGCGGGATCGGCCGGAGCGGAAGGCGTGTGCAGCGCGGGCTCGAAGGCGTCGGTCACAGAGGAATCTCTAAAGGGCGCAGGACCTTACTCATGTGGCGCCGCAGGTGTCAACGCGCGATGGGACCAATGCCGAGCCGCAATGGTTGCCTGCACCTGCGCGCCGCGGTCGCCCCGCGCCCAGGCCGCCCAGGCCGGGAGGCGGTAGCTCCGCGTCAGAGCCCGACGAGGATGCCGAGCCCCCAGATCCGCTCGGTGGCATTCACGGTGATCCGCGGCGAGTCCAGGGTGGCGTGGTGGACGTTGTAGTCGACGAACAGCGAGGCGTTGGCGATCACGGCGTCCAGCCGGTACTCGAACCCGCCGCCGACGAGGTAGCCATCGCCCGCCAGGTCGACCGCCGCGTTCTGCGCGTCGCTCTGGTTGAGCCAGGTTCGCTCCAACCCCGCGCGCGCGAAGGCCTCGAAGCCGTTCCCGAGCGGCAGGTTGAGCTTCACGGCGCCCGACAGCTGGTACGCGGTCTTCTCGCCGAAGTTGTTCGTGAGGACCGTGAAACCGTTGAGCGCGCCCTCCAGCGACAGGTGCCCGAACCGGATCCCCGCGAGACCACGCAGGCTCCGGCCCAGCGGCTGCCCCTCACCCTGGACGAACTCGTCGTTGATCCCCGGCTCGCTCCCGAGCGCGGCGCCGAGGTAAACGCCCGCCCACGCCGGAGAGGAGATCGCGAGACATCCGGTCAGGACAAGCGCGGTCTTCATTGGCCACCTTCCAAGCACTCCTCGTGCCACCGCCAACCGGGCGGATTCACGGGCCCACGATGTGGGTGTTGTTACCAGCTCTTCACGGATCCCGGACGCTAGTGGCGCATCCCCGCAGCAGGGCGTACCCGCGCAGCCACCACCGCGGGGTACAGCGTGGCGCCGATGCTGATCAGGACGCCTGCGGCTGCGGCGGCCAGCACGGACCCCGGGTCGACGTGCACCGGCAGTCGGTCGATGTAGTACACGTTCTCGTTGAGCGGGAAGCCGTACTCACTCAGCGCCCAGCAGCCGAGCAGCCCGGTGGCGACCCCGAGCACCGTGCCGATCAGGCCGATCATCAGGCCCTGGATGGCGAACAGCTGCATCACGCCCGCGTCGCTGGCCCCCAGCGTCTTGAGCAGCGCGATCTCGCGGGCCTTCTCGACCACGACCATGATCAGGTTGCCCACGATCGAGAACGACGCCACCAGGATCACGATGCCCAGGACGAGGAACATCGCGATCTTCTCCAGCTTGAGGGCGGAGAACAGGCTGCGGTTGAGCTCCTTCCAGTCCTGGACGCGGTAGCTGGGACCGAACACCGCCCGGAACTCGGCGACGAACGCGTCGCTGTCGTACGGGTTGGTCACCCGGACCTCGATGCCGTCGATCGCGTCGCCGCGGTCGAGGAAGTCCTGCAGCGAGGCGAGCGTGACGTAGACGTACTTGAGGTCGTACTCGTACATCCCGGTGAAGAACGTGCCGGCGACCCGGTAGTCGCGGTTGAACGGGATCGGCGTGCCGTTCGCGTCGGGGTTCGCCGGGTCGGACAGCGGCGACACCACGCGGACCTCCTCGCCGGTGTACAGGTGGATCTGCTTGACCAGCTCGCGGCCGACCAGGAGGCCGGGCAGCGACTGGGTACGCCGCGAGATCGACGGGGTGTCGAACGGCGGATCGATGACCTTGATCGCGTCCTGGAGGTAATCGGGCTGGCTGTAGTCGGTCGGCGGCTCGTCCGACGTGACCAGGTCGGGCGGCGGCGGATCGACCACGGCGCCCGGCGCGTCCCCCGGGCCGGTGCTGGACCCGGCGTGGCCGGACGGTGCGCCGGAGACATCGCCGGGCGGCGCGCGTGGCCGCCGCGGCGGCGGATCGTTCTCGCCGATCACCCGCACGGCGTCGCCGCCGAACGCGTCGCCCTCCCCCGGCGCGTCGCCCGCACCGGGGGCCGCGCCGGATCCGGGGGCGCTGCCGTCGCTGGCCGACGGACCCGCCGAGCCGGACCCGGATCGCGACTCCGGGCTGGAGAAGTCGATCGGATCGCCCGGCATCGGCATGTCGGACGGCGGCGGATCGATCACCGGGCCGGTCCGAGGCGTCTGCGGCACGCGCAGGTCGTGCACATCGTCGACCAGCGGCAACAGCCGCTTCATCGCGCCCGGGTCCTCGAGATCCGACACCAGCTCGGTCACCTTGCCGACCGTCGCGGGATCGATGCCCTTGATGATGACGTTCTGCCCGGTGCTGTTGGCCGCGATCACGACCTCGCTCACCGCGTACGGCGTCGACGCGACGACCCCCGGGATCGCATCGATCCGGGCCTTGACCGCGCGCCAGTCGACGAAGTCGCCGTCCTCGCGCGTGATCTGGATGTGGGCGTTGGACCCGAGGATCTTCTCGCGCAGGTCGGACTCGAAGCCGCCCATCACCGAGAGCACGATCACCAGCGCCGCCGTCCCGATCCACACCCCGCCGATCGGCACGGTGGTGAAGAACGTGAAGCGCATGCGCAGCAGGCCGAAGAACATCCAGAGGCCGGTCCACCCGGCGCCGATCGCCGCGGCGATCTTCAGCCCCTGCTCGAGCGCGAGCATCCGGTCGAGATCGAAGTGGGACTTCAGCACGCCGTGGCTGAGCAGGAGGTAGCCCGTGAGCGACGGCACGAACACCGCCAGGCCGATGATCGCGCAGATCAGCAGCAGCTTGGAGTGCGGCAGCACGCCGACGAACACGACGACGACGACGAACCCCAGCGCAACCAGCTCGACGATCTCCAGCGGATCGTAGCCGTGCAGCGGCTCGAACGCGACGAAGGCGCGCAGCAGCGCGGTCCCCGCCAGCACCGCGGCCCCGATCAGCAGCATCCGGAGCGTCATCGGCCGGGACTCGCGGCGTGCGTCCATCAGGTAGCGCCAGGCGACGAACGACTTGTAGCCCAGGCCGAAGCGGGGGCGCTCGGCGCGGGCCGCCGGCCGCTTCGCGATCTTCGATTCGTCGTTCACGGCGCGGTTCACGGCTCGGGCCACCTACTCGGGACGCATCAGCGGGAACAGGATCACGTCGCGGATCGACGGCTGGCCGGTCAGCAGCATGACGACCCGGTCGACCCCGACCCCTTCCCCGGCGGCCGGCGGCATGCCGACCTCGAGCGCCCGACAGTAATCCTCGTCGTAGTCCATGGTCTCCGCGGCCCCCGCCGCCCTGGCGCGGACCTGGGCGAGGAAGCGCGCCCGCTGGTCGTCGGGATCGTTGAGCTCGGAGAACCCGTTGGCGATCTCGCGGCGGTTGATGAACAGCTCGAAGCGGTCGCAGAACGCGCCGTCCCGATCGTTCTTGCGGGCGAGCGGCGACACCGCGAGCGGGTACTCGGTGAGGAACGTCGGCTGGATCAGCCTGGCTTCGGCGGTGGCTTCGAACACGAGGTACCCGAGGTGGCCCGCCGCGATCCGCCGGGTCTCCGGATCGGGATAGCGCTCCACGATGCCGCGCGCCAGTCCCGGCCGCTCCCCGGCGTGCTGCCACGCGGCGTGCGGCGCGGCCGCGTCCGTGCCGAGCGGGTCGTTCAGCCCCCCGAGCAGGGCGCCCAGGACGTCGCCCGCCGGCACACCGGCCGCGATCGCCGCCTCGGCGGCGAACACCGGGTCCTCGAAGATCCGCGACGCGTCGGCGACCCCGCCGAGCTCGCCCACCGCGTCGCGGACCGCCAGCCGGCGCCACGGCGGCGCGAGGTCGATCTCCACGCCGTCCCAGGTCACGCGCGTGCCTCCGGTGATCTCGCGCGCGAGCTCTCCGAACATGTCCTCGGTCATCGCCATGAGGTCGGTGAACGTCGCAAATGCCTGATAGAGCTCGAGCATCGTGAACTCGGGGTTGTGCTGACGCGACAGCCCCTCGTTGCGGAAGTTGCGATTGATCTCGTAGACCCGCTCGAACCCGCCGACCACGAGGCGCTTCAGGTACAGCTCGGGGGCGATCCGCAGGTACAGATCGAGGTCGAGCGCGTTGTGGTGGGTCGTGAACGGCCGCGCCGCCGCGCCGCCGATGATCGGGTGCATCATCGGGGTCTCGACCTCGAGGAAGCCGCGCGTGTCGAGGAACCGCCGCATGCCGCTGACGATCCGCGACCGCCGGCGGAACACCTCGCGGACCTCCGGGCTGATCGCGAGATCGACGTAGCGCTGGCGGTAGCGCAGCTCGACGTCGGTCATGCCGTGCCACTTGTCGGGCAGCGGGCGCAGCGACTTGGTCGCGATCCACAGCCGGCGGGCGAGGATCGACAGCTCGCCGCGCTTGGTCCAGAACGCGGGGCCCTCGGCGACCACGATGTCGCCTGCGTCGAGCTGGGGCATGACGCGCGCGAAGTCGTCGGGGTCGAGGTGATCGACGTTGAGGTAGAGCTGGAGGTCCCCGGTGGCGTCGCGCAGCGGGACGAACACCGTCTTGCCGAACCCGCGCTTGCCGATCGCGCGCCCGGCGACGCGCAGGGACTCGCCGTCGATCGGGGTGATGCCCTCGCCCTTGCCATCTCCCCTGCCCTCGCTCCTGTCGCGCGGCGCGCCCGGCGCCGGCGGATCGACGGGCGCGGGCCGGGTCGCCTGGTAGCGCTCCCGGACCGCGGCCAGCGAGATCGCCGGCCCGAGGTCGTTGCGGAATGGATCACTCCCGGCCTCGCGCAGCGCCCGCGCCTTGCCCCGCCGCTCCTCCATGATGCGGGCCAGGGTGCTCTCGGGTTGCTCGGGCGGACGCGACGACATGGCGACGCACCATACCAATGATCCCGCGCGACGCGACGCGCGGAGGGGGGAATTGCCGACCTGTGAGGGTGGTGCCAGCCGGTCGAAGGAGAGTCCCCGGGGAGCACAGAGCCTGCAGGTGCAGGGCCGCGCGACGCGACGCGCGGAGGGGTGAATCGCCCGGCTT
>JBGQCL010000279.1:0-15729 GCA_041495365.1 Kofleriaceae bacterium | reverse complement strand
TACCAGGTTGACGCGATCTCCGACGACGATCTTTGTGCTCAAGCGGCGGCAGCCACCCTCCGACCGCTGCCGGCACGTCTCGCCAACTGGCCCAGGGCGCCTCCCAGCCGCGTGTCAGGCCGGGGAAGCGCTTCTTTTGGGGCTAGCCAGGATGCGCGACGCCCACGCTACCGGCCGGCCGGCGGTGGTCATGACGATCGCCTCGGGTCTACATGGCTGCGGTGGATGGCGCCGGCGGCAGGAACCATCACTTCATCGACCGCGAATAGTCGAAAGCCGGACGATCGGGCGTGAGGATGCCGGCGCTGAACTCGGCGATCTGGTCGGGCGTGATCCGGGCGTACTCGCGACGCTTGCCGTCACCCGACGCAACGAACCGTCCGGCCTCGAATGTCGCCAGGTCGATCCACTGGCCGACCGGCGTCAGGTACTGCAGCGCATCGCCCTGCCAGCGCGACTTCAGCGTGTAGAAGTCATCGGGTGATCGCCAGCTCGTCTTGGAGATCGTCATCAGGTGGAGCGTGACCAGGCCGCCCTGGTACTTGAACGTGTAGGTGTCGGCCAGGCTGTGGCTCTCGGTGCCGGGAGCAGGGACCTCGCGGGACTGCTGCCACAGCCCCTCTGCGTCGCTGTGACTCATGTCGGTTCCTTTGCTGTGACCGCAGGCGCCCGCGACCAGCAGGATCAGACAGACGATCCTGGCCCATGCCGTCATGCTGGTTCTGCGGCTCATTTGATCTTGTTACCGGCGTAGGCCGTATCGAGGACGGTCTTGAAGTCCTCGGGCAGGCCCTTGACGTCGCCCGCCGCGCCCGTCGCGTACGCGATCGCGGCGGTGGTCTTCTTGGCCGGATCGTACTCGGTCGTCGCGCTCCAGACGACGTGATGCGTCGCCGCGCCATCGATGACCAGGTAGGTGTCGAACCGGGCGATGAACGTGACCTTGGTGGCCTTCGCGGCCTTGGTGGAAACGAATTGATTCGCGATCCCGATGATCGATGGACCGCCGGGTTCATCGAAGATCTTGGTGCCCTTGCCCGGAGTCCGGACGTTGGAGCCCGCGGCCTCGTAGTACGGGTTCGAGGCATCGGACGAATCCACCGACCAGTTCGTGACCTTGTCGGTCGAGAACGGCTTGTGGCCACTCGTCGTACCGATCGACCCGGTGTTGTAGACCTGTCCGGTGCCCGGGACGTCGGCGACCATCGAGAAGTTGACGAACTGTAGCCAGTGCGCCTTGTCGGCGTCCTTGCCGGAATAGTCGAGCGAGTAGTTGTCGTTGGACTTGTCGCGGGGATCGAAGTCGTTCTCGCGCGCCGTGACCTGCCCGGGGCCGACGTTGCCTTGGTGGGTGATCTTGCCGTCCTTCTTCTGAACCGGCGCGTCGAGGCCAGCCCCGCCGCCGGGCCCGGGCAGCAGGTCCTCGGCCGACTTGCCCTGCACCACGCGATCCGCGACCGCATCGGCGTTGCGCTCGTACGGATCACCGGCCTCGCCAACTCCGCCCTTGAGCTGCACCCCGGCGCGCTGCTGTACGACGTGCGCCGCCTCGTGCGCCGCGGTGTGCAGGTCCGGCTGTGACGCGAACGCCACGTGGTTGCCGGTCGCGTAGGCTTCCGCGCCCATCGCCCGGGCGCCGCCCGTCGCCGATGCATCGGTGTGGGCCTCGATGTTACTGATGTCGTGGCGCCCGAACAGTTGCTGGATCTGCCCGGCGTAGGGCAACGAAGTCGAGTTGCCGGAGACGCCATGCGCGGCGGCGTCGTGGACCGCGGCGGTGTCGCTCGCGCCGGCTGGGACAGCGCTCGCACCGTCGGCGCCGGGCACCGCGGGCCTGTGCTGAACGACAGACTCCGTGAGCGTGCGCTTGCCAACGGCCTGTGCCTGCACGGCGGCAGCTCCGCGGGGTCGCAGGTCTTGACCCGACGCGCTCGATTCCTTGCCCGTGTTCACGGTGTCGCGCTCCGCCATGTCAACGTTCCTCTGACCACTATACGGCCGAGTTCTCGGAAGTTGCCTTCAACGGGCCACGTGCCGATAACTCCTCGAATCGCATCCAGATTTGATGGGTGCGGCATCCCCCAGCGCACCGGCAAGCGGACCGCCCGGCGCGCTCGTCCGACGATCAGGCAGAGCTCTTGCCAGCTTTGCGGTACAGGCCGGCGACCCACTGGCGATAGGTGGCCACCGTGGTCCCGCGCCTCGTCAGTTCGTGACCGGGGTGCGGTTGCAGTCGTAGTCGTGGCGGCCGATGCGCTGGCCGCTGGCGACCATCTCGAAGTCGTGCGGACGGATGGCGCCCAGGTCGGAGCCGCCCATCGCGTCGGCCGCGTCGGTCGTCGCGGAGATGTAGATGTTGCCGCCGTCGGTGAGGTACATGCCGTGGCGCTGCAGCGTGCGCGCGACGACCTTGGCGGCGGCGCTGGGCAGACCGTCGAGCTTGTAGTCGCCGCGCAGCCGCAGGCGCGCGCCCATCGGCAGCGAATCCGCGCCGCCGGTCGTGCCGCCGAACGCATAGTGCGTCGCCGGGTGGACGTAGCCCGTGGAGCTGATCCGGTTGTTGTCCAGCGTGAAGCGCAGCGCGTGATGGAGGATGCCGTCGCCCGCGATCGCCGCGTTCAGCTCCTCGGCGGTGATCAGCATCGGCGCGATCGGCAGGTCCGCCGCGGTGCCGCCGTCGCACGCGTCGCCGCGGCTGTAGTCCGGCGAGTGGTTGGCCGGGCTCCAGTAATCCCGGGTGAGATCCCAGATCGCGAGGCAGGTGCCTTCGAACGTGCCGCCGGTCGCGGCGCCGCCGGTGATGCTGGCCTGGTACAGCTCGTAGAGCCGGGTGCCCTGGTAGACGATCATGTGGCAGTCGCCGCCGTCGCACGCATAGTTGTCGGAGCCTTCGGTCTTGCCGCCGCTCGGCACCGGCACCGCCGCCAGATCGCAGTCGGGCTGGGTGTCGTCGGTCTGCGTGTACATGCGGCGGGTGACGCCGGGAGCCGCGCAGTTGACCTCGAACGAGAAGTCGACCCCGAGGGTCTGGCGCTCGCTCGGGTCGCCCCAGTTGCGGGCGTCGAGCGCGGCCATGATCGCCGCCGACTGGGAATCGACCGGCGCGGCCGAGATGTCCTGGTACAGCGTCGCGTTCGACGGGAAGCTCGAGTGGCCGCAGGTCAGGTTGCCGCCGCCGCCGGGTCCGGTCCCCGGATCGCCGGTCGGCGGGGTGCCCGGGTCCGTCGCGCCTGGATCCGCCCCGCACCCGATGAACGGAGCGATGCAGACGACCGCGACCACGGCCGTACGCTTCCACCCAATACATGTACATCGAACCCACGAGCGGTCCACCACCATGCGCTACCTCCTGAAGGTACCGTATCACGATCACAGTTCGACCATCGCTGGCGGAACGTGAAGACCCCGGCGTCGGGTCCCGGATGAAGGTGGGTCTCCGTGGCAGGCGCGTCGCACGTGTGGTTCACGGGCCTGCCCGGGGTGCGCGGCCGGAGCTCGGACCCTGTCGCGCGCGCGCGCACGAACGACGTCAGTCGCGGAGATGAAACGGCGTGCTGATCACGACCACGCGGTCCGAGCACTGCGCGCGGAGGATCATGCGGAGGAACGTGCCGCGGTTGTTGTGGAGCAGGCCCTCGTACCAGTGGCTCATGATCAGGTCGGGGATGACCACCGCGATGTCGCGATCCGGATGCTCGACCTCCAGCTTCTTGATGAAGTCGACGAACGGCGTCAGGAACTGGCGGTACTGCGAGGTCAAGATGACGAGCCTGGGCTGGGTGATCCGGTTCCTGCGCGCGGGGTTCGCGATCAGGAGCTCCCAGTTGTCGGACAGGTCCTCGATCGTGCTGGTCTCGGTCTTGACCTGGACGACGTAGATGTCGTCGGACAGCCGCAGCGCGAACTTGAGGCCCTGCTGGGTCATCTTGCTCCAGCTGCCGGCCGCGAGCACGACCACCGGATCGACGCGGTCGGGCATCTCCATCGGCTCGATCGTCACGACCTGGCGGCCGACCTTGCGGTAGTGGCCGTTGACGCGCAGGAAGAACCCGACGAGCAGCGGCACGACCAGCACGGTGAGCCACGCGCCCTCGTCGAACTTCGACACCGCGACCACGACGAGCGTCGCCCCGGTCGCGATCGCGCCGGCGCCGTTGACCAGCATCGACCGGCGCGCGCCGGGGCCACCGACCCTGCGCCAGTGCGCGACCATGCCGGCCTGCGACAGCGTGAACGCGAGGAACGCGCCGATCGCGAACAGCGGGATCAGGCGATCGGTGATGCCGCCGAACACCACGAGCAGCGCGCCGGCCAGCGCGGTGAGCACGAGGATGCCGGTCGAGAACACCAGGCGGCGGCCGCGCTCCGCGAACGTGCCGGGCAGGTAGCGGTCCTCGGCGAGCAGCCGGCACAGCCGGGGAAAGTCGGCGAAGCTGGTGTTGGCCGACAGCGCGAGCACCGCGACGACCGCCGCGATCGTGACGTAATAGAACGCGCCGCGCCCGAGCACCGCCGCGACCAGCATCGACAGCACACTCTGGTAGCCGGCGGTGCCGGGCTCGGTCGCGCCGATGCCGTACGCCTTGCACAGGTAGCCGATGCCGGCGAGCAGCGCGATCAGGATCGCGATGATCGCGGTCAGCGTGCGCTGGGCGACCGGGATCGCCGGCTTGCGAAAGATCGGCACCGCGTTCGACACCGCCTCGACGCCGGTCATCGCGGTGCACCCGCTGGCGAACGCCTTGAGCAGCAGCCACGCCCCCGCGACCTCGACCGCGGCGGGCAGCGCGGGCGGCCGCTCGACCGGCTCGGGGGCGCCGCCCGACGCGACCGCCCGGATCAGCCCGATGGCGAGCACGATCACGAGCGAGCCGACGAACGCATAGGTCGGCACCATGAACGCGAGGCCGGACTCCTTGATCCCGCGCAGGTTGACCACCGCGATCAGCGCGAGGATCACCAGGCACAGCACGAGGGTGTGCGGCAGCAGCGCCGGGAACGCCGAGACCAGCGCGCCGACCCCGGCGGAGATCCCGACCGCGACGTTGAGGATGTAGTCGATCGCGAGCGCGGCCCCGGCGAGCAACCCGGCGTGCGACCCGAGGTTCTCCTTGGCCACCGTGTACGACCCGCCGCCGTTGGGGTACGCCGCGATGGTCTGGCGATAGGACAGGTAGACGATCACGAGGATCGTGCAGATGATCGCGAGGATCGGCAGCGAGTACGCCAGGCCGGCCGCGCCGAGCGGGATCAGCAGGGTCAGCGCGGCCTCGGGGCCGTACGCCGCCGATGCGAGCGCATCGAGCCCGAGCACCGGGATCCCGGTTCCCGGACCGATGTGCTGGTTCTCCTCCTCCCGCGTCGCGAGCGGCCGGCCGAGCAACCAGTCGAGCAGGACCCTCACGTGCCTCCGTGCAGCGCGAGCGGTACGTCAACGGCGCTCATGCTGTCCGGAGTCTAGCGGATGTGTCGCCGCTGTCCGTCGTCCGGCAGCGCACCGCTACGAAGCCTTCTCGCGATCTTGATGCGATCTTGACCGGGCGCCGATCGAGTCTTCGACGGGGCGCTCAGCCGGTCATGATCGACACGCTCTTGGTGACCAGGTACGCCTCCATCGCTTCCGGTCCGCCCTCCGAGCCGTAGCCGGAGTCCTTCACGCCGCCGAACGGCATCTCGGCCGACGGCGCGGCCGGCTGGTTGATCCACAGCATGCCGAGCTCGAGGCGCTGCGCGAGCAGGTGCGCATTGCGGATCGATCGGGTGAACGCGTAGCCCGCGAGCCCGTAGGGCAGACGGTTGGCCTCGGCGATCGCCTCGTCCAGCGTGTCGAACGCGCGCACCGCGGCCACCGGACCGAACGGCTCGTGGTTGAACACGTCGGCGTCGAGCGGCACGTCGCTCAGCACGGTGGGCGCGAAGAAGTTGCCGGCGCTGCCGACCCGCTCGCCCCCGGTCAGCACCCGGGCGCCGCGCTGGCGTGCGTCACCGATCAGCTTGCCCATCGCAGCCAGCCGCCGCGCGTTGGCCAGCGGCCCGAGCGTCGTGCCCTCGGCCAGGCCGTCGCCCAGCTTGAGCTTCTCGGCGTGGTCGACCAGCGCGCGCACGAACTCGTCGCGCACGCTGCGGTGCACCAGGAAGCGCGTCGGCGAGATGCACACCTGCCCCGCGTTGCGGAACTTCGCGGCGCCGGTCGTCTTCGCCGCGAGCGCCACGTCGGCGTCGTCCGCGATGATCACGGGCGCGTGGCCGCCGAGCTCCATCGTCGCGCGCTTCATGTGCCGGCCGGCGAGCGCGGCGAGCTCCTTGCCGACCGGCGTCGAGCCGGTGAACGTCACCTTGCGGATCACCGGGTGCGAGATCAGGTAGTTCGAGATCTCGGCCGGATTGCCGAACACCAGGCCGACCACGCCCGGCGGCACGCCGGCGTCGACGAACGTCGCCAGCAGCGCGGCCGGCGATGCCGGCGTCTCCTCCGGGGCCTTGACCAGGAACGAGCAGCCGCTCGCCAGCGCGGCACCGAGCTTGCGCACGATCTGGTTGATCGGGAAGTTCCACGGCGTGAACGCCGCCACCGGCCCGACCGGCTCCTTCAGCACGCGCTGGTCCACCGCGATGTTGCGCGGCGGCACGATGCGGCCGTACACCCGCCGGCCCTCGTCGGCGAACCATTCGATGATGTCGGCGCCGACCAGCACCTCCCCGCGCGCCTCGGCGAGCGGCTTGCCCTGCTCCAGGGTCAGCAGCCGCGCGATCGCGTCGGCGCGCTGGCGGACCAGTCCCGCCGCCGTGCGCATCATCGCGGCGCGCTCGTTCGCCGGCACCCAGCGCCAGGTGTCGAAGCCGCGCCGCGCGGCGGCCAGCGCGAGGTCCAGGTCGGCGGTCGACGCATGGGCCACGCGACCGATGCGTTCGCCGGTGGCCGGGTTCAGCACGTCGAGCGTCTTGCCGCCCGCGGCGTCGCGCCACTGGTTGTCGATGAGCAGGCGGGTGTCGGGATACGAAGCGTCAGGGGTCATGCGCAACCTCGTGTCGAGATGCCGTGCCCAGCTCGGGCGACGGTCGCGTCATCCTACGCCGAGTCGCCGGGCGCGAGGGAACATCGAGCGCCTCCTGGTGCGGCCGTCGCCCGATCGGCACCCGGTGAGCGGGCCGAGTGTAGCGGCGTCAGGGCTGCAGCGGCTGTGGCGTGCAGTTGCGCACCGACACGCTGAACCCCGGCGAGGCGTCGTAGCCTTCGATCAGCGCCCCGTCCTCCGGCGGGACGAGCCGGATGACGTGGGTCTGTCCTGGATACAGCCAGGTGTCCCGCCACTGGCCGGAGCCCCGCTGCCACTCGATGACCCGCGCGATGCCGGACTCGCCCGTGATCTCGCAACCCTCGGCCCAGGCGCCCATGTACGGATACAGCGGCGTACCGTCCCACGAGAACACCGAGCGCGACAGGTTCCCGGGCCGGTCATTGCTCGTGTTCGCCGTCGAGGATGGCCACGCGATGACCGCGCCCGTCCAGTCGTCGCTGAAGCAACCGGGCACGTCGTTGCAGCGCCACAGCGACGGGATCGCCTGCATCAGGTCGCCCGGGCCACCCGAGGATGGATCGCCGGGGGGATCGCTCGCGGGCGGCAGGCGGACCCAGTAGGTGAACGGCTGGTCGGATTGCGCGCTCAGGACCTCGCCGTTGCCCAGCCCGGTGACGTGAAACGCGTCCCCGGCGTGCAGGGTCGCCAGGGTGCGGGGCCAGATGTCGCCCGGCAGTCCCGCTTGCAGGTCGGCCGCGCCGGTCTCGATCCAGATGTCCGCGCCGTTCGCCCGGCTCCCGAACAGGTACACCGTCGCCGACGCGGTGTAGCCGAGGTGGGTCGTGATCGCGCCTCGCTCGACCTGCCACACCAGCGCCTGGCCGGTCTGCTCCGGACCGAACGGGCACTGGCGACCGGTGCACGTCCACGTGATCGCCTGCGACGCGCTGGCCGGACCATCGGGTGGCACGGCGGCGTCGGCCGGCGGCGCATCCGGCGTCCCGGCGTCGGCATCCGGCGTCCCGGCATCGGGATCCGGCGTCCCGGCGTCGGCATCCGGCGTCCCGGCGTCGGCATCCGGCGTCCCGGCATCGGCACCCGGCGTCCCGGCGTCGGGCTGGTCTCCCGGGCCTCCCGGCTCGGTCGGCGCAACGTGATAGGTGAAGGGGTCATCCGACTGCACGCTCAGCACCTCGTCGGGGCCCAGACCGGACACGTCGAAGCTCTCGCCATCCGACAGGAACGTCAGCCGGTGGTGCGAGGACTCCTGCGGCTCGCCCGCATACACACGCACGTTGCCGGAGTCGATCGTCACGGTCAGGCCGTTGGCGCTGCTCGCCGGCAGGTAGACCGCCGGTGACACGGTGTAGCCCAGCCGCGTGCCGACCGGCTGCGCCTCCACCGGCCAGGCGAGCGCGGGATTGCTCAGCTCGTCCCCCCAGGGGCACGGGTCTCCCGTGCAGGTCCAGGTCGCCATCTGCGATTCTCCGGACAGCGCGCCGAGGTTGCTCCGCGCCACTCCCACCCGCAGCTCGCTCGACCGTCGCCCGCAGCCGGCGAGTGCCACGAGACAAAGCATCCACGCCCAGGCCGTCCAGCCGCCGACCATCCATCGTACTGCTGTTTTCACAGAGACCTCCAACTCTGCTCTACAACAGGTCAGTGCGTCGAGCCTAGTGCTCGATACGGCGAAGGTCAGGCTCACGATCGATCGCAGGTTGCCGGCCGTGTACGCATCACCGCGACACGCGTCAGGAAATGTCTGGAAACGCCCGGTGTCGTCTCAGTCGCTCAGGTCGACGCCCAGCCATGCCGCGCGCGGGGCGCCGACCCCCAGGAACCGCGGGCTGTCGTACGCCGGGCCGAGTACGCCCGTGGCGTTCCCGAGCACGCCGAACGTCGAGTACCCGGCGTCGAACAGGTTGCTGGCCAGCGCGAACACCGACGCGTGCGACCCCACCCGGTACGCGATCCGCGCGTTGACGATGACGTACCCGGGAACCGGCGCCAGCCGGTTTGCCTCGTCGCCGCGAAGGTACTGGCTGGTGTTGGCGACGAGGTTCACGCCGCCGGACAGCCCGGATGCGGACGCGAGGTTCACCGCCAGCTTGGCGACGTGACGCGGAACCGACGGGAGGCGCGCGCCGGCCAGCACGTCGATCCGTCCATCGACGGCGTCGGGGTGGAGCGCGCTCGGCGCCGTGAACGGCGTCTGGAAGGTCGCGGCGATGAATGTGTAATGGACGCTCCCCTCGATGCGCAGACCGCCGATCCAGCGGTGTCCGGTCAGGTCCGCCTCGATGCCCTGGCGGCGCGTGTCGCCGACGTTCGCGAAGTAGCCCTGGTTGGCCACCATGCCCGAGCTGATGAACAGGATGTCGCTGGAGTTGACGGTATGGAATGCCGCGAGGTCGTAGTCCAGGGTGACGCCGGACGGCCGCGCCGTGCCGCGCACGCCGAGCTCGACCGTGCGCGCGACGACCTGCGCGAGCGGCGGATCGCCGAGGAAGGCGTTCGGCAGCCGGCAGGGATCGGTCGGGCTCGCGCAGGTCAGCTCGACCGCGGTCGGCGCCCGGTTGGACTCGCTGTAGCTGGCGTAGCCGCCCAGCCAGCGGCGCGGCTGATAGCTGATCCCGGCGGCCGGATCGAGCCGGTGGAACGAGTGATCGCCGGACAGCGCGTCGCCGAGCCGGTCGTCCAGGGCCAGCCGGGTCAGGTTGAAGCGCGCCGACAGCGTGAGGAACAGGTCGGGACGGATCGAGAACGTATCGGTCGCATAGACGCCGAGGTTGTCGACCGTGCTGTCGACCGCGATCGGGGCCGCCGGATCGACGAAGCCGAGGTCGGCGACCACGCGATCGGCGTCGAGCGTGCCGACCGTGGTCTGCGAGCGGAACCGGATCCGGCTCTGGCTCGCATCGGCACCGGCGAACAGGTGGTTCTCGCGCGCGGCCAGGGGCGCGTCGACGGCGAGCTGCGCGGCGGCGCCGTAGCTGGTCTGCCGCGTGTCCGTGCGGTTGTTCGCGGCATCGTAGGAGTCGTTGAACGCGACCGGCATCCCCACCGGGTCGACGACCGGCGTCTCGTTGCCGTGCTCGTCGGTCGAGCACAGCGCGCCCGGCATCGCGGTGCACGCGGCCCAGTCGTGCTGATCGCCATTGACCGTCCCGGTGCGGTTCGTCCTGAGGTAGGTCATGCCGGACAGCTGGAGGTGCGCGGCCAGCGGGCGTTCTCCGCGCAGGGTCGCCATGAACAGCCGGTTCTCGGTGCGATCGGGTGCGGTGAAGAACGTGGTGCGGTCCATGGCGAGCTGCTGCTCGGGCAGGGGGCCGTTCCCCGTCAAGCGGGTGTTTGCGCCGATCAGCGAGAGATCGGCGGTCGTGCCCGCGTGCTGGTAGGACGCGGACACGAAGCCGTGCTCCGACCGCGTCGGCGAGACGGCTCGCCAGCCGTCCTCATCGAAGACCTGCGCCGCGGCGAAGATCGCGAACCGCTCGCCGTGCGCACCGGCGCCGGCGCGGAGCAGCTTGCGGTCCCACGAGCCGTACAGCAGTGTTCCCTCGATCCCGGGATCGGAGAATCCGGTCTTGGTCTCCAGCGACAGCGCCCCACCCAGCGTGTTGAGACCGAAGATCGGATTGGATCCGGGAATCACATTGATCGATCGGATCGCGTTCGAGGGGACGAGATCCCAGTTGATCGTGTCGCCGAACGGCTCGTTGAGGCGGACGCCGTCGAGGTACATCGACAGGCCTTGCGGAGCGCCGAGCAGCGGCGACGCGAGGAAGCCGCGGTACTGCACATCCGACTGCAGCGGGTTGCCTTGCACGTCGTTGAGGTGGACGCTGCCGAGCGCCTCCCCCATGTACGCTGACAGGTCGAGGCTCTTGTGGTCGGCGAGATCCTCCGCCGAGATCGTCTGGACGTTCGCCGGCACGTGATCCTTGGGCAGGTGCGAGCCGTGCAGCGGCGTCGTCGCGGTGACGACGATGATCTCGCCGACCGGGATCGAGTCCTTCGAGTCCGGGTCCGGGTCCGGGTCCGGTCCGGGCGGCGCCGGGACCGTCGGGCTCGACGGGGCCGGCGGCGGCGACGGCGGATCGCCCGCGCGCGCCGATGCCGTCACCAGCATCGCGAGCCCGGCGGCGATCGAAGCGCGTCTCGCGTCGGCCATCGCCGCGACCATTCCGCGGTGCGGCGATGGCGTCAATCATCGCGCGTCGAATTCCTGACGACGCTCGTCGTAGTACGACCTCCGTCGTAGTACGACCTCCGTCGTAGCCGACGCGTCACGCGCCGATGAACGGCATCGCCCGCAGCACGTCGTCGCCATGGGCGGCGCCGATCACGACGCTCGCGACGAGCACCGCGAGCACCGCCACGAGCAAGAGGCTGGATCGCCGGCCGCGGTGGGGCGGCACCGGCTCGAGCAGCCGGTGGACCCGCGACGCCAGCGACGTCTCCGCGCCGGTGAGACCCGCCATCGCGGCGCCGGCCGGACGCGACGACAGCCGCGCCACGGCAACGACGGCGGCGGCCAGGTCCTCGCCCGCTGCGCCGCCGAGCCGCGCCTCCTCGTCGCGCGCGAGCTCCAGCGCGCCGAGCCAGTGCTCGAACCGGCGACGCGCCCAGGGGCTCGGCCACTGCAGATCGGTCGCGATCTGCGCCAGCCAGATGCGGAGCGGATCGCGGTGACGGACGTGAACCCGCTCGTGCGCGAGCGCCGCCGTCAGCGCGGCCGGATCGAGCGTGCCGCACAGATCCTCGGCGAGGACGACCCTGGGCCGCAGCAGCCCGACCGTCGCGATCGGAGGCATGTCGCGGGGGTTGCGCAGGGCCACGCAGGCCCGCGCCGCGCACCGCAGCCACAGCAGGCCGATCGGGACCACGACCAGCGCCGCGGTCGGCAGCAGCAGCTCGTCGGTCACGCTGGGTTCCTGCAATGCCCAGCCGAACATCGTCGCCAGCGCGATCCCGGCGGGCAGCAAGGTCCACCAGATCCGGCGCCACGATCGCGCCTCGAGCTGCCGGCCGCTCCGCTCGCGGCGATCGCCGGGCTCGCTCGCCGCGGGGACCCAGCTCGCGAGCCACGCTCCCGCGCCGCACAGCACGACCACCATGGTCGCCAGCACGAGCTCACGGCTCACGGCGAGACCTCCGGATCGCATCGATCGTCGCCATCAGCTCGTCGACCAGCCCCGGCCGGAGCTCCTCCATGACCTCGACGAGCGTGGCGAGCGCGGGCCGGGTTCCGCCGACGAGCACGCTGGACAGCGTCCGGGTCAACCGCGCGCGCTCGATGTCGTGCCGGAACACCGTGGCCCGGTAGCGAAACGCCCTGCCCTCCTTGACCCGCTCCACCAGCTGCTTGGCGTGGAGCCGATCGAGCACGCGCGCGGTCGTGGTGTGGACCAGCCCGAGCGGCACGCCGACCCGGTCGTGGAGCTCGCGCACCGTGACCGCACCGCCCTCCCACACCGCCACGAGGACGGCGTACTCCAGCTTGCCCCCGGGCAGCGGACGATCGCGCGGCATACGCCGACAGTACACCGGGAGCGCTCCCGCCGGTGCAGGTCGCGGACCGACTCGGCCGGCTGCCCACCCGGCCGCGGCGATTCGCTGATACACGAGGTGGGATGGCCATTTCAGACGAGATCACCGCGCTCGAGCGGCTGCTCGCGCTGTGCGAGGTGCAGTCGGTTCGCTCGGGTGTGCCGCTGCCGCTCGGCGCACACCGGCGCGGCGACGGCGTCAACTTCGCGCTGCTCAGCCGGCACGCGACCGGCGTTCGCCTCGATCTGTTCGCGCATCGCGACGACGCAGCGCCGAGCCGGACGATCATCCTCGACCCGGCGCGCAACAAGACCGGCGACATCTGGCACGTCTGGCTCGAGGGCATCCCGCGCGGGCAGCTCTACGGCTACCGCGTGGCAGGGCCGTATGACCCCGAGCACGGCCACCGGTTCGACCCGAGCAAGCTGTTCGTCGATCCGTACGCGACGGCGATCGCGCTGGCGCCCGGCCGCGACTTCGCGGCGGCGCGCGACCACGACGCGGCGCGGCCGGATCGCAGGGGCTCGCCGTCCGGGGACGACGCGGCGTCTGCCCCCAGGTGCGTGGTCATCCACGATGACTTCGACTGGCGCGGCGATCAGCCGCTGCGGCGGCCGTGGACGTCGACGGTGCTCTACGAGCTCCACGTCCGGGGCGCCACCGTGCACCCCAGCTCGCGCGTCGCGGCCCGCGGCACCTACCGCGGTCTGATCGAGAAGATCCCGTACCTCCAGGACCTCGGGGTCACCGCCGTCGAGCTGATGCCGATCCTCGAGTTCAACGAGCACGAGTGCGCGCGCGTCGATCCGCACACCGGCGAGCGGCTCCGCAACTTCTGGGGCTACGATCCGGTCGGGTTCTTCGCGCCCAAGGCCAGCTACGCGAGCGTCCGCGACGACGGCGCGGCGCTGCTCGAGCTCAAGCAGATGGTCGGCGCGTTCCACGCGGCCGGGCTCGAGGTCATCCTCGATCTCGTGCTCAACCACACCGCGGAGGGCAACGAGCTCGGGCCGACGATCGGCATGCGCGGCGTGGACAATGCGCTGTACTACTGGCTGGCCGACGACCCACGCCACTACCTCGACTTCACCGGCACCGGCCACACGATCCGCGCGTCGCACCCCGTCGTGCGCGACATGGTGCTCGACGTCCTGCGCTACTGGGTGATCGAGGCCCACGTCGACGGCTTCCGGATCGACCTCGCGTCGGTCCTGGGCCGCGACAGCCGCGGCCGCGTCGTGGCCGACGCCCCGCTGCTCGAGCGGATCGCCGAGGATCCGATCCTGCGCGACACCAAGCTGATCGCCGAGGCATGGGACGCGGCCGGCGCGTACCAGGTCGGCAGCTTCTCGCAGCGCCGGTGGGCCGAGTGGAACGGCAAGTTCCGCGACGACGTGCGCTGCTTCTGGCGCGGCGACCGCGGGGTGCTCGGCCGGTTTGCCAGCCGGCTCGCCGGGAGCGCGGACCTCTACGAGAACTCGGCGAAGGGACCGGAGTGCAGCATCAACTTCGTGGCCTGCCACGACGGGTTCACGCTCCACGATCTCGTGAGCTACGCGCACAAGCACAACGAGGCCAACGGCGAGGCCAACCGCGACGGCGCCGACGACAACCACAGCGCGAACCACGGGGTCGAGGGCCCGACAGCCGATCCGGAGATCGCCCGCCTCCGCCTGCGCCAGATCAAGAACTTCCTGCTCACCCTCGCGGTGTCGCGCGGTGTCCCGATGCTGCTCGCGGGCGACGAGTTCTGCCGCACGCAGCGCGGCAACAACAACGCCTACTGCCAGGACAACGAGATCAGCTGGATCGACTGGTCGCTGCTCGACCGCCACCGCGAGATCCATCGCTTCGCGCGCGCCATGCTCGCACTTCGCCGCACGCACCCCGTGCTGCGGCGCGAGGCGTTCTACACCGACCGCGACGTCACCTGGTTTTCGCCCTCCGGCGCCGTGCCGGCGTGGCACGACCCGGAGGCGCGGCAGCTCGGATGCGTCCTGCGGGATCGCGAGACGCCCGCGCTGGGTCTGCTGTTCAACGCCGGCCAGTCCCCGTGCCGGTTCGCGGTGCCCTCGCCGCCGGCCGGCCTGCACTGGCACGCGATCGCCGACACCGGCCAGGCGCCACCGCTCGACGCCGGCGATGGCGGGCCGATCGCCGGGCCGGGCTACGAGCTGGGGCCGTGCTCCGCCGCGGTCCTGATCGCGCGGGCCTAGTCACCGCGCGTCACCGGGTCGGCACGCCCCAGATCTCGCTGGCATACTGGTGGACGGCCCGGTCGCTCGACACGAACCCGACGCGCGCCACGCTGCGGATCGCCATCCGCGCCCACCGCGGGCGATCGCAGAACGCCGCCGCGACCGCCGCCTGCGCGTCGAGGTACGCCGGCAGGTCGGCGAGGTGCAGGAAGGCGTCGTCCCCGAGCAGCGTCCGGGCGACCCAGCACACCCCGCTGGGACCGCGCGATGCGAACCGCCCGCCCGAGAACGCCTCGACGATGCGCCGGACCCGCGGGTCGCGCTCGACCACGTCCCCGGGGCGGATCCGCTATGTCCGGGCCGCCTCCACGTCGAGCCCGAACATGAAGATGTCGTCCGGGCCGATCGCCCGCAGCAGCTCGAGGTTGGCGCCATCGCGGGTGGCGATCGTGACCGCGCCGTTCAGCGCGAGCTTCATGTTGCTGGTCCCGGACGCCTCGGTGCCGGCGGTCGAGATCTGCTCGCTGAGATCGGCGGCGGGGACGATCACCTCGGCGACCGACACCCGGTAGTCGGGGACGAACACGACGCGCAGCCAGCGCCGGGCGCGGGCGTCGCCGTCGATCGCACGGGCGACGTCGTGGATCAGCCGGATCACGTCCTTGGCAAACGCATAGCCCGGGGCGGCCTTGCCGGAGAACACGAAGGTCCGCGCCAGCGCGGGCTCGCGCCGGTCATCGACGATCGCGAGGTACTCGTGGACCACGTGGAGCAGCTTGAGCAGCTGCCGCTTGTAGGCGTGGATCCGCTTGACGTGGACGTCGAACAGCGAGTCGAGCTGGACGTCGGCCTGCGTCGCCTCGCGGATCACGCCGGCGAGCCGCTGCTTGCCGGCGCGCTTGACCGCGCGGAACCGATCCTGGAAGCCCGGGTCGGTTGCGAACCGGTCGAGCCCGGCC
>JBGQCL010000278.1:0-15731 GCA_041495365.1 Kofleriaceae bacterium | reverse complement strand
CCCGCGCCGCGCGAGCCTTGTGGAAGCGGGCAAGCGCGAGGCCACCGAAGGCGGCGGTCCAGCGGCAGAGGACGCAGGAACCGCGGGGGCCCACGCCGCGCGAGCCTTGTGGAAGGCAGGCAGGCGCGAGGCCACCGAAGGCGGCGGTCCAGCGGCAGAGGACGCAGGAACCGCGGGGGCCCGCGCCGCGCGCCCTTGTGGAAGCAGGCAGGCGTCCCGGGCCTGCTGCGTCCGATCGAGCGGCAACGCGAGCGCCAGGCGCTGCGGGGGTCACTCCGGGCGGTAGCTTCCACGGCCGGTGACTGCGAGGCACCGGGGGTTGAGTATTGTCAGAGGTGGGGCAGCAAGACGGGGGGTCCGCGGATTCCCGCGAGGATGAGCCCCCGACAGCGCCGTGATCGAGCGTGTGTGCGGTCTGCGGAGGGGAGTGCGAGCGTGGAGCGGGCGACAGAGGTTGAGTGGATGTAGGCCTCACAGGTTATTCACAGGCGCCATTGGACATTTTTGCAAGGAAAATTAAGGTAGTAGCAGCGATCGGCGCGAGCTCGGCGCGGAGCCTGTGACCGACGCGCGAGGTCGGGACACAGCCCCAGCGGGGATGCTGCGGCCGCGGTCGCGGGAAGCTCGGCGCGGAGGGCTGTGACCGACGCGCGGGAATCCGACAGCGCGCCAGCACGGTGCCTCAGTGGCGGCGCTCGGGGGGCAGCGCCGGCGGGGCCTGCGACAGGGGCAACGGCTGCGTCGTCAACGCGACTGTCGCAGGCGAGGGTTGCGTCTCGCAACTAGTTGGAATGAGTCGATTGAAATTGGTCTCGCTCTTGTATTAGAGGGCAGCACATCAAGGGAGCGAACCGATGAATCACCTCGACAACATTGCTATTCGGCAGCGCCAGTCGCGCATTCGCGATGCGATCTTTGCGGCGTTCGTGGCTCTCGGCGCAATCGTTTCGCTCGGCACGGTGTCGACGGTGGCGAACGCCGCCTCGACGCACGTCGCAAGCCGCTGAAACGGCCGCGTCGGCTGCCAGGCCGAGCGGGTCGCGAAGTCAGGTGGAAGGGGACGATGCCCGCGAAAGCGCGACGATCGCGCGGGGCCTTCCGAGGTGCAGATAGGGGTAGCGAAGGGTGCCGGGTGGGAGATCGTCGCGGGGAATCGCCTCGAATCCGAACACGACGCCGCCGGCGGCGACGTGGCGGAGGCCGAGCAGAAGCCAGTCGCGGAGGTCCAGGGTCGCGCGAGACATGGCCGCTGCGTAGGCGTGGCGACGATGGGCTTCGACGCGTTCGGCGAGCGGCTCGAGGCCAGGCAGCGCGAGCTCGCGGGCGGCAGCGCGAAGGAAGGCGTGCTTCTTGTGGATAGGCTCCAGGGCGGTGACGCGAAGGTCGGGGATGCAGATCGCAGCGACGACGGCTGGAAGGCCGCCGCCGGAGCCCACATCGAGGACGGGGATGGGCCGGGGTGGCGGCCAGGCGGCGGCGGCGGCGCGGAGCGGAGGTACGAGGTGAAGGCAATCGACGATGTGGTCGTGCAACTCGTGCTCGCTCCGCGCCGCCGACAGGTTGATCCGCTGATTCCATTTGTGAAATAGCGCGGCGAAGTCGGCGAGCGGCGCTTCCAGCGTCGCCGGCAGGCCGAGCGCGGCGAGGGCCTCGGCGAGGGCGGTCATGAGCGGATGGGCCGCGTGCGGTGGCCGTCGCGACAGACATCGTCCGGATGGGAGCCATGGAGGTACGTCGTCGGGCTGCGGGAGTGCCGGCGAGCTGTGCGACTCGAGCGGCCTGTGGGAGGCGTCCGGGAGGGCCTTGTCATGGCTGACCTGCGGGTCGAGCGGGAGGGACCGCGCGAGCGCGCGGGGGCCGCGGGCCGAGCCGGCGTGCGCGAGGTGGCCACGACATGGTCGCGATCGAAACGCCCGCGGCCGGGGGCCGCAAGCGGCTGGGGTGAGAAAACGCTCCCGCGCGGAGCCGGTGGATCAGGCCGAGGAGGACGAGGCGCCGTCGAGGTTGTGGCGGCGGCGCTCGCGTCGGCGCCTGGGCGAACGGGTAGGGGCGGCGCCTATATACGACTCGATCACCGCGCCCAGGCTAGGCTTCTGGCGACGGTGTGGCGAGTTCGATACGATTGCACGCCGTCTCACGCCCACGTCACCTCCTCCGATCTGCGTGTCGAAGCAAAGCCTGCTCCTGGTCGACGGGGACACTCGCAGCCTGCGGGTGCTGGAGGTATCGCTGCGCAAGGCGGGCTTCATGGTGACCGCGGCGACCTCGGTTCAGGACGCGCTCGACAAGCTGGAGCTGCACGCACCGGATCTGATCATCTCGGAGATCGCGTTTCCGGATGGCGACGGGTTCGAGCTGCGCAGGCGGGTGCGCGCGACTCCCGAGTGGTCCGAGATCCCGTTCATCTTCCTGACCGCCGAGGCTGCGATCGAGAACAAGATCCGCGGGCTGGAGCTCGGCGTCGACGATTACCTGACCAAGCCGATCTACATCAAGGAGATCGTCACCCGGATCAACATCCTGCTGCAGAAGCGACAGCGGGTCCGGTTCGAGGAGCGACGCGACGGTCGGACGCGGTTCGCCGGCCGGGTCGGGGACATGCCGGTGGTCGACGTGATCCAGACGATCGAGATCAGCCGGAAGTCGGGCGTGATCCAGTTCGTCGGCGAGCGCGGCCGGCAGGCGGCGATCTACTTCCGCGATGGCCGGGTGATCGACGCGGAGGCGGGGTCGCTGCAGGGCGAGGACGCGGTGTACCGCCTGCTGACCTGGAGCGAGGGCGAGTTCGAGGTGGTGTTCCGGACGGTGCGGCGGCGCGAGGTGATCGCGATGAGCTCGCAGGCGCTGCTGATGGAGGGGATGCGGCGGCTCGACGAATGGTCGCGGCTGTTCGAGCAGCTGCCGCCGCTGACCCACCGCTTCGAGGTCGACACCATCGAGCTGGCGGGGCGGCTGGGAGACGTCCCCGATGACAACAACCGGATCCTGCGGCTGGTCGACGGCAAGCGCACGCTGCTGGAGGTGATCGATGCATCGGACCTCGGCGACCTCGAGTGCCTGCAGGCGATCTCCCGGCTGTACTTCGAAGAGCTGCTGATGGACCTCGACCACGGGTTCGATCCCGGCAAGGCTCCGCGGCGCGACACCGGCAAGCACGTGGCGCTGGTCGAGGTCGATGGCCCGGCGCCGGTCCGCGAGGAGACCTCGGGGCCGGTCGCGGGCGAGCCGGGCGCCCAGGACCACCGTGCCGCGCGGGAGGCCGCCGCGCCGGCGTCCGATCTGGCAGCGGCCGGCGCCGAGGCCGGGACGTCGGGGGCGAGCGCGCCGTCGGCAGCCGGCGCGGCGAGCGCGGCGGCGAGCGCGGTGGAGGATGCCGCGGAGCCAGAGCCGCCGGGGCCGCTGATGGGAGGTTACCGGCCGTCGAGCCTGCGGCTGATCGACGAGGCGGTCGCCGCCGCCCAGGCGGTCGAGCCCACGCTGTTCGACGATAGCCGCGACGACGAGCCGCAGCCGGCGCCGCGCCATACCAACGGGGTGCGCGGCGCGAGCTCGCCGCCGACGACCAACGGCCACGCCGCGGAGGCCGGGCCGGCGCACGCGCGCCGCAACGGAGCCGAACCGGCCGGAGGGCCGCGGCCGGAGCGCGAGGACTCGGGGCTGCGGATGATCGGTTCCCTCGGGCGCGATCGCGCGGAGGCGTCGGGCGAGCTGGCGACGTTCGGACAGGTGCGTCCGATCCGCAGCGAGACGGCGCGCGAGCTGGTGACGATCCTGCCCCGGCGGATCACGCGCGAGCTGCCGATCCTGCCCCAGGATCTGGCCGAGTCGCTGCCGACGCCGACGCCGACGTCGTCGGTGCTGGTTGCCCGGCCCACGCCGGCGATCGAGGTCGGGGGATCGCCGGCCGAGCCGACGCTGCGGGTCACGCTGCCGGGCAGCGGAGTGACCGCAGTGAGCCGGGCGCGCCGGCTGCTGCGCATGGTCCGGCCCGTGGAGGGCGGCGGCCCGGGCCTCGTGGCGATGCTGCTGATCGTCGTGGCCCTGGTGCTCGCGGCCACGGCGGGGCTGCTGCGGCTCCGTCGGCACCCGGCGCCACCCGCAGAGCTGCCGGTCGAAGGCGTGCACGACGCCCCGACGCCGGCCGGCGATCACGCCCCGATGGGCTCGCCCGGGCCCTCGAGCGATCCATCGCCCGGGACGCCGGCGGAGCCACCGCTCGGCGCGACGCAGGCGCCGTCGCCGGCGGGCAGCAACACCGAGGACCCGGCTGCCGCACCGCCGGTTTCTCCGCCGCGCCGCGCGGGTGCCGGCGGCGGAAGCGAGGCGCCGGAAGCGCCTGCGGGAAGCGGTCGTGAGCCGGCGCCGCCATCGCCGGCCGGCGCGGCAGAAGTTCGCACCGCGGACGCGGGATCCGCTGCCGGCGGTGGCGGAGCGCAGGGAGCGGGCCGGGCCAGCGCGGGGGGGCGGGCCGGCGCGGGGGCCTCCGACGCCGCCCGGCCGGCGGTCCGATCGGCGAGCGATTGGATCGCGGAGGCCAAGGCGCTGTGCGATCAGGCGAGCAGCGCGCTCGATGAAGGCGACTTCACGCACGGCTTCCAGCTCGCAGCGTCGTCGATCAAGGTCCACCGGACGGCGAAGGGCTACATGCTGCGGGCGCGCGCCGAGCAGCGGCTGGGGCGGGTCGGCGACGCGCTGATGTCGCTCGACACGGCCGCCGAGCTGGCGCCGAGCTACGGCGCGGTGTGGGAGCAGCGCGGGCGGATCCTGTGGGCCGCGCGGCGGCGCGACGAGGCCCGTGCGGCGTTCTCGCGGTTCCTCGAGCTGTCGCCCAAGGCCGCGGGCGCGGCCGAGATCGAGCGGCTGCTCGACGAGCCGCGGTGATGCGGGTCCTGGGGCTCGAGAGCTCGTGCGACGAGACCGCGGCGGCGATCGTCGAGGACGGCCGCACCGTGCGCTCCGACGTCGTCGCGTCGCAGCACGAGGTCCATGCGCGCTACGGCGGCGTGGTGCCGGAGCTCGCGTCGCGCGCGCACATCCTGAACGTCGTGCCGGTGGTCCAGGCGGCGCTGGAGCGCGCCGGGATGGCGCTCGACGACGTCGATGGCATCGCGGTCACCCACGCGCCGGGGCTGATCGGCGCGCTGCTGGTCGGGCTGCAGACCGCGAAGGCGATGGCGTGGGTCACGGGCAAGCCACTGGTGGGTGTGCACCACCTGGAGGGCCACCTGACAGCAGTGTTCCTGGAGCCCGACCAGCCGCCGATGCCGCACCTGGCGCTGATCGTCTCGGGCGGCCACACCTCGCTGGTCCGGGTCAACGGCCACGCCGACGTGGTCGAGCTCGGGGCGACGCGCGACGACGCCGCCGGCGAGGCGTTCGACAAGGGCGCCAAGCTGCTCGGGCTGGGCTACCCCGGCGGCGCGGTGATCGACCGGCTGGCGCGCGGCGGCGATCCGGGCGCGGTCGCGTTCCCGCGCGCGATGACGGCGGGCGAGCACGGCGCCGACTTCTCGTTCAGCGGGCTCAAGACCGCGCTGTTGCACCGCGTGCGGGCGCACGGCGTGCCCGACGGGCAGGCGCTCGCCGATCTGTGCGCGAGCTACCAGGCAGCGATCATCGAGGTCCTGGTGCGCAAGACCCGGCGCGCGGCGCGCGGCGAGGGCCTGGCCCACGTCCAGATCTGCGGCGGCGTGGCGGCCAACTCGGGGCTGCGCGCGGCGATGGCCGCGGCGGGCTGCGAGGATGGCTTCCGGGTCCACGTGCCGCCGCCCGCGCGCTGCACCGACAACGCCGCGATGATCGCGGCCGCGGGCTACCACCGCCTGGTGCGCGGCGATCGCGACGGGCTGGACCTGGATGCGGTGCCGAGCGCGCCGCTGCCGAGGCGGGTGTGAGAAAACCGGGAGCCGGGGATGAAGTACAGGACGGAGTGTGGCCGCGGCGCCGGGGGGCCGGGGGGCGGGACGGTGATCGCGGCAGCGGTCGCGGCGGGCTGATGCGCAGCGGTCGCCACGGTTGCTGGCCGGCGTCGACCGCAACGATGTGTGGCGGTCGCGGCGCCGACGGGTGCAGGTGCGCAGCCGATCGCGTGGTAGATCCAGACCGGTGACGAGCAGCGTGCTTCAGCTCCGGATCCGGATCCGGAGACGGTCATGACCGGCGGCAACGGGGCGGAGCGCGATCTCCGGCGCGCCCATCCGTTCCCGGACGCCCGCGTGCTGCTCGGCCGCTACGGCCTGCATGCCAAGAAGTGGTTCGGGCAGAACTTCCTGATCTCGGATCGCGTGTTCCGCGCGATCGTCGATGCGACGGTGGCGCGCGATGACGACTGGATCGTCGAGGTCGGCGCCGGGCTCGGCACGCTGACCGCGCGGCTGGCCGAGCGCGTGCCGGAGGGCAAGGTGATCGCGCTGGAGCGCGACCCGGACATGATCGCGGTGCTGCGCGCCGAGCTCGGCGGGGTGGACAACGTCGACATCGAGGACTGCGATGCGCTGCGCTATGACCTGAAGATGGCGGCGCGCTGGCGCGGCGATGCGATCGCGGTGTGCGGCAACCTGCCGTATCACATCGCGGCGCCGCTGCTGTTCCGCGTGATCGACGCGCGCGCCGTGGTGCGCTGCGCGGTCGTGATGCTCCAGAAGGAGATGGCCGATCGGATCCTGGCGTCGCCGGGGACCAAGGCGTACGGCGCGCTCGGCGTGATGATCCGGACGTACGCCGACGTGTCGATGGTGGCGAAGGTCGGCGCGGGGTCGTTCGCGCCGGCGCCCAGGGTCGACTCGGCGGTGGTGAAGCTCGTCCCGCTGCCCGGCGGTGCGTCGCGCGCGCCGATCGCCGACGGCGAGCACTACAGCCGGGTCGTCCACGCCGCGTTCGGTCAGCGCCGCAAGACCCTGCGCAACGCGCTGCGCGCGGTGTGGACCGACGCCGAGGTCGACGCCGCGCTGGCGGCGACCGCGATCGACGGCGTCCGGCGCGGTGAGACGCTCGAGATCGCCGAGCTCGCCGGGCTGGCGGCGGCGCTGCCGGTGCGCGCGCCGGACCTGCGGTGACGCGGCCGGGGACAGCGCCGCCCCGTTTGCCGGGGTTGCCGAGGTCAGGGTTGCCGAGGTCAGGGTTGATAGTAGTGCTTGAGCCGCGCCCACAGCTCCAGCGGGTCGAAGCCGAGCAGCGCGAACGGATGGGCGCCGCTGTCCTTGATCGCGTCGCGGGCGCGCGACGCCAGCGCGGACGCTCGCTCGCGGGTCGACTGCGGCAGCATGCCGGCGAGCGCGGTCGCGGCCCGGCCGGCGAGCGCGGCCACGGCGGCGCCGCCGAGCAGGCCGAGCAGCCACGCCGGCGCAGGGTCGATCACGACGCGCCGGGCGTTGAGCTCGCGGGCGAGCTGATCGCTCGGCCCGGTCAGCACGCCCAGGACGGTCGCGCGCTCGGCGAACAGCGCGATGCTCGGCCGGGCGAAGCGGTCCTCGACCGCGGTGAGCACGCGGCGATGGCCGGTCTCCCAGTCGCGCGCGAAGCTGGCCTCGGGGACGAGATCGGCGATCGCGCGGTGGGTCGCGGCGCGGGTCACGTCGCCGCCGGCCTTGACGGCGATGATCGAGGCGTGGATGGCGCGGCGATCGTCGTCGATGATGTACGCGACCATCGCGGAGCGATCCGGCACCAGCAGATCGAACGTCCGCTGCACCGCCTCGTAGCTCGGTGTCGGCAGCAGATCGAGCAGCGCGGGCTCGGTCCACACGCCGCGCCCGGCGTGGCGCTTGAGCGCGCGCAGGACGATCAGGCCCTGCGCGACGAGGTCCTGATCGAGCTGCAGCGCGCCCTCGATCTCGGCGGACAGCTCGGCGAGCAGCCGGCGCTCGACGACGACGACCGCGGCGACGCCGAGCGTGCGGGCGTAGCTCGCGAGCGCCTTCGCCGAGACCTCGGGGAGCCCGGGCAGCGGCACGAGCTCGCGCGCACCCTCGCCGCGCACGATCAGCTGGACCAGCGCGCCGCGATCGAGGATCGCGAGGGCCCAGCGCGCCGGCGCGAGCACGCGCGGCGGGACGAGCAAGCGCCACCAGTTCTTCCAGTGGCGTGCATCGATCGTACACAGGTCCAGCTCGGCGGAGAGCACACTTCACCATACCATTGACGGACTTGCACCGGACGGCGCGACGGGTGAGCATGCCGCGCATGAAGACGACTTTCCTCGCAGCGATGATCGTGTTCGCGTCTGTCGGGACTGCGCGTGCGGGCGGCCAGCCCAACTCGATCGGCGTCGGCGCCGAGCTCCAGATCAGCGGGCTCGGCGGCCTGTCGGTCAACTACGACGCCGGCAAGTTCCACGCGGGCGGTTTCTTCGGCTACTTCGATGCCCAGGGGCCGAACAACTCGACGGTCGACGTCGGCGGCCGGTTCTTCTTCCACATCGCGTCGACCGCGACGTCGGACTTCAGCCTCGGCGGCAGCCTCGGCATCGAGAATGCCAATGATGCCAACAATCCCGCCAACCGCCACACCGACGTGTTCATCGAGCCGAGCTTCCAGATCCGCGCGTTCATCGTCTCGAACGTCGCGCTGTCGTTCACCGGCGGGATCGTGATCGGTGCGGCCGACATCTCGGAGCTCGATCTGACGAGCAACACCTCCGGGCGCGTGACCGGCATGGCCGGCATCCACTACTACTTCTGAGCCGGCGGATCAGTCCTCGCCGCCGCCGACCGCTGCGGCGATCGCGACGTCCTGGGCCCGGACCTTCGCCGGATCGAACTTCTTGGCGCCGTCGAGCATCCGGTCGATCGTCCTGTCGAAGTCGGGCCGCGCGTCGTCCTTGCCGGCCTTGATGAAGCGCAGCGGATTGATCCGGGCGACGACGATCGGCTTGAGGTAACCGCTGGTGAACCCGGCCTCCTTGAGCCGCGCGACCGCGGCGGTCACCGCCTGGTCGAGCTCGAGCAGGCGCTCGGCGTGGGCCTCGCGCAGCGTCAGGCTGTGCTTCATCGGCTCGGTGGAGAACACCTCGGTGCGCGCGACCACCGAGTTGTAGGCGCCGCCGGAGAACCGCGCATTCTTCTCGTAGCACACGCCGAGCGTGACCAGCTGCGGCTGCTCGAGCTCGAACGCGAGGTCGGCCTCGCTGGTGCCGGCCTTCTTCGGGTCGGCGGCGATCGCGCGCGCCATGCGGATCACCTCGAGGGCCTTGTCCTTGAGGTTGTGAGCCTTCTCGGTGTTGAGCGCGAGGATGCGGAACGCGATCTCCGGCTCGGGGATGACCAGCGCGATCACGGTCCGGGCGCCGAGCGCACCGAGCGCGGCGAGCCGGTGCATGCCGTTGGGCGAGATGAAGCCCGAGCCGTCGGGGTCGGCCACGGCGATCACCGGGTCGAGGAACCGGCCGACCTTGGGGATCACCGCGGCGAGCCGATCGGTGTGGGCCTTGGACAGCTCGCGCTGGTACGGGGTCGGCTTGACCTGGTCGAGCGGCAGCGCGGCGAGCGCGACCCAGTGGCCGCCGAACGGCTCGCGGTAGGTGGCGAGCACCGCGCCGCCGGCGGCCTCGATCCGGGCGCGCAGCGGGGCGAGCGTCCCCGGGGCCGACCCGGCCGCGACCTCGCCGGCCGCGAGGCCGACCGAGCCGGCTTCTACCTTCTTCTTCCGCTTGCGCGTCGTGGCCGGCCTGGCGTCCTTGGTGGCGGTCTTGGCACGAGGCGACATGGCGTCACTGTAGTACCCTGGTGCTGTGAAGTGGACTCCTGGCACCGAGAACGAGGACGTCGTCGACGAGCGGGGAGACCGCGGCGGCGGGGGCGGCGGGGGCTTCGGCGCGATGCATCTGACCGGCGGTGGCCTGGCCACCGTGGTCGTCATCGTGGTCGTCGCGCGCCTGTTCGGCGTCGACGTCAGCGGCCTGTTCAGCCACAGCCACGCGCCGGTCGCGACCCGGCGGCCGGACCAGGCACATCCGCCGAGCGGTCCGGATCCCGACCGCGAGCTGGTCGCGTTCGTCAAGTTCGCGATGAAGGACATCCAGCACGTGTTCGAGACCCGGTTCCAGGCCGAGGGCAAGCCGTACCGGCATGCCAAGCTGGTGCTGTTCACCAGCGCGATCGACACCGGGTGCGGGCGGTCGTCGAGCGCGATCGGCCCGTTCTACTGCCCGGCCGACGAGTACGCCTACATCGACCTGTCGTTCTATCGCGAGCTCCGGCAGCGGTTCGGCGCGCCGGGAAACTTCGCGCAGGCGTACGTGCTCGCCCACGAGATGGGGCACCACCTGCAGAAGCTGCTCGGCGTCGAGCAGCGCGCGCAGCGGATGGGCCGCGGCCACGGCCGCAACGACATCTCGGTGCGCACCGAGCTCCAGGCCGACTGCTTCGCCGGCGTGTGGGGCCACGACGCCAGGGGCGAGGGACTGCTCGAGGCCGGCGATATCGAGAGCGCGCTCACCGCGGCCACCGCGATCGGGGACGACCGGCTGCAGAAGCAGGCCGGCGGCGAGGTCAACCCCGAGACGTTCACCCACGGCACCTCGGCACAGCGCGTGCGCTGGTTCCGCACCGGGTTCGAGGCCGGGCGGTTCGACGCCTGCAACACGTTCGCGGCGCGCGATTCCCGCGATCTGTGATCTGCGATGCTCGCTGTGCGGCGGGCGCGATGCGAGGTATGACGCAGCCCGTGGCGCAGACGTCGTTCCCCAAGTCCGAGATCAAGATCCTGCTGCTGGAGAACATTCACCCGGTGGCGGTCGAGGCGTTCCGCGCCGCGGGCTTCCAGGTCGAGACCGCCAGGACCGCGCTGCCCGAGGGCGAGCTCGTCCAGCGGGTGCGCGACGCCCACGTGCTCGGGATCCGCAGCAAGACCCAGGTGACGCCGGCGGTGCTCGCCGAGGCCAGCCGCATGCTGGCGATCGGCGCGTTCTGCATCGGCACCAACCAGATCGCACTCGGGGCGGCGAACCGGCACGGCGTCCCGGCGTTCAACGCGCCATTCTCGAACACCCGCTCGGTCGCCGAGCTGATGCTCGCCGAGGTCGTGATGCTGTCGCGCCACCTCGGCGACCGCTTGCGCGAGGTCCACGACGGCCGCTGGCGCAAGGTCGCGGCCGGCAGCCACGAGGTCCGCGGCCGGACGCTCGGCATCGTCGGCTACGGCCACATCGGCAGCCAGGTCGGCGTGCTCGCCGAGGCGTTCGGCATGCGGGTCGTGTTCTTCGACATCGCCGCGAAGCTGCCGATGGGCAACAACCGCGCGCTGGCGCAGCTCGCGGAGGTGCTGGAGGTGGCGGACTTCGTCACCCTCCACGTGCCGGAGACCCCGCGGACCCGGGACATGATCGGGCCCGACGAGCTCGCCCGGATGAAGCCGGGCGCCTGCCTGCTCAACGCCAGCCGGGGCAGCGTGGTGGTGATCGACGCGCTGGCCGACGCGATCCGGCGCGGCCACCTCGGCGGTGCGGCGATCGACGTCTACCCCGAGGAGCCGGAGGGCAACAGCGACGGGTTCGCCTCGCCGCTGCGCGGGCTGCCCAACGTGATCCTGACGCCGCACATCGGCGGCTCGACCGAGGAGGCCCAGGAGGCGATCGGCCGCGAGGTGTCGGCCGCGCTGATCAAGTACGTCAACACCGGCGCGACCACCGGCGCGGTGAACTTCCCGCACGTCGAGCTGCCGGTCGACCGGGGCGCGCACCGGATCCTCAACGTGCACAGGAACGTGCCGGGCGTGCTGCGCGACATCAACCGGATCGTGTCGGATTGCAACGCCAACATCCGGGCCCAGGTGCTGTCGACCGACGTCGACATCGGCTACCTGGTCATGGACCTCGATCAGGACGTCTCGCAGGACGTCACGCGCGGGATCGCCGCGCTGCCGACCAGCATCAAGACCCGGATCCTGTTCTGACCCAGGCCGAGGGCGTAACATCGAGCGCTAGCATCGAGCGGTAGAATCGAGGCGACGTGCACATCTCCGTGTTCGACATCTTCAAGATCGGGATCGGCCCGTCGAGCTCCCACACGGTCGGCCCGATGCGCGCGGCGCGTCGGTTCGCCGAGCGGCTCGATGCCGATGGCGAGCTGGCGCGGACCGCGAGCGTCAAGGTCGAGCTGTTCGGCAGCCTGGGGCACACCGGCAAGGGCCACGGCAGCGACCGGGCGGTGCTGCTCGGCCTCGAGGGCGAGGAGCCGGCGACCGTCGACGTCGATAGCGTCGCGCCCCGCGTGGCGGCACAGGCAGCGGCCAAGCAGGTCCGCCTGCTCGGCAAGCACCCGGTGGCGCTCGATCCGGAGACCCAGCTGGTGTTCCATCGCCGCGACAAGCTGCCGCTGCACGCCAACGGCATGCGGTTCACCGCGCTCGACGCCGCCGGCGGGGTGATCGCCGAGCGGATCTACTACTCGGTCGGCGGCGGGTTCGTCGTCGACCACGCCGGGGCGCCGGCCGATGGCAGCGCGCCGGCCGAGCGGGCCCAGGTCCCGTATCCGTTCAACACCGCCGCCGAGCTGCTGCAGCACAGCGTCGAGCACGGCAAGAGCATCTCGGGCCTGATGCTCGACAACGAGGCCGCGCTGCACCCCGAGGCGGAGGTCCGGCGCAGGCTGGTCGCGATCTGGAACGCGATGGAGGCCTGCGTCAAGCGCGGCTGCGAGCGCGAGGGCATCCTGCCCGGCGGGCTCAAGGTCCGCCGCCGCGCGGCCGCGCTGCATCGCAAGCTCAAGAGCGATCCGGCGGGCGCGAGCGACCCGTTGATGATCATGGACTGGGTCAACCTGTTCGCGCTCGCGGTCAACGAGGAGAACGCGGCCGGTGGCCGGGTGGTGACCGCGCCGACCAACGGCGCCGCCGGCATCGTCCCGGCCGTGCTGATGTACTACCGGCGGTTCCTGCCCAACGCCGACGACGAGGGCACGATCCGGTTCCTGTTGACCGCGGCGGCGATCGGCGCGCTGTACAAGAAGAACGCATCGATCAGCGGCGCCGAGGTCGGCTGTCAGGGCGAGGTCGGGGTCGCGTGCTCGATGGCGGCCGGCGCGCTGGCCGAGGTGATGGGCGGGACCGCGGCGCAGGTCGAGAACGCCGCCGAGATCGGCATGGAGCACAACCTCGGGCTGACCTGCGATCCGATCGGCGGGCTGGTCCAGGTGCCGTGCATCGAGCGCAACGCGATGGGCGCGGTGAAGGCGATCAACGCCGCGCGGCTCGCGCTGCAGGGCGACGGCACGCACAAGGTCTCGCTCGACAAGGTCATCAGGACGATGTGGCGGACCGGCGCGGACATGAGCAGCAAGTACAAGGAGACCGCACGCGGCGGTCTCGCGGTCAACATCATCGAGTGCTGACGGATCGAGTGGCGACGGCAGGTTCCCTGCGTCGCGATGTGAGGTAGGCTGCTCCCAGTGGAGATCGTCGGGCTCGAGCCGCGCCGGAGCGACCTCGCGCGTGGCATCGTGATCGCGCGGAGTGCGCGGCCGCTCGACGGCCCGGCCCAGCGCGCGCTGTGGGACGCGCTCGGCGCCGCCGGGGTCACCGAGCCCAGCGAGGCAGGCACCGAGGAGGAGGACGGGCGCCCGCGCCAGTGGCTCGCGGCGCCGTGGCTGCCGCCGGGCAAGGACGAGCCCGGCGAGCTCGACCGCCAGCGTGAGGCGTTCGAGCAGGCCGGCGTCCACTGGGGGATCGATGCGATCTGGTGCGTCAAGGTCGAGACCGGGATCGACGGGGTCGCGTGGCTGGAGCTCGCGGCGGCGGAGGCCCGGTCGCCGGCCGAGCGGGCCGCGCCGTCCAAGGCGCCGGCCGCGGTGGTCGATGCGGTGTTCGAGCAGGAGGCCGAGGTGCTGTACAGCGCACCGGACGCGCCGGCGAGCGCTGCCTCCGGCGAGCCGGCCGCGGGTGCAGAGCGCGGCGGCGACGAGGATGACGACGACGACGAGGACGACGACAGCACCGGGGGGGTCGCGCTGGAGAGTCGCTGGCGCAACGGTCCGCCGCCGCTCGAGCACACGGTCGACTTTCCGATCGAGCGCTATCCCGAGATCATCGACGACTACGAGTGGGAGAGCTTCGGCATCGCGGTCAAGCTGTCGGGGCCGGCGCTGCTCGGCGAGGAGTCGGTGATCAATGCGTTCTTCGCGCTGTGGCTGTCGGTGTACCAGGACGAGCGGGTCGAGGAGTTCGAGCCGTTCCAGCGCGCCGACGTCGTCCACGATCGGACCCACCGCTCGGCGCTGATGTGGGTCGAGCGGTTCGCGGTCCCGGCGACCCCGGCGGACCAGGTCCACTTCCTGCTGTGGATCGTCGCCCGGATCCACGACGTGCTGCCCGTGACCTGGGCGCGGTTCGACGGCGTCGACGACGCGGTGAAGTCGCGCGCGCTGGTCCGCGGCGAGCCACGGGGTGGCGAGCGCGGCGAGCCGCGGGGCGGCGAGAGCGGGGAGGGCGGCGGGGGGCCTCGGGCCGAGGAGCCGTTCATCCTCGCCGGCAACCCGTACGCCGACCGGTTTCGCCGCCAGGGCGAAGAGGCCGCGCTGGCGTGGGCGGTCGGCCAGAGCGTGTGGAGCCGGCGCGAGCTCGCCGGCATGTTGATCGAGGTCGCGCTCGCCCACAACCCCGACGACGCGACGACCGCGGCGGTCGCCGAGCGCCTGCTCCGCCGTGCGCTGGCGTTCGATCCGAGCTCGGACGCGACCGGCTACCTCGCGATCGTGCTGGTCCGCCAGCGCCGGGTCGCGGAGGCGATCGGCCTGGCGCGCGGCGCGCCGAGCCGCGACGTGCGGCTGCTCGTGGTCGGCGAGATCGCCGAGCACGCGTCGCTCCAGCTCTCCGCCGCCCTGGAGCTGCTCGACGAGGCCGCGCTCGCCGGCACCGATCCCGAGGAAGTGTGCGAGCTGGTCGGCAGCGTGGCGAGCCATGCGCCGGGTCACCTCGGTGCGCTGCTCGCCCGGCTGCCGACCGACGGGGCGCTCGTGCCGTACCTCTACAACACGAGCTTCTCGGTGGAGCGTCCGCAGGCGCTCGCGATCCTGCGCAAGGTGCTGTCGCTGCCGTCGCCCGGCCGCGACGCCGGCGAAGCCCGGACCGCGCTCGTCATGGCGTGGAACAACGCCTGCATTCACGCCCACGCGCTCGGCGAATACCGGCTCGCGGTCGAGCTCGCAGATGGCGGCCAGCCCTATGGCGCGGAGAACCCCTACATCTTCCACTCGGCGGCGTGCGCCTACGCCGCGGTCGGCGAGATCGACCGGGCGCTCGATCAGGTCGCGCGCGCGATCGAGCACGAGTACGAGCACGCCGAGAAGATGGAGACCGACAACGACCTCGCCCCGCTGCAGAAGGATCCGCGGTTCTCGGCGCTGTTTCGCGACTGGCGGACCCGGCGGGCTGACCTCAATTGAGGTGGGTGCAGCCGCGTTGAGATCCACAAAGACGGATTCCCGAAGGAGATCGATCGCTTGCGATTTCGGCTCAATACTTACTTGCAACCTGCAACGTCGCGAAACCAGATCAGAATCCGGCCTTCCGGATGTGAGCCGATCTGCACCCAATTGAGGTGAGGTGACGTGAGGTGAGGTGACGTGAGGTGAGGTGAGGTGAGGTGAGGTGAGGTGAGGTGACGCGCGGCGGCGCGGCGGCGCGGCGGCGCGGCGGCGCGGCGGGCCGCGCCGCGCCGCGCCGCGCCGCGGTTCGAGCTCAGCTCGGGCGCAGCACGGCGCCGCTGGTGTCATGGGCGAGCGAGCGGGTCGCCTCGTCGT
>JBGQCL010000277.1:0-15760 GCA_041495365.1 Kofleriaceae bacterium | reverse complement strand
TGCCGTCGTGTACTTCCGTCGCTTCCGCGGCTCATCTGCCTCTACTGTCATCTGCGTCCTCATTGGGACGAGTACCCACCCTCAGGCCGTCCGGGGTTTCAGGTCTCGATCGCCGTGGACGATGTTCGGTAACGACAGGTAATCCTGCTCCTCGAGCCCAACGACGGACTTGAGGAGCGCGATCGCGCGGGCGTCGTGGCCGAGTTGCATCCGCAGCCTGGCCTCGAACGACGCGGCTGATCGCCAGCCTTCGCTCCGCGCGTCCACCTGCCTGGCGATCGCCACGGTGAGCACGCGGCGCCTGGCATCGGCGTCAGCGATGTCCGCCGCCGTTGCGACGTACTCCATCATCTCGATCAGCTCGGCCACGCCGATCTTCGAGTCGGCGCTCATGATCGGGTTTGCTCCGGGGTCGACATGATGTCCTCAGCTCGCTCCATCCGATGGAACAGGCGCCGCGGCCGTGATCGCCACGACACCGGTCCCCCGCCATCGCGGCTGTCTCGCCAAGGACCTGTGGCGCCTGGAGATCCGGCGCCGCAGGTCCGGTGGATGAGTGGGCCGCGGGGGCGCACGGTGGCGGATTCGGCTCCTGCCGCCTCCACGATGTTGCGTCGAGTCAAGGAGGAGGAAACACATGGAGCCGGGCCCGGCGATCATCCACCTCGCTGGGAGGAACCGCCGGCGGCGCGGGGATGACGGCGAGCAGGGTGTCGCGCGCCTCGCGCGGCCCCTCGAGCAGCACGCGCCCGTCGGCCTCGACCACCGGGGCGGTGTCGGTGCGGAAGTCGAGCCAGCGCAGGTCGAGGCGGCCGGCGAGCCGCCGGCGCTGCGCGGCCACCGCCTGGCGCAAGGCGCGGCGCTCGGCGTCGGACAAAGCGAACTCGGCCTCGCGCGCGGCGCCATCGCCGCGCGGAATGAACGGCAGGAGGCTCAGCCGCCTGACGCCGGCGTCCAGACAGAACGCGATCATCTCATCGAGCACGTGTCCGCCGCCCGCGACCAGCGTGGTCTGCACCGACGCGGCCAGCTTCGCGGCCAGCAGCCGGCGCAGGGTGCCGGTGGCCGCCTCGTAGGCAGGCCGCCCCACCATCCGGTCATGCCAGGTGCGGCCGCCGTGCAGGCTCACCTTGACGTGGACGCGATGGCGGCGCAGCGCCTCGAGCAGCGGCCCGGGCATCGCGATGCCGTTGGTGGTCAGCCGCGGCGCAGCACCGCGTTCTCGAACGCGCGCGATCAGCGACGCCAGGGCTGGATGGATGGTCGGCTCGCCGCCGCAGAAGTGCACGATGCGCACGCCGCGGTCGGTCAGCCAGTCGATGCGGTGCAGCAGCGCCTCGGCGGACGGATGCTCACCGTCCCAGGGTGCCAGGCAGAACCCGCAGCGCGCGTTGCATGCCCGGGTGACGCGGAAGCAGACCGACTGGGGAAACCCATGCTTCATCCGCGCTTGCTCCGGCTCTCGGCGAGCATGTTGCAGAACAGCAGGCCTTGCTCGATCGCATCGTCGAGCGCGACGTGGGTGTGGGGCGCGTCGTCGAACCAGCGCCGCGGCATGTGCTTCTTGGTGCTCGCGCGATAGTCCTTGCCGAGCAGCACCATCGCCATGGTCTTGATGTCGAGCGCCGAGTGGCTGAACGGGCTCCGCCCCGCGAACTTGATCAGGTACCAGTACACGAACATGAAGTCGAACGCGGCGGGGTAGCCGACGAACACGGGCTTGCCGTCGAGCGCATCGAGCCAGCGCACGTAGCCGACCATCGCTTCGGCCGGATCGCGTGGATCGAGCCGGGCGGCTTCCCAGGCGGCGGGATGCGATCGCCAGAACGCCATCGTGTCGGGGTGACCCGCGGCGCCCGGCAGCAGCGCCAGGTTGGCCGAGAACGTCGACGCGCACGTCTTGTCGGGCCGGAACGCGGCCGACGCGAAGCTGAGCATCGAGTGCGGGCCGGGGATCGGCCCGTCGGCTTCGACGTCGGTGCTGACGTAGATCTCGGTCACCGGCCCACGCTAGCAGATCGCCCGACGCCGTCGCGCAGCCATTTCGCGACCTCGGCGGGCCCGCGCTTGACCAGCGCGGTGTTCCAGTCCTTGCAGCGCGGCGGAGGGGGCAAGCGGTGCACGCGCGCGCCCACCAGCGCGGCCGCGAGCCGGGCGGCTTCTCGCTCGCCGGGACGGGTGCCGTCGAAGGCGATGTGGACCGCGCGCCCGGCCGCGATCGAGGCCAGCCAGGGCACGTCGCGGCCGATCGTGGCCACCGTGGCGTGGCCGCACACCGCCAGGGACAGCGCGTCGAACAGGCCTTCCACGACGATCAAGGGATCGCTGCGCCAGCCGCCCAGGACGGAGATGGCACCGCCGCCGGCGCCGATCGTGAGCATCTTGTCCTCACCGCGGACGTTGTGCAGGTGGCGGCCGTGCACCGACCGGAGCTCGCCGTCCCGGTCGTGCAGCGCGATCAGCACCGCGGGCCGTCCGGCCCAGTCCGGACAGAACCGCACGCCGGCCGCGGAGGCGATGCCCACGGCGATACCGCGCCGCTCGACGTAGGCTTGCCCGTCGGTCGCCTCGAGCGGCTGCGCGCGGGCCAGGCACTCCGCCGGCGCGAGCGCGGTGCCCGGCAGCACCGGGGGGTCGTGGAAGCGATGCTTCATCGCGGGGCGAGCGGCCTCGGTCAGCCGCGCGGGCCGTCGGTCAGCTGGATCTCGGAGTGACGGGCCTCGGGCAGCTTGTTCGGGTAGTCGAGCGTGGCGTGCAGGCCGCGCGACTCCTTGCGCCGCCGGGCGCTCTCGATGATCAGGTGGGCGACCAGCGCGAGGTTGCGCAGCTCGATCAGGTCACTCGTGATCTTGAAGTCGATGTAGTACTCGCGGATCTCGTCGCGCAGGATCTCGATCCGCCGGCGCGCGCGCTCGATCCGCTTGTCGGAGCGCACGATGCCCAGGTACGACCACATGAACCGGCGGATCTCGTCCCAGTTGAGGGTGACGACGATCGCGTCGTTGGAGTCGGTGGCGTTGCCGGACGACCACGGCGCGACGACGGATGGGCGGAGCCGCGGCGCGCCCGAGACCGCGGCGGCGGCGCGCGTCGCGTACACCATGCCCTCGAGCAGCGAGTTCGAGGCCAGCCGGTTGGCGCCGTGCAGGCCGGTGAACGCGCACTCGCCGATCGCGTAGAGCCCGCTGATCGTGGTCCGGGCGTCGTGATCGGTCTTGACCCCGCCGCACATGTAGTGCGCCGCGGGGACCACTGGGATCGGCTGCCGGGTGATGTCGATGCCCAGGCCGAGGCAGCGCTCGTGGATGTTGGGGAACCGGCCGCGCACGAACGCCGGGTCGAGCTGGGTCATGTCGAGGTACACCGAGTCGGCGCCCGACTTCTTGAGCTCGTTGTCGATCGCCCGGGCGACGATGTCGCGCGACGCGAGCGACTTCATCGGGTGGTACTGCTCCATGAAGGTCTCGCCGGTGGCGAGCCGGAGCACGCCGCCCTCGCCGCGCATCGCCTCGGTCAGCAGGAAGTTGCGCGCGTGCGGGTGGTAGAGCACGGTCGGGTGGAACTGGACGAACTCGAGGTCGCAGCACGCCGCCCCGAGCCGGTAGGCCATCGCGATGCCGTCGCCGGTCGCGACGTCGGGGTTCGACGTGTAGACGTAGACCTTGCCGGTGCCGCCGGTCGCGAGCACGGTGGCTCGCGCCAGCAGGGTCTTGACCTCGCCGGTGGCGCGGTCGAGCACGTAGGCGCCGAAGCACGCCGGATCGCCGCCGTACTTGGCCATCGACAGCAGGTCGACCGCGATGTGGTCGTGCAGCATCGTGATCCGCGCATCGCGGCGCACCGCCTCGAGCAGCGCGCGCTGGATCTCGCGGCCGGTGACGTCCTGCCAGTGCACGACGCGGTAGTGGGTGTGCGCGCCCTCGCGGCCGAGGTCGAGCCGGCCGTCGGGCGTCCGCGCCAGCCGCACGCCGACGTCGAGCAGGCGCTGGACCATCGCCGGGCCCTGGGCGACGCACAGCTCGACGACGTCGCGATCGCACAGGCCGTCGCCCGCGGTCAGCGTGTCCTCGACGTGCTGCTCGAGGCTGTCGTCGGGCGACAGCGCCGCGGCGACGCCGCCCTGCGCCCAGTTGGTGTTGGTGTCGTCGGGCTGTTTCTTGCTGATCACCACGACGCGGCCGTGCTCGGCGGCCAGCAGCGCGAAGTTGAGGCCGGCGATGCCGGATCCGATCACCAGGTAGTCGGTCTCCGCGGGCTCGGCCATGTGAGTTGCGACCATACTGCTTTTGCGCTCCGTGTGTAGCCGGGCTACGATTTCACCGTGCCGCGGTGGATCGCTGTGATGCTCGTCCTGGGTGCCAGCGTTGCGGCCCGCGCTGACATGTATTCATGGACCGACAGCGAGGGGGTCATCCACTTCACCAACCTCAAGCCGCCGGGCGGCCCGGGCGTGAAGTGGAAGAAGGTCGTGCTCGACCAGCCGGACTTCGGGTCCAAGGCGGCGGCGCGGCGCGGCAGTTGCGAGCGCTGCGACAAGATCGCGGCCACCGACACGTCGCCCGAGCGGTTCCACCGCTACGACCCGTTCATCCTCGAGGCGTCCCAGCTCTACCGCATCCCGGTGCCGCTGATCCGCGCCGTGATCAAGGTCGAGAGCGACTACGACACGCGCGTGGTGTCGTCGATGGACTGCAAGGGCCTGATGCAGGTCCACCCGCAGGTCGAGATCGACATGGGCGCACAGGGCGACATCTTCGATCCGCGCACCAACATCATGACCGGGACGCGGCTGTTGCGCTGGCTCGCCAACCGGGTCGACGGCGACCTCGTGCTGACGATCGCCGGCTATCACGCCGGGCTCGGCTCGCTGGCCAGGTACGGCTACACCGTGCCGCCGTACGCGTACACGCGGCAGTACCTGAAGATGGTCCTCGAGCGCTACTACCAGTACAAGGCCGAGGAGCAGCGCGCGCAGGCAGCGGGCCGCTGACGCGCCGCGCGCGGGGCGCCGGGGTCTGATCGGCAGCTGCACGGTGAACCGGGCGCCGCGGCCGTCGCCGTCGCTGTGGACGTCGATCGTGCCGCCGTGGTTGCGCTCGATGACCGCCAGCCCGTGCCGCAGCCGGTCGGCGGGCAGCCCGCCGTCGAGCAGCAGCCGCGCCCATCCCATCATCGCGTTGAGCGGCGTGCGCAGCTCGTGGGACACCACGGCGAGGAACTCGTCCTTGGCGCGGTTGGGCTCGTTGCGATGGACGGTCTCGAGATCCGCGCCGCGCAGCGCCGGATCGGCCATCGCCAGCGCATCCTCGGTCGGCCCGAGCATCAGCGTCAGCAGGTGGTTGCCGCGCACATCCGCCGTGCGCGAACGCCCACCTGTGCGTCGATGCCACGGCGGGCGGTCATGACGCCGGCTCGCTCATGGCACCAGCCGTCGAGGCGCAATGGTGGGCTCAGAAACACACCCGCATGGCGCTGAACGTGCGATTCATCGTCGAGTCGGTCCACAGCGCGACCGCGCTCTGTCCGACCCGCTGCAGCGTGTGGTAGTGGCCCAGCGTGTTGTCGAGCTGACCGAGCGCCACGCTCATCCGCGGCAGCGCGCCGTCGCCCGACAGCCGGCCATAGCGGACCTGCGATCCCGTGCTGTCGTCGACCCAGGCGATCCACGCGCCGTCGCCATCGTCGACGATCCGGACCCAGTGCGCCGACGCCGAGAGCTTCGCCGGCAGCGTGATCGGCACGAGGTTCTCGTCCCACACGCTGCGCCAGATCGTGTCGTCCTTGCTGTCGGTCGCCACCAGCACGAGGCGGCGCGACACCGGCAGCCAGGCGGCGTGGGCATCCGAGCAGGCGGCCCCGCTCGTCGTCATGCTGACCGGGCCGTGCGTGATGTGGAGGCCATTGTCCAGGATGGCCAGCCGGCACTCGCCCATGCTCCCCGAGTTCCACACCGCGGCGAGGCCGGTGTCGAGCGCGGTCAAGGTCGGCATCTCCGGTCCCTCGGACGGCGGCGCCACGTTGACGGTGGGGCCGGACGGCAGGCCGTTGTCGCCCAGCGCGATGACCTGCGCGTAGCCGGCTTTGATCCCGATCATCGCGAGGCTGCCGCCGCCGGCGCGCGCCAGCGCGGGGTTGCCGCCCGCCAGCGGGCCGAGCGACTGGTTCGACTGTCCGACCATCTGGGGCGTGACCTGGAGGGTCCCGGCGGTGCCGAGCACGAACTCGGTGTAGCCGAGGAGGTAGCCGCCGCCCGGCACCGGCTCGAACCGCATCTGGTCGACGTGATCGACGGCGAGCATGAGCTCTGCCGTGCCGGCCGCGATCCCGCTCGGCGTGGCGGTCAACGCGTGGCGCTGGATCTGGTGAACGTCCTGGTCCTCGTGCTCCACGCCGACCAGCCATTCGCCGACCGGCGTGCTGGCCCACACGAGCGTGTCGTGTGCGAGGTGGTTGCCGGCGTCGAGCAGCACCGGCTGGCCGCAGCTCATGTGGTCGGCGAGGCTGACCATCGCGGCATCGGCCGCGGGCGAGTCGCCCGACACCGCGTCGGACGGTGCGATCGGCCCGAACCTCACACGGCCGCATCCGATCAGCAAGATCGCCAGGCGCCACACGGCCGCACGCTAACACGGCGATGTCCGTGATGGCGGCGATCGCGGCGGACGCGAGTGCACGATTCCCACAGGGCTGGCCGCGCGCTCGCTGAGGCGGCCGGCCCCGGGTCGGCAGACCCAAGCGGCGAGGATCGCTGCCGGCGATCGTGGCATGCGCTGTGAACTCAGGACGGATCACGGTGCTCGGAGATCTGCTGTCATCGCGCTGGCATCGGCTGGCAGCCGGGGTCGTCGCGGCGCTGATCGCCGCGCCCGCCGCGGCCGCCGCCGATGCGCACGTCACGTTCCGGCTCGGCGTCGAGCCGCTCGGGCTGGATCCGTCGGAGGACACGCCGCTGGTCGGCCCGCACGTCGGCGAGGCGGTGGCCGCGTACAACACGGCGTCGGCCGCCTACAACCGGCTGCACGGCTACGCGCCCGGCTCGCCGATGGCGAGCGCGTCGATCGACGCGAGCGCGCTCGGCCTGCACACGACGCTGATCACGTTCGCGCCCGGCGTCGAGCTCGGCGGCGAGCACGTGCGGTTCCGGCTCGAGGGGCTGGCCAGCGTGTCGGATCGGCTCCACGCGTTCGGCCTCGCCATGTACCCGCTCGACCTCGCGGTGCCGCTGTCCGGCGGCGCGGTGACGCCGTACCTGATCGCGGGCGGCACGCTGCGCTGGCTCGATCGCAGCGACGTCGCCGGCGAGAGCGGTGGGCTGGTCACGCTGCGCGCCGCGGCGGGCGCGCGGATCGCCGGCCGCATCGACGTCGAGCTCGGCGTCGGGCTGTACCTGCTGGGCGGCGTGTACAACGGCGCCGAGCTGCAGTCGATGTCGAGCTACGACCCGCGCGGCAACGCCCCGCTGCCCGCGCCGGATCGCGCCGTCGCCGGCGGCCAGCAGTCCGGCATGATCGACGTATCGATCGGCTTCGTGCTGTAGTCGCCGATCGCCCGGGATCACCGGGAGCGCATCCTCAGAACAGCGACAGCTGGCCGGTGGTCGGGGCGGGCCGGCGGAACGTCGTCGCGGCGCCGGCCTCGGCCTGGTCGAACATGCCGTCGCGCGTGCGCTCGTCGAGGTGCAGGCGAGCCACGGTGGTGTCGAACATCGTGCGGATCATGTCGGCGTACACGCCCTCGCCGCGGCCGCGCACGCCGAACCGCGCGTCGTAGAGCTTGTCGCCGCCGCGGGTCTCGCGGATCCGGTGCAGGATCTTGTCGGCGGCGAGCGGCATCGCGGCGCGGACGCGATCCTCGAACACCTGCTTGACGGCGCCCGGCAGGCGCAGCAGGACCCAGCCGGCCCAGGTCGCGCCGGCGGCGGCGGCGCGCTCGAGCACGGTGACCATCTGGCTGTCGTTGACCCCCGGGATGATCGGCGCGCACATCACGCCCACCGGGAGGCCGGCCTCGGCGAGGGTCTCGATCAGCTTGAACCGGCGGTCGGGAGACGGCGTCCAGGGCTCGATCGCGCGCGCGGTGGCGTTGTCGCTGAACGCGAGGCTGACGCTGATGCCGAACCGGGCGTGCTCGGTGAGCGCGCGGAACAGATCGATGTCGCGCTCGACCAGCGCGCTCTTGGAGATCACGCTGACCGGGTTGCGATACTCGAGGCAGACCTCGAGGCAGCGCCGGGTCAGCTCGAGCTCGCGCTCGACCAACTGGTAGCAGTCGGTCACGCCGGAGAACATCACGAGCTCGCCGCGCCAGCTCGGCCTGTCGAACGCCTCGCGGAGCAGCGCCGCCGCGTCGCGCTTGACGACGATCTTGGTGTCGAAGTCGGTGCCGGCGCCGAGGTCGAGGTACTCGTGGCTGGGGCGCGCGTAGCAGTACGCGCAGGCGTGCTGGCAGCCGCGGTACGGGTTGACGCTCCAGCGAAAGCCGAGGTCGGGAGAGTCGTTGTGGGCGAGGATCGACCGGGTGTGATCGTCGATCAGGGTGACCTGCGCCGGCGGCGGGGCCTCGCCGTCGTCGTAGGTCACGACGGTGCTGTGGAACCGGTTCGGCGGGTTCGCGGTGGGCCGAGGCTTCACCGGCGCAGTGTACTGAACCGATGTATAGATGTCAGGCGAAGATCCGGTCGATCTCGGCGGCGAGATCGGCCGGCAGCGGCGGGGCGGCGGCGGCGGCGATCGCGGGCAGCAGGTGCTCGCGGCGGTGCAGCCGGGGCAGGGCGACGCCGGCGCGGTCGATGACGAGCCGGAGCGCGAGCTCGGCGACGTCGCGGCACTCGCGGTGCTCGGGCCGGGTGCGCGCGGCGAGCTCGGCGGCCTGCCGCGCCGCGTCGCACGACCGGGCGGCGGGCGGCTCGCGCTGGACCAGGGCCGCGAGCCGGGCGACGCCGACGGCGATCCGCTCGAGGGTCGCCTCGTCGAGCTCGCCGCGATCGTCGCGCGGCGGCAGGCGGATCCCGGGGCCGAGCTGTCCGGCGAGCGCGCCTCCGGCGAGCGGCTGGCGGGCGAGCACGCACAGCTCGCGCTGGGCCGCGGCGGCGAGCAGCGGCTCCGCGCGGCGATCGCACAGGTGGTAGACCACGGATGCGGCGGCGAGCCACGGCTCGGCGAGCAGCGCGGGCGCGGCCTCGTCGCCGGCGGCCGGCTCGTCGAGCCACGCGCCCCACGCCAGCACCTTGCCCTCGCGGACCAGCCGCGCGCAGGTGCCGGCCAGCTCTGGCCACGCCGGCGACGCGCGCCAGGCCGGGCGCAGCGCGAGCTGGACCAGCGGCAGGGCGTCGAGCCGGGTCGCCCGCAGCGCGGCCTCGACGCGGTGCTGGAGGTACGGCACCGGCAGGCGCTCGGGCAGGGTGTCGCGCCGCGGCGCGCCCGGCCCCTCGTCGAGCACGGGCACGCGGGTCGCGACGACCACGCGATCGCGGGCGCGCTCGGCCCGGACGGCGCCGCCGGCGAGCTTCTCGCTGTCGGGGTCGGGGGCGACGTCGAACAGCGCGATGCCGAACCCGATCGCCTCGTGCAGAGCGTGCTCGACGTCACGCGCCGGGACCCCGCGGCCCGCCGAGGTCGGCAGGCTGACGTCGCCGCTGCCGATCGCCGTGACGGGGGTGGAGCCGAGCCGCCGGGTGCGCACGGGCAAGATGGTAGATGTTCGCCGCCGTGTTTGGGTATCATCCGCTCCTCATGCGTAGCTTTCTGACCGTGTCCTTGTTGGTCGTCTCTGCGGGCCTCGGCCTGACGCAGGGCGCGTGTGGCGGGTGCAACGACAACAACAACGTCGGGCACCTCCCGGACGCGCCGCCGGTGCCCGATGCCGCCGCCGATGCGATGCCTCCCGACGCCGTGTCGCTGGTCATCATCAACCACGGCGTGCCGGTGGTGGGGGTGACGGCCTACTTCCTCAACGCCGATGGCTCGGTCGCGAAGGCGGCGGTCACCGACGGGAACGGGACCGCGATCGCCGCGGTGACCGCGGGCGGCTCGGTGACCGCGATCCGGCCGTTTACCACGCCGCCGCCTCCCGCGGGCAAGTTCGCCCCCGACGAGCTGCGCACGTTCCTCGGGGTCAAGCCGGGCGATCACCTGGTGCTCAGCCGGGCACCGATCGACACGGTGACGGTCACCTTCGACGCGGCCGCCCCGGACGGCGGCGACTTCAACACCCGCTACGAGGTGTTCACCACCTGCGGCGGCAGTTCCACCACGATCGACCCCGGCGGCAGCGGCAACGGCTCCGGGAGCCCGGATCCGGGCGGTACCCGGGAGCTGCAGAACTGTCACGGCGCGGCCGACTTCGCGGTGGTGGCGACCCAGCTCCAGGTGGAGGGGCGGGCACGCGCGGGCGCGGTGGAAGTCCCGCAGGGCCTGTACCACGCCAACGTGACCTTGCCGCCCGACGGGAACGTCCTGCTGAGCCTGCGTGATGACACCTACGCGGATCTGACCGACGTGACGTTCACGTACACGAACACGCCCGATGCGACGATCAACGTGCTGCACTCGCCGGTTTTGACCAACGGCTTCCTCGGTCCGTACTCGGCGAACGCGGGCGGCAGCGTGACGATCTCCGAGGTGGCGGTGCCGGCGACGATGGAGGTCGTCGACTCGTCGTTGACGGTGAACAACTTCCACGAGGTGGTCGACTGGGGGCCGTACTCGACGAGCTACACCCTCGACATGAGCAACGTCCTGCTCCGCGAGGTCACCGGAGGGCCGACGTTCGATCAGGCGACCGGCAAGATCTTCTGGACCGAGGCGACCGACGGCGCGACGCCGAGCCTGACGATCGCGGGGATCCAGGTGCGGCGCCCCGACCCGCTCGCGAAGTGGCACTGGGAGATCGTCGCGCCGTACTCGCCGAACGGGATCGTGCTCCCGCACCTGCCGACCGACGTGTTCGACTGGGCACCGGGCCCGAACGACGAGATCCAGAGCCTCGATCCGATCAAGAACGTCCAGGTGAGCGGCGGCTACGACGCGGTCCGCTCGCACATCCTCGACATCCACGACGAGCTCGGCCCGATCGGGTACGTGATCGGCAACGCCGGCCGCGCCGTCATCGCGACGTCGATCTTTTAGCCGCCGCCCCCACCGTAGCGCCGGTGCGCGGCGGTCGCCCGCGTTTACTCGGCGCGCGGGCTGAGGTTAGATCCGCAGGATGGAAGCTGTTCGACCTGCCGTGCCGCCCGTCGGCCGCTCGTTACCGCGCGTCGATGGGGTCGCCAAGGTCACCGGCCGGGCGCAGTACCTCGACGACCTCGACGCCGCCGGGGCCTGGCACGGCGCCACGGTGCGCTCGGCGGTCGCGCACGGCGTGCTGGAGGCCATCGAGATCGATCCGGCGCTCGGCTCGGAGCTCGGCGCCGAGATCTGCGTGGTCACCGCGGCGGACATTCCAGGCAAGAACGTCATCGCGCTGATCGAGGACGACCAGCCGGCGCTGGTGCCGATCGGCGGGCGGGTGATGCACTGCGACGAGCCGATCGCGCTGGTGGCGGCGCCGACCCGGGCCCAGGCGTTCGCCGCGGCGCGCCGGGTCCGGCCGCGGATCCGGCCGCTGCCGGCGGTGTTCGACGTCGACGCGGCGCTCGCCGGCGCCCAGCGGCTGTACGGCGACGCCGGCGACAACGTGTTCAAGCGGTTCGTGATCCGCAAGGGCCACGCCGGCGACGACGAGCTCGAGGCGGTGTTCGCACGGGCGGCGCAGGTGATCGACGGGCGCTACGCGACCTCGCCGCAGGAGCAGATGTACATCGAGCCGCAGGCGATGATGGCCGCATGGCGCGACGGGCGCTGCCACATCGTCGGCTCGATGCAGTGCCCGTACTACGTGCACAAGGCGATGAAGCCGCTGCTCGGCGTAGGCGGCGACGGCGTGGTGATCGCGCAGTCGGTGACCGGCGGCGGGTTCGGCGGCAAGGAGGAGTACCCGTCGATGCTCGCGGCGCACGCCGCGCTGCTGGCGCGCAAGGCCGGCCGCGCGGTCAAGATGGTGTACGACCGCGACGAGGACATCGCGGCGACCACCAAGCGCCACCCGTGCTGGATCCGGCACCGGCTCGCGGTCGACGCGCGCGGCGAGCTCGCCGCGATCGACATCGACGTCGTGATGGACGGCGGCGCGTATCTGACGCTGTCGCCGGTGGTGCTGTCGCGCGGCGTGCTGCACGCGGCGGGGCCGTACCGCTGCCCGGTGGTCCGGGTCCGCGGCCGCGTGGTCGCGACCAACCACCCGCCGCACGGCGCGTTCCGCGGGTTCGGCGCGCCGCAGACCACGTTCGCCTACGAGCGCCAGATCCAGAAGCTCGCGCGGGCGCGCGGCGAGGATCCGCTGGCGCTGCGCAAGCGGCTGGCGCTGCGCACCGGCGATACCACCGCGACCGGCCAGCGGCTCGAGGCGTCGGTCGGCACCGACGAGGTGTTCGCCGCGCTGGAGGCGGTCGCCGGGGCGGCGCCGGTGCGCACCGGGGTCAACCGCCATGGCGCGCCGGTCCGCCGCGGCCGCGGCGTGTGCTTCTACTTCCACGGCGCCGGGTTCACCGGCTCGGGCGAGCAGCGGCTCGCGGCGCGCGCCACGGTCGCGGCCACCGCGCACGGCTTCGAGGTCCGGTCGAGCTCGGCCGAGATCGGCCAGGGCTCGATCACGATCTTCACGCAGATCGCCGCGGCGGCGCTCGGAGTCGATCCGGCGCTGATCGCGGTGATCGACCCGACGACGTCGCGGGTGCCGGACAGCGGGCCGACGGTGGCGAGCCGGACCGCCATGGTCGTCGGCGGCGTGGTCGACCGCGCGGCGCGGGCGGTGCGCGACCGGCTCGAGGCGTGGGCCGCCGGGCGCGGGATGGCCGGCGCGCTCGCCGAGCTGGCGCGGGCGTACGTCGCCGAGGCCGGCGGCGAGCTCGCCGAGACCGTGACCTACGAGCCGCCGGCCGGCGTGGCGTGGGACGACGCGACCTACACCGGCTCGGCGTACCCGGTCTACGGCTGGGCGACCTGCCTGGTCGACGTCGAGATCGATCTCGACACCTGCGAGGTCGCCGTCCTGCGCTGCGTGCAGGCGGTCGACGTCGGCAAGGCGATCAACCCGGCGATCGTGCGCGGCCAGATCGACGGCGGGACGCTGCAGGCGCTGGGCTGGGCGCTGCTCGAGAACGTCGTGTACCGGGATGGCAAGGTCGCCAACGCCAACATGACCAACTGCATCGTGCCGACGTTCGCCGACGCGCCGGAGCTCGAGACGATCCTGGTCGAGGTGCCGTACCCGTTCGGCCCGGGCGGCGCCAAGGGCGTCGGCGAGATCCCGATGGACGGGCCGGCCGCCGCCGTCGCCAACGCGGTCGAGGACGCGCTCGGCGTCGCGTGCGACGAGCTGCCGATCTCGCCCGAGGCGATCGCGGCCAGCCGGCCCCGGTGGAGCGCGCCCATGGAGGTGCTGCGATGAGGCTGACGATCGAGGTCAACGGCGCGGCGCGCGCGGTCGATGCCTCGCCGTGGAAGCGGCTGCTCGACGTCCTGCGCGACGACCTGCGGTTGACCGGCACCAAGGAGGGCTGCGGCGAGGGCGAGTGCGGGGCGTGCACGGTGCTGCTCGACGGCGAGCCGGTCAACTCGTGCCTGGTCGCCGCCGCCCAGTGCGACGGCCGCCGGGTGACCACCGTCGAGGGCCTGGCGCGCGGCGAGCTGCTCCACGCCGTGCAGCGCCAGCTGATCGCCTGCGGCGGCGCGCAGTGCGGGATCTGCACGCCGGGGATCGCGGTGTGCGCAGCCCACCTGGTCGATCGAGGCCTGGTCCGCGGGCTGGACGGCCCGGCGGCCGGCGGCGGCGAGGCCGCGGCGCGGGCCCAGGTCCGCGAGCTGCTCGCCGGCAACATCTGCCGCTGCACCGGCTACCAGCTGATCGTCGACGCGGTGATCGCCGCCGCCCGCGAGGTCGCCGCCGGAGCTCCGGAGGTCGCGCGATGACGGCGTACCTGCGGCCGCGCGATCTCGACGAGGCGCTCGCCGCGCGCGCCGCCCACCCCGACTGGATGGTGCTCGCCGGCGGCACGGATCTGATGGTCAACGCCAACCATCGCGCGGCGCCGCCCGGCATCCTCGATCTGTGGCGGCTGGCGGCGGTCTGCTTCGTCCGGCACGCGGACGGCGCGATCGCGATCGGCGCCGGCACGACCTGGCTCGAGGTCGAGCGCGATCCGGCCGTCCGCGCCCACGCCGCGCCGCTCGCGGCCGCCGCGCGCGAGATCGGCGCGCTCCAGATCCAGGCGCGCGCCACGCTCGGCGGCAACGTCGGCACGTCGTCGCCGGTCGGCGACAGCCTGCCGGTGCTGCTCGCGCTCGACGCCACGCTCGAGGTCGCCTCGCCGCGCGGCCGGCGCCGGGTGCCGTACCGCGACTGGTGCACCGGCTACCGCACCACGCAGCTCCTCCCCGACGAGCTGATCGTCGCCGCCATCATCCCGGTCCCGGAGCCCGTCCCGGGGCTGGCGACCCGGACGGCATGGCGCAAGGTCGGCACCCGGCGCGCCCAGTCGATCTCCAAGGTCATGGGCGCGGCCGCGATCACGCTCGACGGCGACGTCGTGGTCGACGCGCGGATCGCGCTGGGCGCCATCGCCGATCGGCCGATCCGCATCGCGGCGGCCGAGGCCGCGGTGCGCGGGCTGCGGCTGGCCGACGCCGCCGGTGCGGCGCGCGCCGCGGTGGCCTCCGCGATCCACCCGATCGACGACGTGCGCTCGACGGCGAGCTACCGCCGCGAGGTCGCCGCGAACCTGGTCGCCCGGTTCTTTGCTTGATCGACCCGGCGTTGCCGTGCCCTCGCTGCCTGCGAACCAGCGCCACCCACTTCATGTCATGATTCAGCGTGCCGCCAGGTAACGACGACACCGGCAAGCCCGCCGAAGGCGACCACCCGCGGCCGAGCGAGCCGGCGCCGGAGCCCGGCGCCAGCGGCAAGATCGCGACCGCGGCGGTGCTCGGCGAGGACCGCAAGGGCATCACCGGGGCGGCCAAGGATGCGCTGGACGCCGGGGTCAGCAAGCTCGGCAGCGGGATCGAGACCCTCGGCGAGGGCGTGTCGCGGCTCGGCGAGCTGTCGCACATCCCGGTGGTCGGCTCGGGGGTGGTCAAGCTCGGCGAGGGCATCACCCACGTCGGCGAGTCGCTGCACGAGCTGCCGCGCGTCGCGCGGACCCGGCGCGGCCGGCTGCTGATCCGCAGCGTGATCGTCGGGTTCGTCCTGGTCGGGGCGTGGATCGCCGTGATCGTCGGGCTCCAGCTCCACGGCAACGACACGCCCGACTTCCGGCCCGACGCCGAGCACATCCTGGTCGACCTCAGCCGGGGCGCGATCGACGAGGTCTACGAGCAGGCCTCGCCGCGGTTCCAGGAGATGGTCCGCAAGGAGCCGTTCATCGACGAGATGAACGACCTGGTGCACACCGTCGGCAAGTTCCGCGAGATCACGTCGGTCAACGACACGCTGGTCACGACCGGACCGAGCGGCCGGATCGGACGGGTGTCGTTGACCGTCGCCTACACGAAGGCGACCTGCAAGGTCTCGGTCAGCCTGCACAACGACCAGGGCCGCTGGAAGCTGCTCGGGATCGGCATCGAGCTGCCCCCCGAGCTCAAGATCTCGCAGGCCCAGCGCGAGGAGCGGGTCAAGGCGTGCAAGGACCCGATGGACGTCAAGCACTGCGACGTCCACCAGG
>JBGQCL010000276.1:0-15770 GCA_041495365.1 Kofleriaceae bacterium | reverse complement strand
CGGCGGGGCCTCGGCCAGCTCCGGTCCGGTCAGCGTCGACGACACCGGCCTGGGCTCCGGCAGATCCGGCCCGGTCAGCGTCGACGGCACCGGCCTGGGCTCGGGCGCCTCCGGCCCGATCAGCGCCGACGGCACCGGCCCTGGCTCGGGCACCTCCGGCCCGGTCAGCGCCGACGGCGCCGGCCTGGGCTCGGGCAGCTCGGGCCCGGTCAGCGTGGTCGGTGGCCGCGGGGCGTCGGGGTCGGCGGGCCTGGGCGGCGGCTTCGGCTTGGGCTTGTCGCCGGGTGCGGCGACGATCTCGGCCCCCGCCGCGTGGCCGTGCAGCAGCTCGTCCTGGGCGTCCTCCAGCGCGCTCAGCTGGTGGCGCAGCTCGCCGATGCGCCGGGCCATGTCGGCGAGCTGCGCGTGCAGCTCGCGCGCGGTCTTGTCGTCGGTCTGGGTCAGATCGGGCTGCAGCACGCCGAGCGCGCGCTCCAGCAGATCGCGCCGATCGCTGGCGTACACGAACTGATCGAGCTCGGCGCTCTTGCCCTCGACCGCCGCGCGCAGCGCGAGCAGCGCACGCGTCTCGCGCGCCGGCATGTCGAGCTGCTCGATCGCGATGCTGTCACCCCCGAGGATCATGCGGACCGCGCCGAGCAGCTGGGTGCGCCGCTCGCGGCCCGCGTCCTGGATCGCCTCGACCACCGGCTGCGGTAGCCTGTCCTCGCCGTGCTTGCGCTGCTCCTCGCGCTGCTGGAGCTCCGCATGAGCGGCCTCGCGGCTTTCGATGATCTTGTCCTTGCGATCCACCGCTAGTCTTCGGTCTTCTCCCACCACTGACACCACCAGCTGCCGCCGACCAGGATCCGCAGCTTGGGGTGCCAGCAGTACGAGAGGTTATCTTCGCGGTGGAGATAATACATGCAGTTGTCGCAGCGTTCATCGCCGTAGGGCCGGCCCTTCAGGACCGCGTCCTCGGCGAGGTGCTTGAGCTGGAGAGCAAGCTTCTCGTCGATCTCTTTCGGCTCCGGCTTGGGCAATGCATCGTCTGCCATTTTCGCGGCGCGAGCTTACCAAACTTGGCTCCTGCGGGACGCGCTGCGTTGCCCGAAGGCGCTTCGAAAAACCATGGCAGCTTCGCCGTGCGTTGCGATGCGAGCCTCGTTACTCGCGCCGCAACCGGTGAGCGAACCAAGCCACGGTCTCCGCCATTCCATCCTCGACCATGTGGGATGGGACGTACCCGAGCGCTGCGCTGATCTTGTCGATCGCCGCCTGCGAGTGCGCGACATCGCCGGGCCGAGGCGCCTCGAACACCAGCTCGGCGCCGGCGATCTCGGGAATGGTCCTGGCGAGGTTGTCCCGGATCATCGCGAACAGCTGCTTGAGGTCCGTGCGGCCGTTGCAGCCGCAGTTGTACACGGTGCCGGTGACGGCCGGATCGGGCACCGTCGCTGCCAGCAGGTTGGCCTGGACGATGTTGTCGACGTAGCAGAAGTCCCGGCTGTTCGAGCCGTCGCCGAAGATCACGCACGGCTTGCCGGCGATCAGATTTGCGATCCAGCGCGGGATCACCGCCGCGTAGGGCCCGTCGGGATCCTGGCGGCGGCCGAACACGTTGAAGTAGCGCAGCCCGATCAGCTGCTGGCCGTAGACGTCGTGGAACACCTGCGCGTAGATCTCGTCGGCGCGCTTGGTCGCGGCGTACGGCGACAGCGGCTTGCCGATCCGGTCCTCGTGCTTGGGCAGCCCCGCGTGATCGCCGTAGACCGACGACGACGACGCGTAGACCAGGCGGCCGACCCCGGCCTCCTTCGCCGCCCACAGCACGTTGAGGAATGCATCGACGTTGTGGGCGTGCGAGGCCAGCGGGTCCTTGATCGACCGCGGCACCGAGCCGAGCGCGGCCTCGTGCAGGACGATGTCGACGTCCTTGCACGCCTCGCGCGCGATCTCCGGATCGCGGAGATCGCCTTCGATGAAGCGGAACTGCAGCCGCTCGTCGGGGTTGATCGCGAGCACGTCCTCCAGGTTGCGCCTGTGGCCGGTCAGGAAGCTGTCGACCCCGACCACGCTCTGGCCGAGGTCGAGCAGGCGCTCCAGCAGGGCCGAGCCGATGAACCCGGCGACCCCGGTCACCAGCCAGCGCCGCGGCGAGTTGACCAGCTCCTCACAGACATCGTCGTAGCGTGTGCGCTTCATAGACTCCAGAGCTGGATCCCCCGCGGTGGTTTGACGTGCGCCGGCAGCACGCTCTTGACGTCGATCACGACCCCGTTGTCGCGTACCCGCTCGTAGATCGCGCCGGCGTTCCCGACGTAGGCCTTGTGGGCAACGGCGAGGATCGCGGCGTCGAGGTCGACCAGCTGATCGAGCGCGGTCAGCCGGATCTTGTACTCGTGGTAGGCCTCGTCGGGATTGCCCAGCGGATCGTGGACCATCGCCTGGATCCCGAACGTCGCGAGCTCGGTCACGATGTCGGGGATCTTGGAGTTGCGCAGGTCGGGAACGTTCTCCTTGAAGGTCAGGCCGAGGATGCCGACCCGCGCCTTCCTGAGCGCGACGTCGGAGTGGGTCAGCATCTTGACGCACTTCTGGGCGAGGAACGGGCCGATGTTGTTGTTGATCCGCCGGCCGGCGAGGATGACCTCCGGCAAGTAGCCGAGCTCCTCGGCCTTGGTCGTCAGGTAGTACGGGTCGACGCCGATGCAGTGGCCGCCGACCAGGCCGGGGGTGAACTTGAGGAAGTTCCACTTGGTGCCCGCCGCCTCCAGCACGTCGGCGGTCCGGATCCCCATGCGGTCGAAGATCAGCGCGAGCTCGTTCATCAGCGCGATGTTGAGGTCGCGCTGGGTGTTCTCGATCACCTTGGCGGCCTCGGCGACCTTGATCGACGGCGCCTTGTGGACGCCCGCGGTGACCACCGAGCCGTAGACCCGGGCGACGCGCTCCAGGGTGTCGGGGGTCTGGCCCGACACGACCTTGAGGATCTTGTCGAACGTGTGCTCCTTGTCGCCGGGGTTGATCCGCTCGGGCGAGTAACCGAGGAAGTAGTCGGCGCCGTGCTTGAGCCCGCTGCCCTGATCGAGCAGCGGCCCGCACACCTCCTCGGTGACGCCGGGGTACACCGTCGACTCGTAGACCACCACGTCGCCGGCGCGCAGGTACGGGGCGATCGTCTTGCTCGCCGAGATCACCGGCCCGAGGTCGGGGCGGTTGTTGCCGTCGATCGGCGTCGGGACCGCGACGATGTAGAACGTGCAGTCGGCCAGGCGCGTCGGATCGGCGGTCATCTCGAGCAGCCTGGCCGACGCGAGCTGCTCGTCGCTGACCTCGAGCGTGTCGTCGTGGCCGTGCTTGAGCTGGTCGACGCGGCGCTGCCGGATGTCGAACCCGACCGTCGACAGCTTCCTGCCGAACGCGATCGCCACCGGCAACCCGACGTAGCCCAGGCCGATCACCGCGATCTTCTCTTGTTCCAAAGGCCGCATTGCCTGAAAGATGACCACGATCGACGACAGCAGTTCAAGCGATCACGCCGCCAGCCGTGCGTTCGCGAGCTCGGCCGGCGTGAGTGGGCTCCCACGCACGCCGGGCGCGCGTGCGCACGGCGCTACGACCCCACGATCAGGACGCCGAAGAACCGGCCGTACGGCATCAGCCGCGCGAGCTCCAGCAGCTCGGTCTCGCGCGTGTGGTGGGCCCGGCCGACCAGCGCGACCGCGTCCATGCACGCCGCGGCCGACGCGTGCTCGCCGAGCAGCTCGAACCCGGTCAGATCGACCAGCACGTGCGCGAACAGATCGGCGCCGTCGATCAGCACGCGGGCGAGCTGGGGAACGACCTGGCCGGCGCTCTCGACCTGGGGCGCCGACACCAGGGCGAGCGAGCCGTACAGCCAGCGGGTCGAGAACACCGACTCGTCGGAGTCGGTCTGCTGGCCGCGGTTGAGCGTGCCGAGCCCCGGGTAGCGCACGTTGGCGTCGACCACGGCGATCGTCGCGCCGGTCAGCTCGGTCAGCGCGATGCCGAGCTGGATCAGCACCGGCGGCACGGCGACGGCGTCCTCGGCGGGCACGAACCCGACGACCCGGACGCCCTCGTTGTGGATCCGGCGCGCGACCCGGGTGCACGCGGCCCGGAGCTCGCCGCCGCCCGGCTCGATCCCGAGCGAGGCCAGCACCGCATCATCGGGTTTGCTGCCCGGCCGGGCGATCGCCCGGGTGCGGGGCGCCGGGTTCCGCCCCCGCCGCCACCACATCAGTGCGCCGCCCCACATCGCGGCGACGCCCACCGGCAGCGCGATCCGCGCCGCGGTGGGGACCGGCGCCTGGAGCCAGATCGCAGCGATCGCCGCGACCAGCAGGCCGACTACGAGGGCAGCACGTACGATCGACACGACCGCGGACAGCATAGCCTGCGCCGGGCCGCCGCGCCGGACGGTCGCCTCACGATGCGCCGGCTTGCCGGACCGGTGCCGCACAGGTACTCAAAATGAGTGCTGTCGATCGTCCACGTCCTGTCGTCGTACGGCGTCGGCGGGCAGGAGCGAGTGGCGCTGGATCTGGCGATCGGCCAGAAGGCGCGCGGCCACGAGGTCGCGGTGATCTCGCTCGCGCCGCCGCCCGACGGCGCCATGGCAGACGAGTTCGCCGCCGCCGGCGTCGCGCTCGGCCGGGTCGCCAAGCGCGACGGGCTCGACCCGACCCTGGTGTCGCGGCTCGCCCACGCGCTGCGCGAGCGCCGCGCCGACGTGGTCCATACCCACAACCCGCTCCCGCTGATCTACGGCGCGCCCGCGGCGCGGCTGGTCGGCGCGGCGGCGATCCACACCAAGCACGGCATCAACCCCGGCGGGCGCGGCCACCGCTGGCTGCGGCGGACCGCGGCCGGCTTCGTCCACGAGTTCGTCGCGGTCAGCGACACCACCGCGGCACAGGCCCGCGATCAGCGCGACACCGCGCCGCGCAAGCTGCACACGATCCCCAACGGGATCCGGCTCGACCGCTACGCGCCCGACCCCGAGGCGCGCGCCGCCGCGCGGGTCGAGCTCGGCCTGGGCGACGCCTGGGTGGTCGGCACGATCGGGCGGCTCGACCCGGCGAAGAACCAGGCGATGCTGGTCCGCGCGATGGCGCCCATGCTGTCGTCGCGGGTCCGGCTGGCGATCATCGGCGAGGGCGATGCCCGCCCCGAGGTCGAGGGCGCGATCGCCGAGCTCCCCGAGCCGCGCTGGGTGGTGATGACCGGGCGCCGGATGGACGTCCCCAGGCTGATCCACGCGTTCGACGTGTTCGCGCTGTCGTCGGCGACCGAGGGCCTGCCGCTGGTCGTGCCCGAGGCGATGGCCGCCGGGCTGCCGATCGTGACCACCAACGTCGGCGGCCTGCCCGGCGTGGTCGACGATCAGGTCACCGGGCTGGTCGTGCCGGTCGACGAGCGCAGGTTCGCCGCGGCGCTCGCGCAGCTCGAGGCCGACCGCGACCGCGCGCGCGCGATGGGGGCCCGCGCGCGGTCGGTCGCGCTGTCGCGGTTCAGCTTCGACCGCATGGTCGACGCCTACCTCGCGCTGTACGAGCGCCACGCCCGGCCGCATGGCGCCGAGGGCCCGGGCCGAGAGGGCCCCAGGTAGCCGCTACGACCGGTAGGCCAGCTGGGGCAGCGCCATCTGGGTCAGGAACATCGCGTCGGAGATCGAGCGATCGGTCGCCAGCCGGCGGACGTCGAACGGATCGATCGGCGACAGCACGCGCAGCGCCGGCGGGAGCCAGCGGTTGACGCCGGTCTTGTTCGACATGCCGAGCTGGTAGCCCGCCGCGGCGAGCGCCTCGCGGATCCGGCGATCGCCGTTGATCCGGCGGCCCACCGGGTAGGCGACCGCCCGCACGGGCCGGCCGAGCTGGGCCTCGAGCTCGCGCCGCGAGCCGGCCAGCTCGTCGTCGAGCGCGGCGACATCGAGGGTCTGGAGCACGCGGTGCCGCCGGCCGTGCGACTCGACGTCCATCCCGGCGCGGGCCAGCGCGCGGACCTGGTCCCAGGTCATGATCAGGTGGTTGGCGTGGTCGGTCTCGATCTCGGGGGTCCACTCGACATCGAGCGCGACCGCGAGCTCAACGAGGAACCGCTCGACGTCGAGGTCCGCGGTATCCTTGACGATGTCGGTCAGCTTGTGGTGGAGCTGCGGGTCGGTGAGGTCGAAGCTCTCGCGCTGCGGGTAGACCAGCTCGACGACCTTGCGCCGGGACGCACCGGCGAGCAGTGAGATGCGCTCCCACCAGTACAACCGGCGCTCGGTGACGAACGACGTCGCGATGAAGAACGTGGCGCGCACCCCGACCGCGCGCAGGATCGGCAACGCCACGTCGTGGCACGACAGGTAGCCGTCGTCGAACGTCACCATCACCGGGTTGTTCGGCAGCGGAGCACCGCCGATCGCCCGGACCAGGTCGTCGATCCCGATCGGTGTGCCGTAGCGCGCGACCATCTCCATCTGGCGGCGGAACTGGGCCGGTGTGGCGTCGGCCACGTTGGGATCGTACGGGTACGACGGGTCGTGGTCCGAGATGTGGTGGTACGTGAGGATGCTGACGATCGGAACCGGCGCGTGGCGGCGCAGCTCCATGACTGCCCGGAGGGCGCCGGCTCGGTGGAGCCACTCTGCGACTCGCTCGCGCATCACCAAGCACCATCATACCGCCTTTGGCGCGGATGGTATGGTCCGGGCGCTTGTTCGCGATTCCCGGCATCGCCGTCCTGATCGTCTTCATCCTGGCCCGGCCCCAGGAGTCGTTCCCGCTGCTCCAGCGGGTGCCGTTCCTCCATGTGTTCACGGTGCTTGCGGTGCTCGGCTGGGTGATCGACGTCCGGCTCCGGCGCCTGCAGCCGTTCGCGACACCGACGCTGCCCTGGGCGATCGGCTTCTTCCTGTGGGCGCTGATCGGCACCGCGGTCCTGCTGCCGGACCAGCTGGTCACCCGGACGCTGGAGCTGGTCAGCATCTTCGCGCTGTACGGCACGATCGCGCACGCGGTCCAGCGCTTCCGGACCTTCCAGCTCGTCGCCGGCATCATGGCCGCGACCTGCATGTTCATCACCCTGATCTGCTTTCACCAGGGGCTGTCGGAGAAGCAGTGCGTCGCGGGTGAGGAGAGCGCGGGCGACATCACCGGCAAGCCCGATGGCCGGCTGTGCGACAACAACGACGCGTGCCGCGGCCCCGAGGCCGAGCCGGGGTTCGAGTACCGCTGCGAGCACGTCGGGCTGCTCGGGACGTACTCGGTGGACTCGCGGGTCCGTTACCGCGGCGACCTGCACGACCCCAATGAGGTCTCACTCACGATCGCCGCCGGGGCGCTGTCGCTGCTGCTCGGCTTCGCGGTGCGCCGGCACGGCAGGCCGCACGCGGTGTTGTTCTACTGGTTGCTGGCGGGGATCGTGTTCTGGACGGTATTCATGACCCAGTCTCGCGGCGGCCTGGTCGCCGGCCTGCTGGTGCCCGGGATCTACATCGTCCGGCGCTACGGGCTGAAGTCGCTCATCCCGGCCATCGCGGTGGCCCTGCCGGTGCTGCTGCTCGGCGGGCGGAGCGGCGAGAATGCCGACCAGTCGACGCTGGAGCGCTACGAGGCATGGTCGACCGGCCTCTCGATGTTCCGGGGCAACCCGCTGTTCGGCGTCGGCGCCCGGCAGTTCGCCGAGCACCACTACCTGACGGCGCACAACTCGTACGTGCTCGCGTTCGCCGAGCTCGGCTTCCCGGGCTTCGTGCTGTTCGTCGCGCTGATCTACCTGAGCATGAAGACGCTCATCGTCGGGCTGCGCGAGCTGCGCGGGGTGCCGGGAAGCGACGCGGCCACGACCTGGGGGCTGTCGCTGCTCGCGTCGATGGCCGGCATCGTGTTCCAGATCAACACGCTGTCGTTCTGCTACCACCCGGTGCTGTGGATCTTCTTCGCGCTGATCGGCGCGTGGAGCTCGGCGATCCGGTACCACATGCCGTCGTTCCGCGTGCAGCTGGTCTGGCGCGACTTCTTCATCATCGTCGCGATCTGCGGGGCGTACATCGGCGTGGTGCTGCCGATCTTCCTTCGCTACAAGGGTTTCTGACCCTCGCCGCTACTTCTTCTTGGCCGGCGCCTTGGCCGCCGGCTTCTTGGCGGCGGGCTTGGCCGCGGCCTTGGCGGGCGCCTTGGCCGCGGGCTTGGCGGGCGCCTTGGCCGCGGGTTTGGCCGCCGGCTTGGCGGGAGCCCTGGCCGCCGGCTTGGCGGGAGCGGGAGCCGGCGCGGGAGCCGGAGGCGCCTTGGCAACGGGGGCCGGAGGCGGAGTCGGTGCCGCGGGCGAAGGCGCAGGCGGGGGAGCTGGAGTGGACGGCGAGATCAGCGGCTTGGCCGCCGGCGCGGGCGCGTTCGGCTTGGCCGCCGGCGCGGGCGCGTTCGGCTTGGCCGGCACGATGATCGGCTTGCTGGGCTGCGGCAGCGGCTTGGCCGGGCGCGGCGGGAGCGGACCGCGGCGCGGGCGCTCGTCTTCCTCGTAGACGTCGCGATCCTCGTCCTCGTCGTCGTCGTCGTCCTTGGCATCGTCCTTCTTGGCATCGTCCTTCCTGGCATCGTCCTTCTTGGCATCGTCCCCGTCGTCGTCGAGGATCGGCTTCGCGCGCGCCTTGGCGGCTGCCGCCTCGTCGTCCTCCTCCTCGTCCTCCTCGTCCTCCTCCTCCTCGTCGTCGTCCTCCTCCTCGTCGTCCTCCGCGTCTTCCTCGTCGTCCTCCTCGTCCTCCGCGTCCTTGCCCCACGGCGGTTCGGTGCCGTCGCGCCAGCCGCCGGCGTCCTCCTCCTCCTTCTCGTCCTCCTCGTCCTCCTTCCACTCCTCTTCCTCTTCCTCCTTGTCGTCCTCGCCGCTCCAGTCCGCCACGCCGCCGACCGAGCCGCTCGCCGGCTCGTCGTCGGGCTCTTCCTCGTCGTCCTCCTCCTCGTCTCCGCCCTCCTCGTCCTCGTCGTCCTCCTCCTCCTTGTCGTCCTCGCCCTCGTCGTCGTCGTCCTCCTCCTTGTCGTCCTCCTCGGAGGTCTTCTCGCCCTCGCCCTCGCCCTCGTCCTCGTCGTCCTCCTCCTCCTTGTCGTCCTCCTCGTCCTCGTCCTCGCTGATGCGCTTGGGCGAAGCTGCGGCCAAGGGGGTCGTCGAGGGGGTCGTCGAGGGGGTCGTCCAGAAGGTCGCCCGGAGGATCGCCCGGGGGATCGCCCGGGGGATCGCCCGGGGGATCGCCCGGGGGATCGCCCGGGGGATCGCCCGGGGGATCGCCCGGGGGGTCGCCCGGGGGGTCGCCCGGGAGGTCGAAAGAAGCGGTTCGTCGACGCTTGCACTGCGCATATCGGGTTCCTAGCCCGCATTCTAAGCATGCGGATTGCTGGACGTGTCAACTCGGAGCCAGCGCTTTGCGGGCCGCCTTTCGTTCCGCCCCGCTGGATGCGCCGCTCCCGAGCATGGAAGCTCGATGCTCCTCATCGCACGGTCGTCCTAGCACCGCCCGCTCCCGCGGACCACACTTGCGGCGCACCTGCTACTCCACCATCACGACGTCGGCCGGTGCGATCCCGGCAAAGCCGGTGTTCCACGCGACGGCGTAGCCGGTGACATGGCGCAGCACCACACGCTCGCCGGCCGCGAACCGATCCGGCTCGGTCGTCCATTCCCCCAGCACGTCGTCTTCGTAGCAGGTCGGACCGACGAACAGCACGCGGCGGCCGGCGCCCGTGCGCGGCGGAGGCGCCACCAGCTCGGGCTGGCTCCAGCGCAGATGGCAGCTCCGCGACAGCTCCAGGACCCGCAGCGCGCGATCGTCGAGCTCGCGCGCCGCCGCGATCCGGCCGCACGCGAAGCCGGCCGCCGCGGCGACCCGCCGGCCCGGCTCGATGATCAGCTCGGCCGGGAGCGGCAGTGCCGAGCGGACCTGCGTGAGCGCGCTCGCCAGGTCGGGGATCGCGTGCCACGCACCGCCGAGGTTGAGGAACCGCGGCGTCACCCCGGCGTCCGCGGCGGCGGCGCACGCATCGCGCGCGGCCTGGGCGAACCGCTCGCCGGTGGTGGCCGCGACCGCGCCGTGGTGGACGTGCAGGCCGACCGGGCGCGATCCCGCCGCACGCGCCAGCTCGCCGATCGCCGCGCGCAGCCGCTCCGGATCGACGTCGAGGCCGAACCGCGAGCGGCGGTGGCCGGTGCCGTCCTGCACGGCGCCGATCGCCGGGTCGCGGCCGGCCAGCGACGCCGAGATCCGGATCGCGATCTCGGCGCCGGGCGGCGCAGCGACGACCTGCCCGGCGGTCTCGCAGCTCACGATCAGCCGGCCGCGCCAGCCCGCCGCCGCCGCCGCCGCGCGACCGCTCGGATCGGCGATCGACAGCACCGCCGCCCTCCCGCCCCGCCCCGCCCCGCCGTCGCAGGCGTCGCACACCTCGCCGACCTCGGCGGGCGACGCGGCGTCGAACCCCGCGAGGTGCGCCGCGGCCAGCGCCCGCACCGCCGGGTGCGGGAACGACTTGGCGGCGAACAGCGCGGTGGCCTCGGCGCCGCGCGCTGCACGAGCGATCGCGGCGAGGTTCGCGTCGATCTGGGCCAGGTCGAACACCAGGCTCGGCCGCTCGCAGCGCGCGACCGCCGCGGCGATCGCCGGCGGGAGATCGGGCACCATCCCGGGAAGCTAGCGTTGCGACGTGCGGCGGCCAAGCCGCGGCCGCTGCGAACCGGGGCGCCGGCGGCGCGCGGGGCTTGCGTCGCACCGCCGCGGCTCCCATGCTCGGACCATGGACGACGATGCCGGGCGAGATGCTGGGCGAGATGCTGGGCGAGATGTCGTGGTGCTCCGGCTCGAGGGCGGCAAGGCCAACGCGATGACGCCCGAGCTGCTCGAGACCCTCGAGCGGATGATCGACGGCTTCGAGCGCGCGCCGTCCGCCGCCGCGGTGCTGACCGGCCACGAGCTCAACTTCTCGGCCGGCCTCGCGCTGACCCACATCATCGACCACGACATCACCGAGCTGCGCGGCTTCATCGAGCTGTTCTCTCGCGCGATGACCCGGGTGTTCGCGTGCCCCAAGCCGATCGTCGCGGCGATCAACGGCCACGCGATCGCCGGGGGCTGCGTGCTCGCGCTGATGTGCGACTGGCGGATCGCGGACGCCGATCCGGCGCTGCGGATCGGCCTCAACGAGACCCAGCTCGGCATCGGTCTGCCCGCGATCGTGATCGAGGCGCTGCGGGCCGCGGTGCCGCCGGCGTCGATCGTCCCGATCGCGATGGAGGGCACGCTGTTCAACCCGGCCCAGGCCCACGCGCTCGGCCTAGTCCACGAGCTCGCGCCCGCCGCCGAGCTGATGGCGCGCGCGACCGCCAAGGCCCAGACGCTGGCGTCCCGGCCACCGGCGGCGATCGCCCAGGTCAAGCGCGCGCTGCGGGCGGCGAGCCTGGACGCCGTCGCGCGCAGCGCCGAGCAGGAGGTCACGCGCTGGCTCGAGACCTGGTTCTCGCCCGAGGCGCAGGCCCGGCTGCGCGCCACGGTCGCCCGGCTCGGCGGTCCGGTGCCCCGCACCTCGGCCGACACGCTGCCGCCCGACCGCCCGCAGCCGCCGCGCTCGGTGTCCCAGCCGCTGCCCCGGCTCAAGCGCAGCACCCGCGACCCGCTGTGAGCGAGCGAGCTGGCTAGGTCAGGCGCGCGCGCAGGAACCCCATCACCGGCTTCTCGAACCACACGTGGATCGCGATCGCGATCGCGCTGACCAGCGCGAGCAGCGCGACGATCAGCGCGGCGAGCGCCGGCGCCGACCACGCCGCGGCACCGCGCGCGACCACGCGCAGCACGGTGAAGATGATGTAGGGATGGACGAGGTAGATGATGTACGACGACTCGCCGAGCAGGAAGATCACCCGGTTCTTGGTCGACAGGCCGAACAGCCGCTCGAGCAACAACGCGCTGGTCACCACGAAGAACGACGGGATCCCGGCGATCAGGTAGCGGGGCAGGACATCGCGGTAGTACTGCTCTCCGATGACGATCACCACGAGGCCGGCGACGAAGATCGCCAGCAGCGCCCCCTTGAAGCCGGGGATCCGGACGAGCTCGTCGCGCTGTGCGCTGCACCACCGCAACACGTAGAACGCGGCCAGGCCGTAGCAGAACTCCAGCACGATCGGCCGGGCGTAGAACGCGGCCACCGGGTTCGCGCTGCCCGCGACGCCGATCGCGAGCATCACCGCGATCAGCCAGCCCGCGCACAGGATCGGCGACCAGCGCTGCGAGATCCGCAACGAGATCGCGAACCACACGTAGAAGAACATCTCGTAGTTGAGCGACCAGCCGAGGATCAGCGTCGGCTGCATCTCGCCATCGGCCCCGGGATGCGGGAAGAACAGCAGCGACGCGATCAGGTGCGGCACGCTCGCCGTCGTGGTGTGGAACAGGCTGGGCGCGATCGATACCATCGCGAACACGAACGCGGTGGCGGCCCAGTAGAACGGCACGACGCGGATCAGCCGGCGCAGGAAGAACTGCTCCGGCTTGCTCGTGCCGATGTACGCGATGATGAAGCCGCTGATCACGAAGAACACGTCGACGCCGCGGCTGCCCACGTCCCAGTCGAGCTTGAGCCCGGCGACCGAGGTGGCGTGGAAGTACACGACGCCGAGCGCTGCGATCACGCGCAGCAGGTGCAGATTGTAGAGCATGACGGGGAACGCTCGACCCATCGTCCCGTGCCGGGGCGCAGCGCCGCAAGGTACCCGAGAAGCAATCTTCGGCCGACGCTCACCGGCCATGTGAGACCGGCCTGACCACTCGGCGAACCGCCGCGGCGAGGCGCGACAACGGAGCGCTCCCGCACGGCACCGTGCGATCGCGCCCGCACCGGCGCGCGGCGCCCCCCAAGCGGTGTCGATCCGCGGGTTGGGCCTTGCCTCGGGTGCGCCAGCGTCCGGTGGACGTCGACCTGGGCCTCGACGTGGACGGCCGTCGTCGAGTTTGGCGTGGCCGTGGACGTCGAGCCCATCGTCGACCTCCGCGTTGACCATCGGTCGCGACACGTCTTCATTTCATGTGTGCAGGCATACCCGATGCTAGGTTCTCCCAGGTGCGTATCGCGGCGCGGACGACCTGGTTGATCGGCCTTGCATGCTGGGTGTGGGCGTGGGCGGCCCCGGCGCGCGCGGCGCCGCCCGAGCCGAGCGGTCCGCACCCTCGCATGCTGCTCGATGCCGAGCTGCGCGCGGCCTGGCGGGCGCGGAGCAAGGAGGGCCATGGCCCGATCGTCGGCTCGATCGCGGTGTGCGGCGATCACCCGCGCGAGCACGCCGGGGCGCAGTACATGGGGTCGGAGTGGAAGAAGATGCTGCAGGCCTGCCTGGTGGCGTGGGCGGCGACCGGCGACCCGGCCCACGCACAGACCGCGCTGCGCTACTTCACCGCGCTGCTCGACGACCTCGACACGATCGGCGATGGCAAGGGCGGCGATGCAGCCGCCAACCGCGACGCGGGCTACGCGATCCGCAACCTCGGCCCGTACACCGCGCTGGCCTACGACTGGCTGCACGACGCGCCCGGCATGACGCCCGAGTTGCAGGCCCGCGCCCGGCGGCGCTGGGCAGCCTGGCTGGCGTGGTTCGAGCACAGCGGCTACCACCCGCACGATCCCGGCAGCAACTACCACGCCGGCTACCTGCTCGCGGCGACGATGATCGCGGTCGCGCAGGCCGGCGAGGCAGGCGACGCCGGCCGCGCGCTGTGGCGCGACGTCGCCGACCGGATGTGGGGCAAGGAGATGGCGGCCGCGTGGGCGCCCGGCGGCCCGCTCGACGGCGGCGACTGGGACGAAGGCTGGCAGTACGCGCCGCTGGCGGTCGCCGAGTACGCGCTCGGCGCGCGCATCGTCCGGGCGCACGGCGTCCGGGTCGACGGCGCGGCCGGCTGGCTCGACAGCGTGCTGCGCCGCCACGTCTACGCGCTGACCCCGAGCGACCGGCTGTGGGCCGGCGGCGACTTCGACAGCGAGGCGGCGTACATGGACCCGTCGGCGATCGGCATGGCGGCGGTCGCGCTCGGCGACGCCAGCCCGCGGACCCGGCGGTGGGCCAAGGGCGAGCTGTCGCGGCTCAAGCTCGACGACCAGGACTCGCTGCTCTACGACGCGCTGGCGACGGTCGGCGAGCCGCCGGTCCTGGTGCCGCGCGCGTCGTGGCCGACCTTCTACCGCGCCGCCGGCACCGCGACCGTGTTCGCGCGCACCGGCTGGGACCCGCACGCGATCTGGTTCGTCGCCACCTGCGCGCGGGCCGCCACCGACCACCGCGGCCCCAACGCCGGCAACTTCGTGCTGTCGCGCGGCGCGGCGGACCTGATCGTCGATCCGTCGCCGTACGGCTCGCTGTCGACCCTGACCGGCAACGCGCCGACGGTGCGGTCCGCCCAGCTGCCCGGGCCGTACCAGCCGAGCCAGGGCGCGTGGGGCGCGGCGGTGCACTGGCAGTGGGCGATGCAGACCGCCGGCGGCGTGGTCGCCGCGCGCTGCGACTACAGCGACGCGTTCCGGTTCCAGGACCGGCCGAGCGACGTGGCCGAGGCGCTGCGCGACTTCGTGCTGTTGCCCGGCGCCGACGGCCGCGACGCCCAGCTGGTGATCGTCGATCGCGCCGTCACCGGCGATGCCTCCCGCCACATGTACCTGCGATTCCGCGTCCCTGGTGCGCTCGCGATGGACGCGGCCGGCACCGCGACCGCCCAGATCGGCGACGCGCGGCTGGCGATCCACGGCACGGGCGGCAAGCTGGGCAAGACCGCGCTCAAGGACTGCTTCCAGCCCGGCACGGAGCGCGGCAACTGCGACGCGGCGCGGTTCCCGGTCACCGACTACCGCGCCGAGATCCCCGGCCCCGAGCCGCGCGCCGTGCACGTGATCGACGCGACCGGCCCGCGCGCCAGCGCGACCAGCGCGCCGATCGCCGGCCCCGGCTGGACCGGCGTGGTGCTGACCGGCCCGCGCGACGCCGTCGTGGTGTGGCCGACCCGCCCCGGCGCGCTTGCGTATCGCGCGCCGCGCCGCCGCGTGATCATTCACGTCGTGCTCGACGCACCGGCCATCGGCGGCATGGCCCGGCTGACTGCGCGCCCCGACGGCGACGCGTGCGCGGTGACCGTCGAGCCCGGCGGCAGCGTCCCGGCGGCGCCCCTGGTGAGCGCGCTCGACGAGCACTGCGCCGTCGCCGCCGCCGACCCGCCGCCCGGTCCGCCGACCCCCGGTCCGCCGACCCCCGGTCCGCCGACCCCCGGTCCGCCGACCCCCGAGCGCCCGGCCGCGACCCCGGCCCCGGACCGGGTCCCGCCGCCACCCCCGCCCGGTCCGCCGTCGCGCCCGTACCGCGGTGGCTGCTGCGGCACCGGCGCGACGTCCGGCACGCCGATCACGATGAGCCTCGCCGTGCTCGTCGTCCTGCGGCGCCGCCGGCGCAAGCCGGGCCGGGTGTAGCGCCCACAACACCAAGCAGGCCGCCGAGACCGCCGTGGCGACCGGCGAGCGCTACTTCTGGGGCGTCGAGCAGACCGTCCCGAAGGCCGGCGGCGTCGGCTGGACCCGCCAGTCGCTGGTGCTCTCGTTCACGTGGAAGTGACGTCAGCGCTCAGCGCTTCTCGTCGATCGAGGTGTGATCGCGAGACGCCAACGCGAGGCCGCCGTGGGCGACCGCGAGCAGGATGGGGTCGGGCGCCGCGACCGTGATTTGGATAGGCCGTTCGTTGCCCCCGCACATACCTCGCGAGG
>JBGQCL010000275.1:0-15799 GCA_041495365.1 Kofleriaceae bacterium | reverse complement strand
GAACATCACGGGCACCACGGTGTCCCTCTCGAGCTGCGCGAGCGGCCAGATCCTGAAGTGGAACGGGACGGCCTGGGCGTGCGCGGCGGACGCCGGCGTTACCCCCACCGCAGGCACCGGCATCGACATCACCGGCAGCACGATCTCGCTGAGCACGTCGGGCTGCGCCGCGGGATCGGTGTGGAAGTTCAACGGCACGACGTTCTCGTGCCAGCCGGATGCCAATACGGTGCTCACCGCCACCGCCCCGCTGAGCATCGCCGGGACCTCGCTCTCCATCTCGGGCACGGGCTGCACGTCCGGCCAGGTCCTCAAGTGGAACGGGACGGCATTTGCCTGCGTGGCAGACGCCAACACGGTGCTCACCGCCACCGCCCCGCTGAACATCACCGGGACCACGGCCTCGATCTCGGGCTGCGCCAGCGCCAACCAGATCCTGCGGTGGAACGGCACGGCATGGGCCTGCAGCTCCGATCTCGGGTCCTCGTCGTGCACGTGGAGGGTGGTGACCGGTGCGGCGGGGGCCACGTCGATCCGGGCCGCTTGCCCGACGGGCAAGCATCCGGTCAGCGGCGGTTGCGACGCGGCCGCGGGAAGCGTGATCACCAGCCGACCGTTCGGCCCGCCGGCTGACGGTGGAGCGGCGAACACCGCGTTCGAGTGGTTCTGCGCGTTCAGCGCTGGCGCGACCGGCCACGTCGCCTACACGCTGTGCTGCGACACGATCTGAGCGTTACACGCCGGCGTGTCGATGCCGGTCAAGAGCCGAGCGTTGTCACACCGGCCGCTGCGGCCCGCAAGGCCATCGCCGGATGACGAATTTGTGTGCTGTCGCCCATCGACAGATGGGATGATCGCGAAGGGATCCAGCTTCACCGTCGAGAGGGAGAGTGCCAATGAAGTGCAACATGTCGTCCATCACCATGAATGGAGCAAGCAGACAGCGGAGTGCGGTGCGACCAGGCTTGCTCGCTGTGAGCGTCGCACTGCTGCTTGGTGGCTGTGGAGATCTGCCTGGCGCAGAGTCACTCGGCACCGTGCAAGGCGAGATCGCCAACGGCTCGAATGTGACGGAACCAGAAGCAGCGAACAGCCACACGGTGCTGGTGACCGCGACGCTCAAAGATGGAACTCCGACGACCGGTTCGGGATTCCTGTACAATGGCACGTTTGTCATCACGGCTGCTCATCTGGTCTACGACACCACCGCGGATCGTTCTGTCCCGCCGTCGCGCGTGCAGGTGCTTCGATCGGCCGGCGGAACGGGGCTCGCCGTTGCGTCGGTCATCACCCATCCCACCTTCGTCGCCGCCAACTTGAACGACGCGGCCAAGAAGAGCCAGGTCTTTGACGTGGCGGTGCTGAAGCTCAGCGTGCCGATCGTCGGGATCTCGCAGCGGTCGTTCACGACGCACGGGGCCGCTGACTTCACGGCACCGGGAACATATCGGGTCTATGGTTTCGGGCCGACGGAGCAGGGGGGACAACTCGGGCTGCACTCCTTCGACTCAGGCAATACGGTTCCACCAGCGTCGACATCGAATCATGTTCCTGCTGTACTGGACTCTCGGCAGAACTCTCAATCACAGTTCGTGTTCGACGAAGACATGGGTGGTCCGTCGCTATCACGCCTTGGGGGTGACGATGTTGATACCGATGGCATTGGCAAGCTCGTTGCCATCTCGACGTCGATTGCGGGAGACAATAATTCTCAGTTGACCTACGCGCCGTCGTTTCAGGGTTGGGTCGAGCAGGTCACCAAGTCGAATGTCTGTCGCGTGCGACACAAGCTGGCCCTCGGCACGATCGCCGATGAATACCTCGCCGAGCAGGCCGGCAATAACGTCAAGTTTCACATCGAGTATGGCCAGGTCAACAAGCAGCCGTTCGAGCTCACCACCAGCGTCGTTGGCGCACCATTCTGTGGGACTGCCTCATCCCTGGCGTTCGTCACGGTGAATCAGAACCAGCAGGAGGCGCTTCTCACACAGGTTGTCCCACCCACCTCGCCGCCGGGCTTGCCGCCGATCGTCCCACCCGCACCGGCGAAGACAACCGCGGCGACGTTTCTCATCAGCACCTCGAATCCGGCCCTGACGCCTGGGCCGTCGTTCGATCTGCCTCCCGGGAAGCCATTTGGTGGGTTCGAGAGCCTCCTCCTTCCCAAGACACTCGTCAACGCCGATTTCCCAACCATCGTGGGCGCCGCAACGAGCGGTGAAGCCTACCTGTTCCCGCCAGCGACGACCGGTGACGCCAACCTGCTCGCCTATACAGAGGCCAGCAAGAACCTCTGGGGCCTGCCGACCGCCGATGGCACCGACGGGAAATTCATTGTGACGATCGGCAAAGGGCGGGAGACGGTCGAGGAGACCAACGCGAACTATGTGATCGACGTTCCAGAGAGCGAGACCGATCTCTTCATTCAGGTATTTGATGGGGATGTCGGTGATGGGGGTGTCGATGCGAAGAACGATGGAGGAGGCCCCGGCATTGCTTGCTATCGGTTGTATGCAATGACCTCGGACTCGATATCGGACACATCGGTGGATCCGAGCTTGGCCAGGGGCGTGGGTATCAAGTCGTCGACACTCCAGAACGGAGATTGGGCGCCGCTGTTCACCTACTCCATCGCGGCCAGCGATCCCAAGCCACCGGGCTCCGCGTACCGCTACTTCCGCCTGAATGTCAAGCTCGGTGACGACTGCTCCGGCACTCCCCCGGGTACCACCTCCGGTATTTCGAACCTGTTCAAGATCCGCACCAACGGCAAGATCCGTGTCCAGGGCGGCCCATTCTCGTTCTTCGCTGGCGATCGGGATGGCGATTTCTCTGTGTACTCGTCTGACACCTTTGGCGATTACAACTACGATGGCAAGTACACCTTCTTCATCGACATGGGCAGCGTGGCCGGTGGCCTTGAGCTCTTGCTCAAGGACTTCGACGCCGACAACACCCAGGCAGGCGGTATCGCCGAAGGTGCCAATGCAGACATCCGCTATACCGCCAGTTCGGAGGTCCCCGGTTCTCTGGAGATCCCTTCCGGTCTGGTCTCCGGGAACGATGACCTTGGTACCTCTGCGCACACGGTGACGCCGACGGGGAATGGGACCGGTATCTGGGACTGGAAATGGACTGACGTCCTGATCGCGAACTCGGTCCACGTCGAGGTCCAGGCGTCGCCGGCGACGTATGCCCTGTTCGGCGCTTCCACCCGCTGCGACCCGGTGAGCGGTGCGCTGCCGAGCAACACGTGGGTCTCGCGGGTGTTGCAGGGAGCATTCTCTCCGATCGTGGTGGGAGCCAAGACCAGCTGCACGACCGCGGCCAATCGCACCGTGATGGTGGACGCGCGGAGCGCCAGTACGGTGCTGGGTGCAACCTCCACGCTGTACGACCAGGTGGTGTCCGAGCTCGTCGCCGCCAAGTTGAACATCCGGCTGCATGCCGGCCAGGTGGTGGACTTCGAAGGGGCGCTGATCTACGGCCATACCTACACCGTGGCCACCGCCGTCCGCACGGCCGAGCTCGCGGTGAGCCAGGGCCGAGGCGGCGTGCCCGATGCGCAGCTCGCCAGCTCGCTGGCCGACATGCGCAGCATCAACCTGGGAGAGATCACGTATGCGGGAGCGGTGGGTCGGCCAGATGCGGTGATCGGCAGCGACCCTGACAATGACGGTGTTCCCACTCAGAATGACAATTGCCCGGAGCTAGCCAATCCCGACCAGGCAGACCGCAACAGCGACGGTATCGGCGATGCGTGCGATCCGCACCCGAGGCTCGAGTGCATCGATCGCCGCCCGGGCGGCGGCTTCACCGCCCACTTCGCGGTCGATCACGCTGGCCCCGATGTGGTCGTGGCGCGCGGTGGTGTGAACAGCGTCACCGGAACGACGGCGCTGCCGCCGACGCACTTCCCGCCCGGCAACGCCGCGCGGGTGTTCACGGCGGCGTCGACCGGCGCGGACGTGGCGTGGACGGTGCTCGGCAACACCGCGGTGGCGACGGCGAGCTCGCCGGCGTGCGATGCGCTGCAGCTCGCGGACCTGCCGCTCGGCCAGCAGGCGGTGCTGTACGCGACCGACGAGCTGCGGATCGACGAGCGCGCGGTGATCGCCGACTGCTCCGACGCGGTCAGCGCCGGTGCGACGCAGACGTTCATCGGAGCGGGATCGACCGTCGGGGACGTCTACAGCCAGGCCGGCGTGTTCGTCGGGGGCGGCGGTACCTCGGTGGGCATCGTGTCGTCGGCGGGCACCGTCACGCCGCAGGCCGGCGCGCGGATCCAGGCGATCACGCCGCTCGCGACGGCGCCGGTCGCGCCGATGTGGTCGGTGGCGTTCCCGGGCGGCTCGCATCCGGCGGTGTCGGTCGACGCCGGCCGGGTCGCGACGATCGCGCCCGGGTCGTACGGCGCCGTGCGCGTGTCGTCGCAGGCACGGCTCAACCTGTCGCCCGGGAAGTACTTCTTCGATTCGCTGCAGGTCGAGTCGGCGGGGGTGATGGCGGTCAACGGCGCCGCGCCGATCCAGATCTACATCGCGGGCGGCCTGACGTTCCGCGGCCAGTTTGCGGCCGAGGCGACGCCGCGGCTGGCGCCGGATCTGGTGCTGGCGGCGTTCGGCACCGGGGCGGCGTTCGTCGAGAGCCCACTGCGCGCGTGGCTGGCGGTGCCCAACGGCCAGCTCGTGCTCGGCAGCGGCCCGCCGGTGGCGTTCACCGGCCGGTTCACCGCGCGACGGATCGAGGTGCGATCCGGCGTAACCGTGTCGTTGGAGTGAACGACGCAGAATCCCAGGCGTTCGGCTCGCCGCCGGGCGGGCGGCGGCGGCGCAGCCGGTCGCGCAGGCCCTCGATCAGCGAGAACACGACGGGGACCACGACCAGGGTCAGCAGGGTGGACGTGATCAGGCCGCCGATCACGACCACCGCCATCGGTGCGCGGCCCTCGCCGCCCTGGCCGAGCCCGAGCGCGACCGGGGCCATGCCGAGGATCATGGCGGCGGTGGTCATCAGGATGGGCCGCAGCCGGAGCGGGCCGGCGGCGAGCAGGGCGTCCGCGGTCGAGGCGCCCTGGGCCTTGAGCCGCTGCGCGAAGTCGACCAGCAGGATGGCGTTCTTGGTGACCAGACCCATCAGCATGATGAGGCCGATCATGCCGAAGATGCTGAGGTGCGCTCCCGACAGCGCGAGCGCGCCGAACGCACCGACGACGGCGAGCGGCAGCGACATCATGATCGTGAACGGGTGGACGAAGCTCTCGAACTGCGCCGCGAGGATCATGTAGACGAGCGCGACCGCGAGGATCAGCGCGAGGATCATGTGGCCGAACGACTCGGTCATCAGCTGGCTGGCGCCGGCCATCTCGGTCTCGACCGAGGTGGGCAGCACGCGGCGAGCGATGGCGAGGGTCCGGGCGGTGGCCTCGCCGAGCGCGATGCCATCGAGGCCGGCGTACACGGTGAGCTGACGCATCCGCGCCTCGCGCGCGATCTGGGTCGGCCCGAGGCCGCGCTCCACGTGGGTCAGCGACGACAGCGGCACGAGCTCGCCGGTGATCGAGCGCACCAGGAGGTTGCTCAGCGCCGGGACATCGGCCTGGGCCGGATCGGCGAGCATCACGCGGATGTCGTAGAGGTCGGCGTCCTGCTTGTAGTCGGTCACCTTGTCGCGCGAGATCAGCGCGCGCACGGTGCGCGCCACGGCCGAGACCGGGACGCCGAGCTGGGCGAGCGCCGCGCGATCGGGAGTCACCTCGATCTGGGGCTTGCCGCCGCGGTAGCTGGAATCGACGTCGACGAACCCTGCCGTCTTGCGCAGCTCGGCGACCAGCGCGCCGGCGCCCTCGAGCAGCTCGTCCATGTTGCGGGATCGCAGGTTGAGGTGGATCGGGCGGCTGTCGTCGCTGCCGATCGTTCCGGGCTGACCGAGGGTGAGCTGGAGGCCGCCGGCCGCCAGCGGCGCGTAGTGGTCGCGGACCCAGCTCATCGCCCGCTGCTGGCTGAACGCGCGCCGGCGCACCGGCACCAGCTCGACCTGGATGTGGCCGACGTTGGCCGAGCCGGTCCCGCGGCCGATCGTGGCGAACGTCGACACGACGCCGGGGCACCGGGCGCGCAGATCGCCGGCCAGGAGCTCCACGACCTGCTCGGTCGCGGCGAGCGCGGTGCCGGTCGGCAGCTCGACGGTCGCGGTGAACGACGACCGATCGTCGTCGGGCAGGAACTCGGTCTGGACCCGCGCGACCAGCGCGCACGCGCCGGCCAGGACGGCCAGCGCCGCGGCCACGGTGAGCGTGCGGCGGCGCAGCGCCGCGCCGAGCAGCCCCCGGTAGGCGCGCTCGAGCCGCGCCAGGCAGCGCTCGATGGCGCGGTTCACCCGGCCCGGCCGGCCGCGGGCCGGCGCGAGCAGCCGCGATGACAGCATCGGCGTCAGCGTGAACGACACGAACATCGACAGCAGCACCGCGACGCTGACCGTGATCCCGAACTGGAAGAAGAACCGGCCGATGATGCCCTGCATCGTCGCGACCGGGATGAACACCGCGACGATCGACAGCGTGGTGGCGAGCACGGCCAGGCCGATCTCGGCGGTCGCCTCGACCGCGGCGCGCAGCGGCGGCTTGCCCTGCTCCAGGTGGCGGTGGATGTTCTCGATGACGACGATCGCGTCGTCGATCAAAAGGCCGATCGACAGGCTGAGCGCCAGCATGGTCAGCTGGTTGAACGAGAACCCCGCGAGCCCGAGGAACCACACGGTCGCGATCACCGAGGTCGGCAGCGCGAGCGCGGCGATCAACGTGGCGCGCGCGTCGCGCAGAAAACCAAAGATGATCGCGATCGCCAGGATCGCGCCGAGCACGAGGTCGAACTGCACGTCGTGGAACATGCCGACGATGAACGGCGACTGATCGTCGGTGAGGGTCAGCGCAACGCCGCGCTCGGCGAGCCCGCGCTCCATCGCGGCGACCTCGGCGCGGACCTGGCGGGCGACCTGGACCAGGTTGGCGCCGGACTCCTTCTGGATCACCAGGCCGATGGCGGGCGTGCCGTTCACCGACGCGTAGGACCGGGCCTCGAGCATGGCGTCCTGGATCACCGCGACGTCGCCGACCCGGATCACGGCCGGACCGGACCCGCCCGGCACGGCGATCGGCGCATCGGCGATCTGCTGCAGGCTGACGAACGCGCCCTTGGTCGTGACGGTCGCCTCCTTGCTGCCCTCGGTGATCCGCCCGGCGGGCAGCTCGAGGTTCTGGCGCTCGAGCGCGGCACCGACGTCGCCGACCGTCAGGCCGCGCGCCGCCAGGCGCCCCGGGTCGATGACGACATGGATCTCGCGCGGCCGGCCGCCCACGATCTCGATGTTGCCGACCCCCTGGATCCGGCCGAGCCGCTGCTTGACCACGTCCTCGGCCAGCCGGGTCAGCTCGCGCGGCGGCAGCGCGCCGGACAGCGACAGCGACAGGATCGGCGCGGCGCCGATGTCGTATTTCTGGACCTTGGGGGTCCCGACCTCCTCGGGGAGGTTGGGGATCGTGGCCAGCCGATCGCGAACGCCCTGCACGGCCCTGTCCGCGTCGATGCCGAGCTGGAACTCGATCACCACCTCGCTCAGCGATTCGAAGCTGAACGACCGCAGCCGCTTGATCCCGCCCATCGAGCTCACCGCATCCTCGATCGGCCTGGCGACCTTGGTCTCCATCGACGCCGGATCGGCGCCCGGATAGCCGGCGATCACGGTCACGTAGGGGAGCTCGACGCTGGGGTACTGCTCGACCGCGATCCGCGAGTACGCCATCACCCCGAACACGATCGGGATCAGGATGACCATGACCACGAACACGGGCCGCTGGACGACCACCGCGGCGATCTTCATGGCGCGGTCCTCGGGCCGGAGCTCCGCGACACCAGGGCGGCATCGAGCGCCACGTCCGCCATCAGGCCGGGGCGCAGCGCACCGTCGCGGTTGTCGAGCACGGCGGTCAGCTCGACGGTCCGGGTCCGGGGATCCACGCTGGGCGCGACGATCGCGACCTGCGCGCTGCGCGCCACGGCCAGCGCGGGCAGCGCGATCGCGACGGCGTCGCCCACCCGCACGTGCTGCAGCGCCTGCTCGGGCAGGCGAAACCTGACGTCGAGCGTGGCCTGGTCCTGCAGGACCACCACGCGGGTGGCCGCCGCGGCGCTGACGTAGTCGCCGGCGGCCACCGGAAGCGACACGACGATGCCGTCGATCGGGGCGCGGGCGGTGGCCTCGCTGACCGCGTTGCCGGCGACCGCCACGCCGCTGCGCGCCTCCGCGACGCCGACCCGGGCGGCATCGAGCTGGGCCGACACCTGGTCCCAGTGCTGCTGGGTGACCGCCTGCTGGTCGAACAGCCCCTTGGCGCGACGGTACTCGACCCTCGCCGTCCGGAACTGGACCGCGGCGGCGGCGAGCTGGGTCCGGGCCTGCGCCAGGCGGAGCACCCCGGCGCGATCGTCGACGCGGAACAGCACCTACCCCCGGGTGACCTGCGCGCCGACCGCGACGCCCAGCTCGGCCAGGACGCCGCTGGCCCGGGCGACGACCGCGACCTCGGCGTGCGGCAGCAGGGTCCCGGTCGCCCGGTCCGCGGACGCGGTGGTGCTCGGCGGCGGCGCCGGCCGGGCCAGCGCGGGCAGCGCCGGCGAGCCCGGTCCGGTCGCGGGCGGCAGCGCCGCGCGATCGTCGCCTCCGCCGGCCCCGCAGCCGGCGAGCATCACGGTCACCGCGAGGATCACTGCGAGGATCGATCTGGATCGAGTCATGACATCTCCTGCCGGCGTCCGGCCTCCGGGTGGATCTCGGCCCCGGCCATCACCGCGCCTCCGGCCCGAGCGGCAGCGAGCCGACTTCCCGGCTCAGGCCCATCCAGGCCACGAGGTACTGGTAGCGTCCGATCGCGTCCTCGGCCTGCGCGCCGGCCAGCGCGGTCTCGGCGTCGAGTACCTCGATCGTCGTCGCGGCGCCCTGCGCGAACCGGGCGGCCTGGATCCGCCGCGCCTCGGCGGCGGCCGCCAGCCTGCGGCCGGCGACCTCGAGCGTGGTGCGCGCGAGCCGCGCGTCCTGCCACCTCGCGCGGGTGTCGACGGCGATCTGGTCGCCGAGCGCGGCCTGCGCACGGCGCGCCTGGCGCTCGGCCGCCCGGCCGGCCTCGACCTCCGCCGCGCGCTTGCCCCAGTCCCACAGGTTCCAGTCGAGCGTGACCCCGACGTACGCGGTGTCGGGGCTGGACAGCAATCCGGCGTGGATCGCGCGGCTGTACTGCGCGACCACCGCGATCGAGGGGTAGTAGCTGGACCGGGCCAGCGCGACGCCGAGATCCGCGGCGCGGGCGCCGGCCTCGGCCGCGCGGAGCTCGGCGCGATCGCCCCGCGCGCGGGCCACGGCCTGGTCCTCGGTCCACGCCAGCTCCGGGGGCGTCGTGTCGACGTCGGCCAGCGCGAGCTCGGTGCCGTCGGGGAGCCCGAGCAACAGCGCCAGCCGGCGGCGCGCCGACAGCGCGGTGGTCTCGGCCTGGAGGCGCTGCTGCTCGACGCGCGCGCGCTCGACCTCCAGCCGCAGCACGTCGACCCGCTGCAAGGTCCCGGCGGCCAGCAGCTGGCGGGCGCGCTGCAGATCGCCGTCCAGCTGGTGCTGCGTCGCCGCCGCGACCTGGGCCAGCGCGCCGGCCTGGAGGACGCCGAGGTAGGTCTCGGCGGCCCGGTAGGCGATCTCGATGCGATGGCCGGCCCGCTGCGCCCGGCTGGCCTCGGTCACGGCGCGATCGCGGTCGACCAGCCGGCCGATCACCAGCGCGCCGCTCAGCGGCTGCGCCACCGAGAGGTCGAGCGAGCCGGTCACGCGATCGCGGATCGCGATCGGCCCGAGGTCGCCGAGCTCGGCGACGATCGCCCGGTTCCAGACCACGACGCTGGCCCGCGCCGCGACCAGCGGCCCGCGCAGCGCCTGGTCGGCGCGGGTCCTGGCCTCGGCCGCGACGACGCTGTCGGCGTCGATCGCCAGCTGCGGGTTCCCCGACAGCGCGAGGTCGATCGCGTCGGCCAGCGTGAGCCGGCGCGCCGGCGCGCCGCCGGCGACCGCCGCGCTCGCGAGGCTCGCGGCCACCAGCGCGGCGCCGAGGCTTGCCCGCCGCATCATGCCGACCTGCGGACGGGCGCGTCGCCCGCTTCCGTGCTGAGCGAGAGCTCCGGGGCGAGGAGCTGATCGAGCAGCGCGGTGGCCAGCCGGATCACGTCGACCCGCGTGCAGCCGCGATCGCGCAGGTCGCGAACCATCGATCGGGCGAGGATCTCGATGCCGCGGTGGCTCACGCCCGGCGACGGTGCACACGCCTCGCGCCGGGACCCGGCGGTCGGTCCTGGGCGCTCAGCTCGCAGCGCGGGCGGCACGCCGATCCCCCATGGCGACCAGGACGCGGCGGTCGCCGCGGAACGGGCTGCGGCCGTGCGCCACTGCGAGGTTGTCGATCAGCAGCGCGTCGCCGCGCCGCCACGCGAACGACCGCGCGCACCGGGCATACGCGTCCCGGATGCACGCCAGCATGTCCGCCTCGATCGGCGAACCGTCGCCGAAGCAGGCATGGCGGGGCAGCGCGTCCTCGCCGTAGGTCTGGACCAGCGCCGACCGCGTGGCGTCATCGAGCGCGCTGGCGTGGAACAGGTGGGCCTGGTTGAACCACAGCGGCTCGCCGGTCACCGGGTGCCGGACCATGGCGTCACAGGTCTGCTCGGTCCGCAGCCGATCGTCGCCGAGCCACGTCCACGCGATGCCGTGGCTCCGGCAGTACGCCTCGACCTCGCTGCGATCGCCGGTGCCGAACACGGTCTGCCACGGGAGATCGACGCCGTCGCGGTAGTGGCGCCGGTAGGTGACCCGCTTGCGCGCGAACGTCTGCTTGAGATCATCGGGCAGCAGGCGCGTGACCTCGGCGACGTCGGCCAGCGGGGTCTCGCCGCCGGCGAGCGCGGGCAGATCGCAGTAGAACGTCAGCCAGCGCGGCCAGGTGTCCTGGTAGGAGTTCTCGCAGTGCATCGGGATGGTGCGGGCCGCCGGGTACTCGGTGGCGGTGTAGACCCGCTCGCCGACCTCGGTGCGCGGGGTCGAGCGATACACGTAGGTGTCGCGGACCAGGACCTGGTCGACGAACCCGGCGAACGCGCCCGGGCCGGGCAGATCGAAGCCGCGGAACAGCAGGCCACCGACCCGTCGCAGCAGGGTGTCGATCTCGTGGCGGTGGGCCTGCCACCACGATCCAGGCGCGGGCGTGGGCGCCGGCCCGGGCGCCGTCCGGTCGGGCTCGGCGAGCCACACCAGGCCCGCGAGCTCGGCGAGCGGCCCGACCCGCACGCCCCCGATCCGGCGGTGGTTCACCGCAAGGCTATCGCGCGCCATCGCTCGCCTCCTGGTCCTGAGCCGCCGGACGGCGCCTCGCCGCGGTCGCCCGCCGGCGCATGGCGTCGCGCAGGATGTCGGCCATGACCTGGACGTTGGACCCGGTCATGATCGTGACGTGATCGCCGGGCACCCAGCGCACGGTGACCTCGCGGCCGGTGAGCGGCTGCCAGCCGAGGCTGTCGTCGACCGGATCGGCGCCGCCGAGCACGAAGTCGTCGCGGTGCGAGTCGCGCGCGCGCAGCAGCAGGGTCTCCACCGGATGGCGGCAGGTCGGGCGGTAGCCATCCCACGCCAGCGCCGTCGCCTCGCCCACGGTCAGGTAGGCCTTGACGCGCGCCGCGCCGAGCCCGGCGGGCAGGATGCGCGCCTCGGCGAGCTTCTCGGCGACGTGCGCGACCAGATCGTCGTGCGGCAGGTTCGCGGCGTCGACCGCGAGCGAGATCTCGCGCCCGAAGAAGCGCTGGATCAGCGACAGCAGGCGGCTCAGCCGATCGGTGTCATTGCGGGCCGGCACCGCGGGCCCCTGGCCGAGCTGGCTGGCCTCGGCGTCGACCAGCACGAGCAGGCCGACCTCGCAACCGGCGGCGCCGAGCTGCTGGCTGGCCTCGTACGCGACGTGGGCGCCGAACGAGTGGCCGATGAGGTAGTACGGCCCGCGCGGCTGGGTTGTGCGCATGACCTCGACCACCGCCGCGGCCATCGCCTCGACGGTGCGGTGCGGCTCGACCAGGCCGTCGAGCCCGCGCGGCTGGATCCCGAAGACCGGGTGGTCGTCGCCGAGCGCGTGGGCCAGCGGGTGGAGCGAGATCGCATCGATCGCCGCCCCGGGCACGCAGAACAGCGGGGGCCGGCTGCCGGTGGTGCGGATCGGCACCATCGCCGACCACGCCGTGGCCTGGGCGCCGTCGCGCAGGTGGCGGGCGACCGCCTCGATCGTCGGGTGCTGGAGCAGCGCCGACATCGCCAGGCGGACGCCGAACGCCTGCTCGATACGCGCCATCAGGTCGAGCGCGAGCAGCGAGTGGCCGCCGAGGTCGAAGAAGTTGTCGTAGACGCCGATCGATCCGCAGCGCAGGATGTCCTGCCACAGGGTCGCGAGCTTGAGCTCGGTGGCGTCGCGCGGGCCGACCACGCTGCGCAGCTCGAGGCCGCGCACCGGCGGCAGCGAGTGGACCGTGGGGCTCTCGGCGTCGGGGACGCAGTCGATCAGCGCGTCCATGCTGGGCTCGGGGTCCGCCGCGATCCGCTCGAGCAGCGCGTGGAAGTGACGGAGGATGACCGGGGCCGCGGCGTCGTCGAACCGCTTGCGCTGGTAGATCAGCTTGATCCAGAACCCGGCGCGCGAGCCGATCAGGAAGGTCGCGGCGTAGCCGGTGCGGGCGCCGACGGTGCGCGACTCGCGCAGATCGACGCGCACCGAGGCGTCGTCGAGCGCCGCCGTGTGCTCGGGGTAGTTCTCGAACACGATCAGGCTGTCGCACAAGGCGCCGGTGGCGCCCGCGTCGCGCCAGCGATGGATCTGGCCGGCCGAGCAGTACTCGAAGTCGCGGCCGTCGGCGTGCGCCGCCTGGACCTGCGACAGCCACGGCCACAGCCGGTCGCCGGCGGGCGGGGCGAGCCGCATCGGCACCGTGTTGATGAACAGGCCGACCGAGGACATCGCGCCGGGCAGCGTGGCCGGCCGCCCCGACACGGTGGTGCCGAACACGACGTCGCGGGTGCGGCTGTAGCGCGCGAGCAGGAGCCCCCACACGCCCTGGAACACCAGGCCGGCGGTCACGCGGTGGGCCCGCGCGCGCGCGGCGATCGTCCGGGCGACGGCGTCGTCGACCTGGATCGTCAGCTCGCCGTAGCCGTCGTCGCGGTCCGGCTCGCACGGCTGCTCCCGGCCGAGCGCGGTCGGACGGGTGACGCCGCGCAGGTAGGCCTGCCAGTAGCGCTGGGCCGACCCCAGGTCGCGCTCGCGCACCCAGGTCACGAACGCGCGGTACGGGACGGGCGGCGGCAGCGCCGGCGCGACCCCGCGGGTCAGCGCCTCGTAGATCGCGATCGCCTCGCCGAGGATCAGCGACAGCGACCAGCCGTCGAGCACGATGTGGTGGAAGCTGACCACGAACTGGTAGGCCTGCTCGGCGGTGCGCAGCAGCGACAGCCGGAGCAGCGGCGCGCGCTTGATCGCGAACCCGCGCTCGCGATCGGCGGCGAGGTACGCGTCGAGCCGCTGCGCGTGCTCGGCGGCCGGCGCGCCGCGCCAGTCCAGGGCGATCATCGTCAGCTCGGCCTCGCGGAGCACGACCTGCAGGGGCTCGGCCTGGGTGTCCCAAGAGTACGCGCTGCGCAGGATGGCGTGGCGCGCGACCACGGCTCGCCACGCCTGGTGAAACCGCGCGGCGTCGAGATCGGCGTGGAGCTCGAACACGGACTGCTCGACGTGGATCCCGGGGTGGGCGCCGAACGTCTCGAGCAGCATGCCTTGCTGCGAGGCGGTCAGCGGATAGATCGATTCGATGGCATGAGGCGGCATATCAGTCCTTTTCGTTCGCGCCCGCGATGTCGGCGAGCAGCTGGTCGAGGTGGTCCTGGGACATCGAGACGTCGGGGAAGTCCGACGGGGTGTAGTGCCGGGTATCGGCCCCGGCGCAGGTCCGGGCGAGGTCGGTCAGGGCGGCGACCACGCGATCGGCCAGCGCCGCGACCGTCGCGGCGTCGAACAGCCGCCGGCTGTAGGTCCACGCCATCGCGAGCTGGCCGCCCGAGACCCACGCGTTGAGGTCGATGAGGTGGCGGCGCTCGCCCAGCGGGCTGCGCTGCGGCTCGCAGGGCTCGGCGGCGAGCGCGAACCCCGGCGCGGGCGGCTCGCCGCCGTCGAGCTGGCCGAAGTAGTTGAAGCGGATCTGGGCCGCGGGCACGCCGGCCAGCGCGGCGCGGACCGCGGGATCGGGGCTCAGGTGGCGCAGGGCGCCGAAGCCGAGGCCGCCGTGCGGGATCGCCCGCAGCCGCTCCTTGACCGCGGTGAGGGCCGCCGCCGGATCGCGATCGGGCGAGACCGGCAGGTGGACCGGGAACATGCTGGTGAACCAGCCGACCGTGCGCGACACGTCGATGCCGTCGAACCCGTCGCGGCCGTGGCCCTCGACGTCGACCGTCGCGGTGCCGCGCTCGGCGCCGGACAGCGCCAGCGCGAGCGCCGCGAGCAGGACCTCCTGGAGGTTCACGTTGTAGGCGGCGCGCGCCGCGTCGCGCAGCGCGGCGGTGTCGGCCGCGGCCACGCTGCGGGTCAGCTCCGCGGTGTCGCCGGCGCGGTTGCGGTCGGCGTCGTACGCGTGGTCGGGGTGCAGCGCGACCGGCGCGTCGGGGACGGCGGTCCACCGGGCGAGCTCGGCCGCGGCGTCGGCGGAGCCGGCCCACGCGGTGAGCTGCTTCACCCAGGCGCCGTACGCGGCGGTCCGGGCGGGCAGCGCGGCGCCGGTGCCGGCGAGCTCGGCGTCGTGGGCGCGCAGCAGATCCTCGAGCAGGATCCGCCACGACACCGCGTCGACCACCAGGTGGTGGGCGGTGAGCAGCAGCCGCCCCGGCTGCGCGCCCATGCGGAACAGCCGCGGCGCGAACACCGGGCCGTGCTCGAGGTCCAGCGCCGCCTGGTCGGCGGCGATCACCGCCTGCAACCGGGCGCCGCGCTCGGCGCCGGGCAGCTCCGACAGGTCGGCGACCGCGAGCTCGATCGGGCCGGGCGGCGCGATGTCGCCCCACACGCCGGCGTCGCTCGCGATGAACCGCGCGCGCAGCAGGTCGTGGTGACTGGCCAGCTGGCCGAGCGCGCGGCCGAGCGCGGCGGCGTCGACGTCGGCCGGGACCTCGAGCAGGACCGACTGGTTGAAGTGATGCGGCGCCACCGGGTGCTCGGCGAAGAACCAGCGCTGGATCGGCGCCAGCGCGACCGGGCCGGTCACCGGGCCCTGCGGGACGGCGGTGCGCTCGTCGCGGCGCGCCACCGCGGCGAGCTGCGCCAGCGTCTGGTTCTGGAACAGCTGGCGGGGGACCAGCTCGATGCCGTGCTCGCGGGCGCGCGCGACCAGCTGGATGCCGAGGATCGAGTCGCCGCCGAGCTCGAAGAAGTTGTCGTCGCGCCCGATCGGGGTCTTGCGCAGGATCTCGGACCACAGCGCGGCGAGCTCGCGCTCCAGGTCGGTGCTCGGCAGCTCGCCGCCGGTGCCGCGGGCGAGCGCGGGGCCGGGCAGCGCGGCGCGATCGACCTTGCCGTTGGGCGTCAGCGGCAGCTGCGGCAGGAACACCACGGCCGTCGGGACCATGTGCTCGGGCAGCTGCGCCAGCGTCTGGTTCTGGAACAGCTGGCGGGGGACCAGCTCGATGCCGTGCT
>JBGQCL010000274.1:0-15812 GCA_041495365.1 Kofleriaceae bacterium | reverse complement strand
CGTCACAGGGACCTCCCGGCGGCACCGCTGTCCACCGGGACGCCCGGCGGTGGATCTATGCCGGGCTCGATCTGCTGTTCGCGGCGGCCTACGCGTTCGCGATCTGGAAGGTGATCCCCAACCGGCTGCCGTCGGCGGCGGCCCACCTGTGGACGTTCCCGGCCGCGGCCCTGGCGATGGCGGTCGGGATGGCGCTCGGCGCCCCTGCGGGCTGGTGGACCGCGGTCGTCGCCGGGTCGCTGGCGCTGGGATCGCTGTTCGTGCTGATCGTCCGGATCCTGATCTCGGCGGCGTTCCTCGCCGGCGTGTACGGCGCCTTCGGCAAGGCGGCCGCGACGTTCGCGCTGGTGATGGTCGCGCTCGTGGTCGAGCTGGTCGCGCTGCTGCCGATCGTGCAGGTCAAGTACCTGATGACGCGGTCCGGCCGCCGGGCGTTTGGCAGGTCCGGGTGCGGGGCCGAGGGCTCGTGACACGGCCCTCGCGGCCCCGGGCGGTCGCGCTGCTCGCGGTGTGGATCGCCCCGGGCGCCGTGTGCCTCGCGGCGACCGCCGTCGTGTACCTGGCGTTCCGGATCGCGCCGCCCGACCGGCTCACCGCCGACGATCGCGCCCGGGTGATGGCGAGCCTGCGCGCCGCGCTCGACGAGCGAAGCGAGGCGACGGGGGGTGGGGACCCCGCCGGCTCTGCCGGTGGGACGGGGGGCAGAGCCCCTCATGGGATCGACGAGCGAAGCGAGGCGACGGGTGCCCCCGGGCTGCACCGCCGGCTCGCCGGGCCGCTGGCGGTGACCGTGTGGTCGGGCGGCGCCTCGGTCGCCCGGGTCGACGCCACCGGCCGCGATCTCGCGGAGGCCACCGCGGCCGCGGCCGCGTCGCTGCGCCAGCGGCCCCAGGTCCTGGCGCTGTCGGCCGCCCAGCGCGCGGCGGCCCGCCTCCAGGTCGACCTGGTCACCGGCACCGGCCCGCTCGGCGCCGGCAACTGGCTGTTCGACCGGCTCGCGATCCCGGGCATCGCCGACATGCTGGCGATCAACCCGGGCGTCGATGGCGTCGGGGCCGACCTCGGCGGGCGGTCGGTGCTGCTCCTGCCGCACGAGCTGGTCGGCTCGAGCCTGCTGGCCGCCCGGCGGCCGTCCGAGCTGATGCCCGACTTCGCGATGGGCGTCGATCTCAGGGGAATCACCAACCTGCTCGCCAGCCGGACCGGGGCGCCCAGCGCCTCGGCGGTCCCGCCCGGCACGCTGTACCGGTTCCGCACCGACACGTTCGTCGAGCCGCCGGGGCACGCCGGCCCGCCGCTGCCGCTGTACCGCGGGCTGCCTCCGGCGCCCCAGGTTTCCTCCCGGTCGCTGCGCGAGGCGGCGCTGCGCGGCGGGCGCTACCTGGTCGCCCACCTCGCGCCCACCGGCCGCTACGTCTACCAGCACGACCTGTGGACCGGCGCGCAGACCGACGCGACCCGGCCCGGGCCGTACAGCATGCCGCGCCACGCGGGCACGACGTACTTCCTCGCCGAGCTGTACCGCATCACCCGCGAGAGCTGGCTGCGCGAGCCGGTCGAGCGCGCGTTCGCGCACCTGGCCGACCTGCTCGTGCAAGGCGGCTGCGCCGGCGCGCTGCCCGACGGCACCGCGGTGGACTGCGTGGTCGATCGCGGCGAGACCGTCGCCCACCTCGGCTCGACCGCGCTCGCCGTGGTCGCGCTCGCCGAGTACCAGCGGGCGACCGGCGACACCCGCTACCTGCCGCTCGTGACCCGGTTCGCCGCGTGGCTGCTGTTCATGCAGCGCCCCGACGGCTCGTTCCGCCACCTCTACGACGTCGCGACCCACACCCCCGACGACACCGCCCAGCTGCTGTACTATTCCGGCGAGGCCGCGCTCGCGCTCGCGCGGGTCCACGCGATCACCGGCGACGCGCGCTACGCCGCCGCCGCCGAGCGCGCGCTCGACTGGCTGGTCGACTGGTACGAGTTCTTCATGGGCGGGTTCTTCTACGGCGAGGAGCACTGGACGTGCATCGCCGCCGAGGCGATCTGGCCGGCCGTGCGCAACGACCGCTACGCGGCGTTCTGCGACGGCTACGGCCGGTTCGTCCGCGCGCAGCAGTTCGAGCCCGGCGAGCGCACCGACGAGGACGACTTCGCCGGCGCCTACGGCGTGACGCCGTTCCTCGCGCCGTCCAACACCCCCACCGGATCGCACACCGAGGCGCTGATCTCCACGTACCTGCTCGGCCGGCACCGCGGCGCGCCGGATCCGCGGCTCGCCGCCCAGATCCGCGCCTCGCTGCAGTACTTGCTCGGCCAGCAGATCCGGCCCGACAGCGCGTTCGACGTCGTGGGGCCGGGCGAGGGCGCGATCCCCGAGACCGTGATCAACCGAAATATCCGCATCGACTACGTCCAGCACGTGTGCTCGGCGATGATCCGGGCCTCGGAGTGGATCGACGGGCCTGACCCGGCGCCGCCATGAGCATTCCAGATCGCAGGCTCAGCCTGCTATGATGCGAGAGGTGCCAGAAGACAAGCGGACCCAGATAGGTCCCACCGGCCCCGTCCGCCCGGTGACCGGGGCGGGCAGGGCGATGGCCGTCGCGACGACGACCCCGAGCCCGACGCCGGCCCCCATCACGCCGCCGGGCACCGATCCGCCCGGCGGCGCGACGTCGTACCTGCCGCCCCAGACCGATCCGATGCTCGGCCAGGTCCTCGCCGGCCGCTACCTGATCCAGAGGAAGCTCGGCGAGGGCGGCATGGGCGCGGTGTACCTCGCGACCCACACCGTGCTGGAGAAGCAGGTCGCGCTCAAGGTCCTGCACGGCGAGTTCGCGCGCAAGCCCGATCTCGTCGAGCGCTTCATGCAGGAAGCCAAGGCGGCGTCCCGGATCCGGCACGAGAACGTGATCGACATCAGCGACTTCGGCACCACGCCCGACGGCCTGGTGTTCTTCGCGATGGAGCTGCTCACCGGCCACGACCTGCACGAGGAGATCGCGCGGGCCCGGCTCGCCGGACAGCTCCTGCCGTGGCCGCGCAGCAAGCGGATCTTCCTCCAGATCTGCGCGGCGCTCAGCGCGGCGCACGCGCTCGGCATCATCCACCGCGATCTCAAGCCCGAGAACATCTACCTGGTCGACTTCCTCGGCGAGCCCGACTTCGTCAAGCTGCTCGACTTCGGCATCGCCAAGCTGACCGAGGTCGCCGAGGGCGATCGCAAGCTGACCCGCACCGGCATGCTGTTCGGCACCCCCGAGTACATGTCGCCGGAGCAGGCGCGCGGCGACACCGTCGACCACCGGGTCGACGTCTACGCGATGGGCTGCATCCTGTTCCAGCTGGTCACCGGCCGGGTCCCGTTCGAGGCCGAGAACTTCATGGGTGTGCTGAGCCTGCACCTGATCCAGCCGCCGCCGGCGATCCCGCCCGAGGTGTTCGACTCGATCGGCGCGCCGCGCTCGCTCGCCCAGGTGATCGACCGCGCGCTCGCCAAGGACCGCAACCATCGGTTCGCCACGATCGACGAGCTGTCGCGCGCCGTGCGCGCCGCGTCGGGCGACAAGATCACTGGCCCGGTCTCGACCCAGGGCAACGTCGCGGCGCCCGCCAGCACGGCGACGTTCGGCCGGGTCAAGACCCAGTGGACCGGCAACCTGTCGGTGCCCGAGGTCGACGCGGTCGAGCCGCCCCGCAAGTCGCGGCTGCCCCTCGTGGTCGGCGCCGTGCTCCTCGTCGGCGGGGCCGCCGTGGTCTCCGCCGTGCTGGCGAGCCGCGGCGGCTCGACGCCGTCGACCGACACCGCGAACGCCAGGCCGGCCCCCGCGCCGCCGGTCGTGCAGACGCCGGCCGCGCTGCCGCCGCCCCCGGTGCCGCCGCCGCCGGCGCCACCGCCCCCGGTCGACACCACGCCGCTGGCGTTCGAGCGCGCCCGGATCCGGATCGACTCGGTGCCGAGCCGCGCCGAGGTCCGCGACCCCGCGACCGGCACCCTGCTCGGCCGCACCCCGTTCGCGTTCACCCTGCCGGCGTCGCACGCCCCGCGGCAGTTCGCGCTGCACCACAAGGACCACGTCGACGCCGTCGTCGAGATCAAACCCGATCGCGAGCGGATCGACTACACCGAGAAGCTGGAGCGCGGTGCGCCCGGCCAGCCGCCGGTCGTGCACCCCGCCGACGCGACGCGCCCGCCGACGCCCCGGCCCGGCACCCCCGACGTCCGTCCGCCACCGGGCCCCGGCGTCCCCCAGCCGCAGACCCCGCCGGTCCCGCAGGCCCCGCCCGGCGCCCCCGAGATCAAGCCGCCGCCCCGGCCGGCGACGCCGGCTCCGCCCGACGACGACAGCGTCCCGCAACTCAAGCCCGATCCGTCGCGCGCAGGCAGCGGATCCGGAACTCCGTGATCGCCCCGGCGGCGGCGCCGCCGTTCGTCAGCGCGCACCGTCCGGTGTAAGCTGGCCCCGCAGCGCCCGGGTGGTGGAACTGGTAGACACACGACACTTAAAATGTTGTGAGCCGTCAGGCTCGTGCCGGTTCGAGTCCGGCCCTGGGCACATTCTAGAACAGCGGTACATTGACGAACGTCGCCTCTGCCGACGCCGCGCTCGCTGCCCACACGCGCCGAGCATCCGTATTCCCCGGAGATCCGGGCCGGTCAAGCTTATTCGGCACCATAGGAGCGCGTGCTCAATGACCACGCGCCGTGAACCTGGTCTTCGCGCTCACCCGCAGGGAGCGATCACTTGAGGCGGAAGGCGGTCGCGCTGGGTCGCGCACGCCACGTGGTTCGCGCGTCTTCCCACCGCCGAACAGTCCCCGATCTGCTGGTCGAGGTCACGGTCGGCGCGCTCGCGGCCGGCCCGGCGCTTGCCGAGCGGGTGGAGCATCCGCTCCGCGCGCCTTGCTCCGCCTCTTCCAGCAAAGCTCGCAATCGCTCGTCAAGTCCCGTACATCAGTGCCCAGCTCGAAGCGCTACGATCTCACGTGCTGCGAGAACTTGGTTCGCATTCTCTCGCGTCGCTACATGCTGTACTTGGTGAAACACGCAAAGTTCATCGACATAAAATTGGAGTCATGACGATACCCGAGGAGTTCTACACCGAATGACTGCTCGGGTTGGAGAGATATCCACGCGGTCTGAGGTTCGAGAAGTCTGAAGTCCGGAATCGAATCGCCGCCATCGAGCTGCGGTGGCCGCCGGCCGGACTACGATTGCGGCCGGCCAGCGCGAGCAGGGCATGGCAGTCGCGACAGCAGAGGTCCGTTTCACAGGGTATCGCGAGCGATCGGGGCGCAGGAACGGCAGCGCGCGCTCCGAGACTGTGTCACCGCGAGCCGCGAGCGGCGAGCGCGATGCCGCAGCGCCGCGAGCGCGCGTGGCCGGGCTGGATGCCGCGGGTGCCGGACGTGCCAGGAGGTGTGCCGGCACTCCCGGCTGATCGGTCTCGGTCCGGCATTGGACGGCACGGGATCGGCGGCCCGGAAGTATTGTCCGGTCGTTTCGTGCGCCAATAACGCGGCATGACAGCGGTGTCGTACGGCCTATGGAGATGCGCTCGGCTTCCCTCGCAAGACGCGGACCACCTCAGATCTCGGACGGCGAGCGTCTCATGTGGCACCATCCGCGGATGATGCTGGAGGCCGCTGATAGGCCTTGCAAGGGCGTTGCTGCCCATGTACCCACGCACATCTTGTGCAGGCTCACAAGAGATGCGGACCATGAGAAGGAGATCGGACGCGGTCCGATCCCCCGTTCGTTCACTTGTTGCCACGTCCGAGCGCGGCGCACACTCTTCGGGGTAACGTCAGGCCCTGAGCATAGGAAGATCACCATGTCGACCAAGACCAGCAACCTCGCGAAGCTCCTGACCGCGAACCTTACGCGGGAGATGACGCCTGAGCAAAAGGAAGCGCAGCGACGAAGCTTCGTCTATGGGAACACCAAAATTGAGAACGAGGCGATCACGCGCGACACCGTGGATAAGGCGGCCGAGCAACTATCGAGTACGCAGGAGAAGGATAATAAATAGTGATTCGAGTCTCTGGCGATGACGAAGGATACAGATCGGCACAGTGCGCCGATACTCACCCCTGAGCACCGGCAACTGAGCCCTGCCGAGCGTGCGCCAATCGAGGCCGCAAACGGCTTGCGTCAGTTCGATCGCTTGATCGAGATGCTCAATGAGTATCTTGAGCGTCGTAAGCGTGGCGATGATTCATTTACACTGCGGCCATCGATGCTGATGGAGCTTGATCGCATCGCGGTCGACCAGCTCATCGCGAACCCAGGAAACTATCGACAGACCGAGATGAAAATCACTCGGTCAAAGCACACCCCTCCGATGTGGAAGGAGGTGCCTCGCCACGTAGACGAGATGTGCGAGTATGTCAATCGAAACTGGAGGGCGCCGGCGCTTCGGCTCGCATCGTACCTGCTATGGCGGGTTAATTGGATTCATCCGTTCAGTGACGGAAACGGTCGAACAGCCCGAGCCATTTCATACCTGGTGCTGTGCGTGCGTCTGAAGCAGCGCCTTCCCGGTGATCGAGCAATACCGGACTTTATATCCGATGAGAAAATGCCCTATTATGATGGGCTCGAAGCAGCAGATGAAGCTGATAAGAAGGGACGCATCGACGTCTCTGTGCTTGAGAGGTACCTGGAGGCTTTGCTGCTCGATCAGGTTGCCCGCGCCGCCAAAGACGGCGACTCCAGCAGCGCCACGGAGGCGACCACTCCTCTCAAGCGAGATGTCGACGCTATCGCCGAGGCACTCGGTGCGGAGACAGTCAAGCATTCGCGGAGGGCGCCGTACATCGCTGGCGGCTTCGGATTGATCGCAGTCTTGATCACAGCGGCTGTCGCTACGCAATCGCGTTGCGGCAAGGAGGCGCACTGCGTAGCAGGGCAACAACAATCATGTCGCTGCGGCGGGTTGACCGGAACGCAGACCTGCGCAGCCGACGGGCTTAGCTTCGGAGCTTGCGACTGTTCCATCGGTCCTCCGCCTGATGCTCACTTGGCAGATGCTCCTCCTGTGCCTTTGGATGCACCACGAGATTAGCAATCTAACGATGCGGCAAGCGGCACACCCACTATTGCGATTGTCACAACATGGATGCATCGCTGCCTCAAGTACTATTTGAGTAGGGGTCTCGATGACTCACCGGGCCGTGTTCGTGCGCGTTGGTTGGATGCAGTTCTACGGTCTGCGGCCGGAAGATAGCGACCCAATTGGTGGCGGCGCGTTCAATCGGAGTGATCGCGGCTGTGAGGTTGAGAACTTCAAGGACCGCAATGGGACCTGTTACGGGTACGCCCAAGTGTCTCGCCTCGGTGCTGGTTTCAACCTTGACCGGGTCGCTGGCCAGCCTATCGACGGGGAGAAGCTGAGCGACGTCCTCGTCGTCTCGGTAGCGACTCGCCCGAGTGGGCGACAGGTCGTCGTCGGTTGGCATAGCAGCGCGACGATCTACCGCAAGAGTCATGATCGGCCGCGCGGTGGCTACAACGGTTACAACTTTGCAGCGCCTGCACGCCGCGCTGTGCTCTTGCATGAGGACACACGCTGTTGGAGGATCCCCAAGGGCGCTGACGGTATGGGCCAAGCGAACGTCTGCTATGCGCGAGACATCGATGGCCGTAGGCGCAGGGACCCGTGGATCACGCGTGTGCTTAACCTGATCAAGCGATACCGCGGAAAGAGGCGAGGTGAACCCGACGACGCGCTCGAAGCGCGCGAGGGGGAACGTTTCCGGATCGAGACGCTGCGGCTCATTCGAGATCCCGAGGTCGCGCGCACGTGTCTCGTGCGCGACCGGTATCGGTGTCGTCACTGTGGATTCGCATTGGATCAGCGACGCTTTCCCCGAGGGACCACTGGTATCAGTAACATCCTCCACGCGCATCACGTGCGACCGTTGGCCGACGGGAAGCGGAACACGCGCGTGGAGGATTTGGTAACCCTGTGCCCAACCTGCCACGCGGTGGCTCACGCGATTGCTCGGGCGATGGACGTGGACGTGGTCACCCTGGCGCTGTTGCGCCGTCACTATCGGCCGACGTCGCGTTGACGCGCGGAGAGATCTCGGCACGTCGTTGCGCGGGAGTGTACAGCGCTGCGCACGGAGGCTAGCGCTGACGCGCCTGGCGGCGCATCGCGGGCGGCGGGTTCCCCGCCACGAGTCGGCGTTGATCACGAACTATGACCAGACTTTGAAACGGCCAAGGCCGATCTGGGCACACTTCCCCCCGTAATCCGGTGTGGCGCTGCTCCGGCGTGACGTAGGCGATGCCGCTGTGCCGGTGGTCATGGTGGTACCACGCGACGAACCGCGTGACCCATGCGCGCGCGTCGGCGATCGTGGCAAACCCGGCGCTCGGGTACTCCGGGCAGTACTTGAGCGTCCGGAACAGCGCTTCGGAGTACGGGTTGTCATCCGACACGCTCGGACGGCTGAACGACGTCACTACCCCCAACCGCTGCAGCGTCGCCAGCATCGTGGCGCCCTTCACCGGTCCGCCGTTGTCCGCGTGCAGCACCCAGCCGGTCAGGTCGATGTCGCGAGCGTCACGCCGGATGCGCTCAACCAGCGCCGCCCCCAAGTCGGCCGATTCCACCTCGTGCACCTCCCAGCCCAGGATCTTCCGGCTCCACACGTCCTCGACCAGGTACAGGTAGAAGAACTCTCCGCGCACCAGGCTGCTCGGCAGGTACGTGATGTCCCACGACGCCACCTGCCACGGCCCGCTCGCCGCGTGCTCCCGCGGTCGCGCCGCAGCCGGCCGCGCCCGCCCGCGCGCATGCTGCAGGTTCGCGGCGTGCACCACACGGTAGAACGTCGCCTCCGACGCGATGTACCGCCCCTGGTCGGCCAGCCGCGGCACGATCTGCTTGGGCGACTGGTCCCGAAACTCCGGACGGCAAGTCGCTGACCGAGCCGCTGAAACATCGCGTCGAGGTCAGGGCGGCGTTTGGCCCCGACGGCGCGCGCGTGGTCACCGCCGTCGCCCGCCGCCCGACGGATGTGCGATGGTGAGGGGGTGGGACATCCTCCTTGGGGCGATCCGCCGGCGGAGAAGCCGGGGCGCGGCGAGGCGCTGGTCGGCAAGCTGATCGCAGGGGGCAAGTACCAGATCGTTCGCGTGCTCGGCGAAGGCGGGATGGGGACGGTCTACCAGGCGCTCCAGCCGGCGATGAACCGCATGGTCGCGCTCAAGTGGATCCGGCCCCAGGTGGTGACCAAGCCCGACGCGGTGCCGCGGTTCCACCAGGAGATGAGGATCACCGCGCGGATCGAGCACCCCAACACGGTCCGGGTCTACGACTTCGGCGACGATGACGGGCAGCTCTACCTGGTGATGGAGTTCCTGGCCGGCGTCTCGCTGCGCCAGGTGATCGACCGCAGGGAGCGGCTCGAGGTGACGCGGCTGGTCCGGATCGGCAAGCAGGTGGCCCACGCGCTCGGCGCGATCCACTCGCATGGCGTGGTGCATCGCGATCTGAAGCCGGACAACGTGATGCTGCTCGACAGCTTCGGCGAGCGCGACTTCGTGAAGGTGCTCGACTTCGGGATCGCCAAGGTGATCGACGAGCAGATCCGGCTCACCGCGACCGGCAAGCCGATCGGCACGCCGACCTACATGGCCCCGGAGCAGGCGATGGGCCTGGCGGTCGATCCGCGCACCGATCTGTACGCGCTCGGCGTGATGCTGTACCAGATGGCGAGCGGGCGGGTGCCGTTCGACACGCCGATGACCCAGAGCATGCTGCTGGCGCACGCGCACGAGCCGCCGGTCCCGATCCTCACGCGGGTGCCGGACCTGCCGCCGGCGCTCGCCGGATTGATCATGCAGCTGCTCGAGAAGGATCCGGCCGCCCGGCCGGCGAGCGCGGCCGAGGTCGCGACCCGGCTGGACCGCGGTCTGCCGGGGACCGGGGCGAAGCCGGCGCGGCGAGCCTTGTGGCTGGCGATCCTGGCGACGCTGATCGCCGGAGCCGCCCTCGCGTACGTCCTGCTCGCGTGAGCAGGCTCTCGGGCGACGCGATTCGGGGGAGCCGGGCGGGCGTTACGGCCGCGCGTCAAGCTGCGCTGGGAATCGCGCCCCCGGTAACCCGGCGCCGCGCCTGCCGGGCGCCGGGGGTGTGCTAGAACCCCGGCGTGTCGCGCTATGACCTGTTCCGGCGCCGGATCGCGCCGATCGCGTTCTTCCTCGCGATCGGCCTGATCGCCCGGGACAGCTGCGAGAAGAACCACCGTACCCACACCACGGTCGAGATCCAGCTCGGCGAGGCGCGGCCCCAGGTGCGCGCGGTCGACGTCGACGTGGTGATCGGCGGCGAGACCGTCGCCCAGTTCCACCGCGCCGCGCTGCCCGGCGCGATGATCGGGCCGTGCCGGTTCGAGCTCGCGCTGCCCGCCGACGACGGTGAGCTGCGGCTCGACGTCGACCTCGGCGCCGAGCACCGCCGGCTGACCCGGGCGTTCCACGCCATCGAAGGCTCCACGACGTCGGTGCCGATCGAGCGCGATCTCGCGCCGCGCTGAGCCGGCGGGTCACCGGGTGCGGCGGGGCGCGCGCGGCGGCCGGCGCAGCCGCACCAGGGTCTCGACCTGCGCGGTGCCGGGCATCAGATCGAACGGCTCGATCGCGTCGGGCGTGTAGCCGTGGCCGGCGAGGGTGACGAGGTCGCGGCCGAGCGCCTCCGGCCCGCAGCTGACGTAGATCGCGATCGGCGCCGCGAGCTCGGCGAGGAACGCGCGCGCCCCGCCCGACAGGCCCTTGCGCGGCGGGTTGACGACGACGACGTCCGGCCGCGCGCCGAGCTGGCCGCGGATGTCGCCGACGTCGCCGGCGATCGCGGTCAGCGGCAGGCTCGCGCGCTGGGCGGCGCTGCGCAGCTGGGCGACCGCGTCGCGATCGATCTCGACCGCGATCACCGCCGCGCCGGCGCGCGCCAGGGTCAGGCCGATGCCGCCCAGCCCGGCGAACAGATCCACCGCCTGCGTGCCGGGCCGCGCCTCGGCGAGCTCGGCGACGCGCGCGTACATCGCGGCGGCCTGGACGCGATTGACCTGCAGGAACTCGCCGGCGCCGACCTCGACCGGCACCCCGGCGAGCCGCTCGACCAGGTGGCCTTGCCCGCGCAGCACGGTCGCGCTGGTGCCCGACGGGACGATCGCGCCGTCGCGGCGGTCGTTCTCGACCGCGACCACGCCGCGCATCGCGGGGTGGCGGGCGAGCGCGGCGGCGACCGAGTCGAGCTTGGCGCGGGGCGTGCGCGGCGCCGCGACCAGCACGACCATGACATCGCCGTCCGCCTCGCGGACGATGACGTAGCGCAGCTCGCCGGTGCGCGCGCGCTCGTCGTAGGACACCAGCTGGGCGCGCTCGGCGGCGCCGCGGACCCAGATCGCGACCTCGTCGATGATCGGCGCGACCACCTGGCAGCCCAGGGTGTCGACGACCTCGTGGCTGCGCGGCGCGTAGCCGCCGAGCACCAGGTGATCGCCGCTGTGGCCGACGACGTACTTGCCCTTGTTGCGGTAGCCGGTGAGCACGGGCGACGGCCGCACCGCGGCGATCTCGACCGCCGCCGACGCGACGGCCGGCACCTCGGCGAGCGCGGCGGCGACCCGCGCGTGCTTGGCCGCGAGCTGCGCCGGATACGCCAGGTGCTGCCACACGCAGCCGCCGCACCGCCCGAACCCCGGGCACACCGGCGCGACGCGCTCGGGGCTCGGCGGGCCGATCCGCTTGATGATCCGCCCCCACGCCTCGGGCCGGTGCGGGCTGAAGTGCTCGACCACCACCTCGGCGCGCTCGCCGGGCAGCAGGTCGCCGACGTGGACCGCGATCGCACCGGACGCCCCGATCCCGGCGCCCGCGTCGTCGAGCGCCGTCGCCTGGAGCTCGCACCGCGTGGCCTTCGCCGACGACATGCCTTGCTATCTATCTACGACATCCCGGGCGCCCGAGCGAGCGCTGGCTGCGCCCGCGAGCGGCCCGTGGTATCCCCACCACCTCCGTCATGCCGATCGCGTCGAACCACGGGGCAGGTCACGGCTCCGGCCCGGGCTCCCCCGGCGAGGCCGGCCCGCCGCTGATCGTCGCGGCGCTGTCCGGCGGCGTCGACAGCGCCGTGGCCGCGGCGCTGCTGGTCGAGCAGGGCCACACCGTGGTCGGCATGACCATGCGGCTGTACGACGCCCGGGGCACCGCGGCGGCCGCCGGCGGGCGGTGCTGCGGCCCGCGCGACGTCGAGGACGCCCGCGCGGTGTGCGCCCACCTCGGCATCCCGCACTACGTCGTCGACCTCGCCGCCGAGTTCGGCGCGGCGGTCGTCGATGACTTCGTCGAGGCCTACCTCGCCGGCGAGACCCCGAACCCGTGCGTGAAGTGCAACCAGCACATCAAGTTCACCCCGCTGCTCGCGCGCGCCCGCGCGATCGGCGCCGGCGTGCTGGTCACCGGCCATTACGCCCGGATCGTCGCCGGCGGTGGCGGTGGTCATGAGCTGCGGCGCGGCCGCGACCCGGGCAAGGACCAGTCGTACTTCCTGTTCTCGATGCCGGCGGCCGAGCTCGCCGCGGTGCGGTTCCCGCTCGGCGGCATGACCAAGGACGAGGTCCGCGATCACGCGCGGCGGCTCGGCCTGCCCAACGCCGCCAAGCCCGAGTCCCAGGAGATCTGCTTCGTGCCCGACGGCGACTACGCCGGCTTCGTGTCCGCCCAGGCGCTGCGCCGCGGCCGCGCGCTGCCCGGCCCGGGCGCGATCGTCGGCGACGGCGGCGCCGTGCTCGGCCACCACGACGGCGTCCATCGCTTCACGCTCGGCCAGCACCGCGGCCTGGGCAACCTCGCCGCCCGCGACAAGCTCTACGTCACCGCGATCGACCCGGCGCGCGCCGAGGTCCGGGTCGGTCCGCGCGCCGCCGCCTAGCGCACCGAGCTCGCGATCCGCGATCTGCGCTGGCTGGCGCCGCCGCGGCCCCGGCTGTCGGCGAGCGTGCAGGTCCGCCACCGCGGCGCCCCGATCCCCGCCGAGATCCGCGTCGAGCCCGCCGCCGCCACGCCAGGCGGCCCGCGCGCGGTCGTCGAGCTCGCCGAGCCCACCGTCGCCGCCCCCGGCCAGGCCGCGGTGATCTACGACGGCGACCGCGTGCTCGCCGGCGGCTGGATCGCCCGGTAGCCGCACCGCCGATGGCTCGACTTGCTCGCTGCGCCGTGTGACGCTGAGCGCGCGCCACGGGTGCGGGGGTCATGTCACTCGATCTCAAAGGCAAGCAAGTCGAGAGGTTTCGAGACGCGCTGATCGATGCGTTTCCGTCCTGGCGCAGCCTCGACGCCATGGTGGAGTTCGAGCTCGGCAAGAGCCTCGAGCGCAAGGTCGGACGCGGGGCGATGGAGGAGGTCGCGCTCGAGCTCGTCCGCTGGGCGCGCAGCGAGTCGTGGCTCGACGATCTGCTGTCCGGCGCCCTGCGCCAGAACCCGACCAGCGCCGCGCTGCGCCGGCTCGCCTACGAGCTGTCGCTGTCGTCGGACGAGGCGCCGGCGGCGTCGCTCGAGGCGCTGATCCTGCCCAGCGTGGGGTTCGCCAGCGCCGCCCGGTGGCGCGCCGAGATGGCGAGCGCGGAGCGACGGGTCTGCCGGGTCGAGCTGCGCGACGGACCGGCGGGCTGGTGCGGCGTCGGCACCGGCGCGCTGGTCGCCGCAGATGTCATCCTGACCAACGCCCACGTCGCCCAGCTGGTCCCCCGCGACGGCGTCGGGCGCGTCCAGTTCGACTATGCGCTCGACGGGGCGGGCACCGCGCGGCCCGGCCGGATCGCCGCGCTGGCGACCCGCTGGTTGCTCGCGGTGAGCCCCGTGACGGAGCTCGACTTCGCGCTGATCCGTCTCGCCGAGCCGGCCGGGGACGACGCGGTCGACGGCGCGCATCACCGCGGCTGGCTGGCGCCGGCGCGCCACGAGTTCGTCCCCGGCGAGCCGCTCGTGATCTTGCAGCACCCCGGCGCCGACCGGCTGAAGCTCGCGGTGGGTGCGGTCAGCGATCGCCAGGACCGGCCGCCTCGCGTCCGCTACTCGACCAACACCGAGCCCGGCTCCTCGGGGTCCCCGTGCTTCACGATGGCGTGGCAGCTGGTCGGCATCCACCAGGGCGGCGATGGTCCGGTCAACCGCGGGATCCCGGTCTGGGCGATCCTCGATCAGCTCGCCGCCACCGGCGAGCTGCACCTGCTCGGCAACGTCGCGACCGTGCCGGGCGGGCGCGGCGAGTCGCGCACGCCGGCCGCGACCGCGGCGGCAGCTCCCCGCGCGGCGGCGCTGCGCTGTCCGTATCCAGGCATGCGATCGTACGCGACCGACGACGTGGACCACTTCCACGGCCGCGGTGCGGAGATCGACGAGCTGCTCGGCAGGCTGCGCGCCGGCGAGCGCGAGATCTACGTCATCGGCCCGTCCGGCTGCGGCAAGTCGTCGCTGATCGCGGCGGGGCTCTTGCCGCGGCTGGCCGGCGGCGCCGCCGGGCTCGGGCCGTTCGTGGTGCGCGCGATGCGGCCGGGCGAGGATCCGGCCGCCCGGCTGTCCCGGCTGGTCGAGCTTCCGGGCGCCGAGGGCGCGTCGCCGGCGGGCGCGGTCGCCGCGCTGCTCGCGCGCGAACCTGCCGGCGCGCCGCTGCTGCTCGTGATCGATCCGCTGGAGGAGCTGTTCACGCTCGCCGCGCCCGAGGAGCGCGGGCGCTTCTTCGCGCTGATGGAGGCGCTCCAGGCCGAGCCGCGATGCGTGGTGATCTTCGCGCTGCGCGCCGACTTCTACGGCGACTTCATGGAGAGCCCGCTGTGGGCACGCCGGTCGGGCCGGGTGCTTCGCATCGAGGTCGGGCCGTTGCGCGGCGAGCGGCTGCGCGAGGCGATCACGCGCCCGGCGCGGGCGCTCGGCGTGCGGGTCGAGGACGCGCTGATCGAGCGGCTGCTCGCCGACGCGGCCGCGGAGCCCGGGAGCCTGCCGCTGCTGCAGGAGACCCTGGCGCAGCTGTGGAACCGGAGGCAGGGCCCCACGCTCGCGCTCGCCGACTACCAGGCGCTGGGCGACGGCGAGCGCAGCGGGCTCGCCGTCACGCTGGCGCGGCGCGCCGATGCCGTGCTGCGCACGCTGCCCGCCGAGCGCGAGGTGATCGCGCACCGGATCTTGCTCCGGCTGGTCAGCTTCGGCGAGGGTCGGTCGGATACCCGGCGCCAGCAGCCGCGCTCGCGGTTGCGTGCCGTCGGGGAGGATCCCGGCACCTTCGAGGAGGTGCTCCACCGGCTGATCGCCGGTCGCCTGCTGGTGACCGATGACAACGACGCGCACGACCCGTGCATCGACCTCGCCCACGAGGCGATGATCACGGCGTGGCCGACGCTCGCCGGCTGGATCGGGGCGCGCAGGCGCGACGAGCAACGCCGCCGTCAGCTCGAGGCCACCGTGGCGCACTGGGTGGAACGCGGACGAGGCGCCGGCGGACTGCTCGATCCTGTCGAACTGGCCGAGGTCGAGGCCTGGCGGCAGACCGAGGGCGCGCGCGAGCTGGGCGAGCTCGTCGGGATGACCGAGCTGATCGCGGCGAGCACGGCGGCGCGGGCCCGGCAAGATCAGCTGCAGCGCGATCTCGACAGCGCGCGCAGGATCCAGCGCAGCCTGCTGCCCGCTCATCCGCCCGATGTCCTCGGCCTCGACTTCGCGATTCACCACGAGCCGGCGCATCAGCTCGGCGTCGACTTCTATGACTTCCTCTGGCACGACCCGGCGCACCTGGGCCTCGCCGTCGACAGGG
>JBGQCL010000273.1:0-15815 GCA_041495365.1 Kofleriaceae bacterium | reverse complement strand
CAGGGCACGTATTGGTATGGCTGTATCCCCACCATGCGCGACGAGTGGTTCGATCGGCTGATGGCAGCGTATGTCGACATTCTTCAGGAGCATCGCGACATGTTCGAAATCGTCGGAGCAATTTGAGGGGATGCTTCAGGCCTCTGACGGCATCCGGCGTCACGACGTGCCCCGGCGGTCATCACCTCACCGAAGCCGGTCGCGTCCGCCAGGAGTGGGGTGATATCGCGAAACCGGATCCCTGCACTTGGCGGAACAAGAGGCCGTGGAGGATCCGCGCGAGCAACCCCATCATCTACGTCACCGCGGCCGGGAGCGCGGTTGGCGCGCTCAGTGCAGGTCGGCCGCCCGGACCGTCACCGTGCCTGTCAACGAGCGTTGGGGGACACCTCCAACGTAGCGTGTCGTATCGGTGGCGATGTCCGCCGTGACGAGCCCGGACAGCCGGTCTGCCGCCTCGCTGATCTTCGCGAGGCCTTGTGGGTCGCCGTCTGGAGGATCGCAGATCCAGATACCCGGATCGTACCACTGATCGTACCAGTAGGTCGGAAACGGAGCGTAGGGGACGTGCTCGAGGAACCAGGTCAAAATCGGATCCCACTCCGTGACTGCGAAGTTCTTGATCTTCACTGTGAAGCCTGCGCCGCCCACCGCGCCGGAGCAGCCTGTATTCCCCACCCACGAGGTCGGGAAGCTGCAGAGCGTATCGAGGCCCTCGCCCGCGTAGCTGCTACCGGCGGGGTTCACGCACACGTCGAAGGTCGACTTCTCGATGTTGATCCCGTGGTAATATGGGTTGGGAGAGGACGAGAAGTTGTACGCTTTGCGGTGCGTGTAGGTCGGCGAGCCATACATCCACTCGGCAAACGCCGCGGTGAGCGCGAGGTTCTCCACGAACGCAGTACTCCCCGAGGCCCAGCCTCCCGGGGGATCTACCGGCGTGAACGCCGCGCTCTCCAGCGAGTTGAGCAGGGTCGCATCGGAGACGGTCGGGAACCCGTTCGGAACGTTGGGGTAGACCGACGGGAAGCTCAATGTGACGGCCGGAGACACGTAGTTGGGCGACGTGGGATCGGTCGCCTCGAAGAACCGCCAGCGCAACGCGTGGTAGCCAAAGCCGCCAGGCGGGTAGCCCAGGCCGGCGGCAGGGGGCGCCGAGAAGTTGTGGTCCTGCGCAAAGTTCTTGCCGTACTGCCGCATGCTGTAAGTCAGATCCGGCCACGTCGCGCAGTCGTTCCACAAAGCGATGGGCATGCCCACCATCACGTCACCGACGCAGTTGACCCACACCCGAGGCCGCGTCATCGGCTTCCCCTGGAAGGGAACGAGGTAGCTCTGGACGGTGAGGGCGTGGTCGAACGCGGCGACGAAGAACGCGCTCGTCGTCTGACTCGAGTCCCTTGTCGGTAGCACGGTGGTGAAATTGGCCGCCTCCGGGTTGAGCGTCATGACAGCGCCTGACGTCGTCCCGGAGACGATGACGTCTCCGTTCGAACCCTCGACGACACCCGTCGCCGCCGCGTCGCCGCTGCCGAGGAGGGTGCCCGCGACGATGTCGCCGGAATCCCCGAGGCGCACTACGAACGCGTCGTGGCCGCCCGGGATTCGCTGGGGCTGTGACACGCCGGGCAACGCAGGGAAGCTGTTCGAGGCGGTGGCACCCACCACGAGGAGCCCACCGCTTCCCGCCGCGACCGCGTGAGCCTCGTCGTCGTCGCTCCCCACGATGAAGGTCGTCGAGCCGAGCGTGCCCGTCGCGGGATCGATCGACGCCAGGTAGGCGTCTCGTCCCGTCGCTGTCGCGGTGACGCGCAGGCTTGCGCCCACGACGTACGTGGCGCCGTTGATCGAGGCCGTCCCCGAGGGCTCGAAGTATGGACTGTGGAGCAGCTCGGTCGTGATGAACAACGGCAGGCGGGAATCGTGAGCGCCGACCGAGAGACCGACCGTGGTCCCGCTGACGGCGTAGTGCGCGCTCACGGCTGTCTTGGCACCCGACGCGAGCTGATAGGCGGTCGGCGGACCCAGCGAGAGAGTACGAGCACCGTTCGCGACGGCGATGCTCAGCGACTCCACCACGGGGTCGACGCTCACGCGGATCGCGCCCTCGTAGGCCCACCTGATCGTGGCGGGCGACACACCGGGATCCAGGCGATAGCTGGTCGTGAGCTTGCGCATGGTGCCGCCGAGGGTGGCATTCACACCCGGGTAGACCTTGGTCGCCACGAGGCCACCGTAGTTCGCAACGCCCACGATCGACGCATCGGGGGCAAGATAGCTGGCCGTCGACGCGATCCGTGTGGCCGGATCCAGCAGGAACGTCCTGGCGCCGTTCAGATGTTGAATCGTCACGACCGCATCCGGAATCCCTCTCTTGCCAAGGAGGTCGAGCCGTACGCCTGCGGCGCTCACCGCCATGGTGCCTGCGCCCAGGTCGATGCCGAAGATCGGAGGCCCCCCCGGGCTTTGACCGACGTTTGGTGCGAACACGATGGGGAGATCGCCGAGGTTCACCGCCGGCGAGTCGAGGGCTTCGCAGCCGCCGATCGATGATTCGAGGGGTCTATGATGGTCGTCGTCCCGGGTTGGCATGTCGCCACCACAGCCAGTGAGGCCGATGCCCGGAAGCGCGAACGCTGCCAGTGTGGTGCTCGCCATGAGAACAGGAATGCGATGTCGTGTCATGGTTCCTCCAGATCTGCGAATACGAGAGCTCTCGGCTCACCAGAGATCGCTGCAACGGCGCGATGCGCGGCGGCCTTGGCTACCAGCAGTTCCCGGCAGGCTGATCGTTGATGTAGACCCAGAACCGGTCATTCAGGTGGTGATGCGAATCGTTGACCGTGTAGATGTCGTTGAGGTTGCCATATGCGGTCCACCCCCACCCGCCACCGCCGTCGTGGTGCTCCGCCATCCGCCAGCCCGCCCCGAACTCCGCCACGCAGGCGGCGTCGGCGACCGCCAGCGAGGTGAGCGACGTGCCCTGGATGCCATGGGTGAGCCCGATGTTGCCCTTCGCCCAGCCGTTGTAGAACGCGTCGTAGTAATAGGGGGGACCAGGCGGAGAGCCCACGAAGCCGTTGCTGGCGGAGCCATCCTGCCGGATGCAGAGAATGCGTCGCACCTCCTTGCAATCAGTATCTCCGACGTACGGGTTGCAGCTGGTCGGAGTTGATGGACCCGACGTGTAATCGTGGCAGCTCACCGTATCCTGGCCCAACGGGTCGAGGTGGCGTGCCTTCACCCACGTCAGGCCGCAGTTGACACCGCGTGTTGTGCAACTGGCCAATCCTGCCAAGCTCGGGTCGGTGTCACCGGAAGGGTCGGACATGCAGGCCGTGAACTCCGACGCCATGGCGAGCGTGAGGAGCATGATATGGAATCGGGAAGACTTCTGGGAAATCATGTTTTTTTCTCGTGCTTTCTGGTGCAGGTGAATCGTCGCAATCCAGTGTTCGCACCTCGACCAGCTACGAAGGCCAGCGCGACATGCGCTGCGCTTCGGACGAGGTGCTGTTGGATATGAGCCTTTACGAGGATGACTGGCTCGATTGGACATGTGGCGCGATGTTTTTTTTCAAAATGCCTCATCGCCGAAACGAATCGCGTACTGGATCACCGTCCTCAGACCTCCGCCGCCCGTGTAGCCAGCCGTGGTGACCTGGCCCGTGTCACGCCTGGCCGATAGATCCACACCAGCGCGCTGACGGTCGACACCACCGCCGTCGAGACAGAACAGCCGGTCGGCGATCCGGAACGGAGTCGCCGGGTGCCACAAGGCAGCATGTGAACGAGCAAAGGCTGGCAGCAATGCCATGCCGTCTCCGGGTAGGCCGGCTCTGGACAGACGAGCCGGCGGTGTGCGCAACAGCGCGCGTGATCTACCGTGCGCGCTCGCCCTCGAGTCGCAGGCTGATCCATGAAAGACGAGCGCGCCTGGACGGCCGCGCCGACATCACCTCGACGAGCCAGGATGGCCGGCGCTGCATGCGCAACGCTCGGGTCGAGGTGATACGGCGCTGGTGTTCACCCGGACGGTGGGCTGTGTTGGACACGGGCCGCGCTGACTGTTTCAGGAGCGGTCACGGCTGCACGAAGATCTGCTCCGTGATCGAATAGGATGGATGGGGCTGGGGGAAACCGAAGGCGGTGATATACGCGGACTGGACGTGGTTGGTCTGGCTCGTCGGGATGTTGGGCAGGACGAACGAATACGACGTGTGGCTCGCCAGCGGGCCATGCTGCGGGTTGAGCGCCACGGATTGCATGGTCCCATCGGTGAACCGGATCACCAGCACCGCGCCGTGCAGGTCGTGCCCACGTGGGGGGATGGACAGGTGTCCGCTCACGAGCCGGCAGGGCGGGCATGTCTCCGCGATGGGCATGGGGAATGTCCACGGCTGGATCTGCACCGTCGGGACCGAGTCCCGTGGGATCGGCAGTGGTGCGGCCCCCGAGGTGCCACTGCTCGGCAGCAAGCTCGAGAACGCGGCGTCGAGCGCGGCGATCTCGTTGGGAAGGGAGGGGCTGCTCCAGCCCTGCGGCGCGGCGGGCAAGCAGCTCAGCGGGGCGCCGGCTGCTTTCAGCGCTCCGCACACGGAAGCCCGGTGTGAGCGGCACTGGCCGAGCAACAGCGGACACTCCATGGTCACCGTCGTCAGATCCACGCCGCCCGTGTAGACAGCCGCGGTGACCTGGCCCGGCGTCAAGCCCGGCCCATAGGCCCACACCAGCGCACTGACAGCCGACACCACCGCCGTCGAGACGGAAGATCCGGTGAGCGGGGCCGGAACGGGATCGTGGGAGTCCCAGGCGACCCCGTGGATGCCAAGGCCGGCGATCCCGGTGATTCCGAGGGGACGCACGGTCTGGAGTGGATGGTCCTGGTAATCGACACCGGAGACGGCCACCAGCAGCGCTTGGGATGGATCGGTGTCCTGGCGCACGGCCTGGTAGCGGCCGGGGCACACCAGCCCCTGGCGAGGGCTCGGCCCACCGGAGTCGTTGCCGGCCGCGGCGACGATGAGCGCTCCCTGGGAGGCGGCATATTGCAGGATCCCCCGGACGGCTCTCGCCGGAGGTCCCATGAGCGTGGGAGATCCCGCCGAGCAGTCGGCGATCTGCGGCGTGTCCTCCCACCCCAGGCTCAGGTTGAGGAGCAGCCGCGCCGGGGAAGGGGGCTTGGTGAGCCGACCGCTCTGCCATCTGAACACGGCCCGGTCGATCGCGCGCGCGAGGTCCGAGAGCGTGCCGATGTACCCGCCATGCGGTCCGGGCACGAACGTCCTGGTGATCCACGGCAGCGCGAGCTCGGTGGTGACCTCGGCGGCGCACGTGCGGACCCCGGTGGCATCGATCTGACACACGAGGTCCTCGATGAGGTGTGCGAGGGTGTCGCCGTGGCGGCTTGTTCCAGCCTGGATGGCACCGTCGGGCGCGTCGGGGGCGGTGTCGATGACGACGACGCGGACCTCTGGGCTCGCCGGGAGGCTCGGCAGGAGCGAGCTGTCACCCACCTGCGCGCGCAGGGCCGTGCGCAGGCCGGCAAACAAAGCCACGTCCTCGGTCGAAAATGCCACGCTCGGCAACACGACGGGCACGTCCTCGGTCATCTCGTTCGCCCCGCTCACGGTGAACAAGGCGCCGATCTCCGTGGCAGTCGGAGCCGCAGCCCTCGCAGGGATCCAGGTGTACACGCAGAGCTCGGCGAGCCCGGCAGGGAGCCTGGACGAGCGAAACAGGCGCTCTGCGGTCCAGTCGGCGGGAGCCCTGCAAGCGGGCGCCGTCCCGATCCAGCGCAGGCCTTCATTGAGATACGGCGACCTCGGCGTGGCAATCTCTGCCATGCACGAGGACGTTGCGTAGAGCGACGAGAATGCGCAGACGGCAAAGCACAGGCGGAGTCCGTGCCGCCAGCGGGCGCCGCCGAAAAGCTTGTGGATCATGCCGCCTCTTACGCTGTCCCAAGCCATGGATTGGACAGCGGAAGCGGGTATTGATGAGGGCAGTGTTTGCTGGGGCAGTGTTTGCTGGGGTCAGTGTTTCGATGAGCTCAGCGTTCGAAGACGCGGAGCGCGGGTACGTCGGCAGAGGACATCGCTCGGGAGAACAGGCTCACGAGATCGAGTCCAGCAGTGCTGGACGGCACACCTTCGAACAGCTTTCTCGTGAACTTCGCGGCGTCGTCCGCCGGAATCTGGTCGAGCGACGCGATCACCTGCGCCGCGCCGGCGATGAGGAACGCCTGGGCGAGGCCCAGCCCCTCCGGCGCCGCCGTGGTGCAGCCGTTGAGCACCACCTGCTCGGGCACCCGGGGCAGCCCGAGCACGTCGGCCGCGGTGAGGGTATCGCCGCCGGCGAGGAGCAGCGCGTCGTCGCTGCGATCTCGGGTGAGCCCAGGGCCGCCGGACGACCCGCGCGGACCCGCGGCGCCCCCGTGCCCGTCGTAATGAAGCAGCGCCGTGCATGGGTCCGCGAGCCGCTCCGTGATCGCCGCCCGGGTCGCCGCGCTACCCTCGAGCGTGTCGACCCGAAACCCCATCCGCGCCAGATCGCCGCGGATCCCCCGGGCCGAGTCGCTCGCAGCCCACAGGTTTCGTTGCGGGTTGGTGACGAGCAATGCGCGCCGGTCGCCGGCACACAACGCACCCGGCGACCCGGCAGGCGCATCCACCGCGAACGCGATCGGTACCGCGAGCAGCGCGGCCATGCTGCGATCGAGCGGCGATGCCACGAGCGAGCGGTGCACGTGGAGGTGGACGCTCGGGGCACCCGCGAGCATCGGTGCAGCGGCCTTCGCGATGCGGGTGGACAGCTCGTCGGGGAGGTCGCCGGGTCCCGCGCGCGGGATCTCTCGGAAGTCGATCGACGATCCGCGCCACGCAAGGACGAGCAGGCCTTGCGGCGACGGGTGCACGAACAGCGCCGCATGCGCAGGCGACCCGGTGAGCGCGGGCTCCCCGGCGCGCGCCTCGGCGTCGCGCGTCTCGCACACGCCTGCCACCGCGTCGCCCGGGTGCTCCTTCGTCCCGGGGCTCGCCGGCCAGCGGTCGAGCGTGTGCGCGAATTGCTTCCACGTGTGGTCGCGGTCGGCTTCGCCCCGTTCCACGCGCGCGCGCGCCCGGCCGCTCCCGACGAGCGAGGTGACGAAGCGCGCGATGCTGTGCCGCACGGTGGTGGCCAGCGCGAGGCGGGCGCCCGGCTTGCCGCGCCTGACTTGCGCGAGGAAGAACGGGATCGCGGTGAGCGCGAGCTGATCGTGCCGCTGGAAGAACGTGGCGCGGCCCTCGCCGAGCGGGACGAGGCGGCTCCACAGGGTCAGTGCGCGCTCGGCCTCCGCAAACGCCGCTGCCGCCTGGTCCGGGCGATCGAGCAAGACGAGCGCCCGGGCGCGCAAGAGGTGTGCCTCGTATGCGAGCTCGGTCGAGCACAGCGCGGACGCACGCGCGGCGAGGTGCTGGGCATACTGCTCGGCCTTCGCCGGATCCTCGCCGAGCACGGTCTCCGCCTCGAGGCGCAGCACCCACGTCGTGACGCGGGCGTCCGGCGTCAGCTGCATCGTGGCGATCCGGGAAAGCACCGCGCGCGCCTCGCCGAACCGGCGGGCACCGGCGAGCAGCCAGCCCTGGTTCACGAGCGTGATGGGCACCAGGCGGTCGCAGCTCGCCGCGGCGAGATCCGCCGCCTGGTCCACCAGCTGCTGCGCCTTGCGGGGATCGAGGTCACGGAGGAGCCACCCCGCACTGGTGATCGCCTCGACGCGCGTGCAGACGTCGGCGGTCTGCCCGCCTCGCAGGATCTCCGCGTCGATCAGCGCGAGCGTCTCGTGGTCGCGCCCGAGCGATTGCAGCACATCGGCCAGCGACGGGAGGATCGCGGCACGATCGACCGCGTCGCTGATCCGATCGGCGATGGCGAGCGCGCGCTGGAATGATCCGAGCGCGGCGCCGAGATCGCCGAGCTCGGAGGCGAACCGGCCGTACTCGACCTCGCGACCCACGGCGCCTTCGGCGTAGATCATTCCGTGCGCGTCGAGCGCCGGCAGGAGCTGGACCGCCTGCGTGAGCGCGTGCTGATTCTTGAGACTGTGGAACAGCGCGATGCTCTGGTCGATCTCGACGGACGTGCGCCCGAGCGAACGCGCCAGCGCCACGGCTTGACCGCGCCACGCAAGCTCCTGACCGACCTCGCCGCGGGCATATGCGATCCTCGCGCGAAGGCGCATGACCTCGAGCCGCTCCTCCGGGGACAACTCGGCGGTGATCGCATCGAGGTCGGCAGATGCTTCGTCGAGCTTGCCCACCTTGCGCGCTTCGTCCGAGGCCCGCAGCTTCGAGAAGATCACCGCCGGCGCGATCTCCCACGCCGCGATCTCGCGCTCCTCCACGCGCACGGACAGCACGCCCGTGCGCGCAGGGATGTCGACGTCATAGCCCGATCCGCCGCCCCGCACCTCGCCCTGCAGCTCGAGGGCTCGACCATCGATGTGGATCGCGACCGCGGTCGTGACCGGCACGCCGACCCAGAGATGGATCCGCGCTCCCGCCGCGACCTCACACCTGGACAGTACCCTCCCGGGTGCGCCTCGAGCTTCGAGCACGGCGCTGCACCCTCCGATCAGCACCTCGATCGCGGCGTGCGAGAAGCCCTCGAGGAGGATCGCCTGCCGCATGACCTGGAGGTGGCGCGGTGGTCCCTCCGAGGTGCGGAGCGCCAGCGTGCGGATGTCGTCATCGGAGGGCAACTCGCGGCCAAGCACCACCACGAGCTCGGCCGGACCGTCGCGCTGCACCCCGAGTAGCTCGGCCGCGGGCCCCTCGATCACGAGGATGCCGGCCTTGTCCCTCGTCCTGGGCGGATCGAGCAGCGTCGCGCGGCCATCGCGCACGAGCATGACGCGGAGCAGCGCGTCGCGCGCCGGCTTCTGGGTCGCCAGCGTGATGACCAGCCGGGTCTCGGGGCGGAGCCTGACCGGCTCACCGCGGGTGTCGATGGCCTCCGCGGCCCCCCGGGTGCTCTGCTCGCCCTCGACGACCATCGAGTACGCGGCCAGCGGCTCCACGGAGCGCCGGCCGTCGTGAAAATACAGCGCGACCGCCGCGGCGAGCGCCAGGCTCGCGGCGAGCACGGTTCCCACGGATCGGGCTCCGAACCGCGGGCGGAGAACGGGGGCGCCCGCCTCGGGAATCCTTGGGGCTGGCGCGGTCGACGGCGCCGGTGCGCTGGCCGCCTCGAGGGTGCGCCCGGGGATGCGCTCGAAGGTGCGCCCGAAGGTGCGATCGAGGGCCGCGTCGGTCAGTCGCTCCCGCTCGGAAGCCGAGAGCGGCACGAGCGCCTGCAGGGACTTCGCTGCGCGGATCTCCCGGGCGGCGCGGCGGAGGACATCGTCGTCCGCCGCGCCCGGATCTTCGCCCGGATCTCCGGGGACGTCCTCGGGAAGATCGTTCTCGCTCATGCAATCCCCTACGTCGCCAAACCTTTCGGATTGGACAACATTTTTGTTAACCTGCTGCGGAGCCGCTGGATGCGTTTATGCGCGGCGTCACGCGTGATGCCGAGTCGTTCGGCGGCTTCGTGGGGCGACAGATCCTCCAAGTATACCGCACGGAACAGCGCTGCGTCGTCGTCGTTCATCTCGCGAAGGAGGTGCAGCACCAGATCCGAGAACGCCACACCTTCCTCCGGCGTCTGGCTCGCGGCGGCCTCGTCGTCCAGGTGTTCACTCGGACTCGGCGGTGGCCTCTTCCGGAGGCGCGAGATCATGTGGTTCTCCGCGACCTTCGCGATGTACGGCTCCAGGGGTCCGCGCTCGGGATCCCAGCGCCGGAGCACGTCCGCGTCGCGCTCGAGCAGGTGGACGAGCACCTCCTGCACGTGATCAAGGAGTGCCGCCCGGTCTCCGCCGGTGACCGCGAGGCGGTGGGCCAGCCGGCGCTCGACGACGGGGCAGATCATGTGCACAAAGAGATGCCGCATGGCCTGGCGATCACCGGCGAGCGCGCGCCGCACCAGATCCTGGGTCGAACTCTCCATGGTGGCATCAGTCGGGGGACCGACCGACCGTACCCGGTTCACCGCGCCCGCGTCCAATCGCCCGACGCCTGCTCGCAGCCGCCGATGTCAAGCCGTGCGAGCGGCACGGACGGCAGTGGCCTCGATCAGGTCGCGACGACGAACCCCTCGTACCCGCTGCTCGCCATCTCGGCGCAGCGCCGGGCGTACGCGGGAAACCCGGCGGCCAGCGGCATGAAGACGTGCGGCTTGCCGGGGATGTTGGCGCCGATGTACCAGGACTTGCAGCCGAGGTAGATCGTGTTCTCGGCGGTCGCGTTGACGAACGCCACCCAGCGCGCCTCGGCCTCCGCGCTCGCCTCGATCGTCGCGTGACCGCGCGCGTCGAGCCAGGCGATGCAGTCGGCGATCCAGTCGACGTGGTGCTCGACCATCACGAAGAAGTTGGTGAACGCCGAGGTGCTCCCCGGGCCGGCGACGTGGAACAGGTTCGGGAACCCCGCCACCGCGAGGCCGAGGTAGTTGAGCGGCCCGCCGCGCCACTTGTCCTGGATGCACAGCCCGCCGCGGCCGCGCAGATCGATGCGGGTCACCGGCCCGGTGAACGCGTCGAAGCCGGTCGCGAGCACGAGCGTGTCGAAGCGATGCTCGCGCCCGCCGGCCACCAGCCCGGCCGGCGCGATGGCGGTGATCGGGTGGGCGTTCACGTCGACCAGCGCCACACCGGGCCGGTTGAACGCCTCGTGGTAGCCGGTGCCCACGCACAGGCGCTTGCAGCCGATCGGGTGGCGGGGGCACAGCCGGTCCGCGGTGTCCGGATCGCGGACGATCTGGCGGATCTTGCCGCGGACGAACTCGGCCGCCAGCTCGTTGGCGCGCGGGTTGGTCAACAGGTCCCGGAACGTGCTGAGCAGGCCGAGGCCGCCGATCCGCCAGCGCTCCTCGAACGCCGCGTCGCGCTCCTCGGGGGTGGCGTCGAGCGCCGAGGTCGGCCGCGGCGTCAGCTCGCAGCCGAAGCCGGAGTACGCCTTGCGGTTGCGCGCGCGAAACCCGGCGTAGTCCGCCTTGATGCGCGCTTCCCACGCGGGATCGACCGGGCCGTTGTGCGCCGGCACGACGTACGCGGCGGTGCGCTGGAACACGGTGAGCGATCTCGTCTGCTCGGCGAGGATCGGGACGAGCTGCACCCCCGAGGACCCCGTGCCGATCACGGCGACGTCCCGGCCGCGCAGGTCGAGCGGCCGGGCCGGCCAGGCGGCCGTGTGCAGCACCTGCCCGGCGAAGCGGTCGATGGCTTCGAACGCCGGCCGGTTGGGCGACGACAGCGGCCCGGTGGCCAGCACGACGAACCGCGCCGTCCACCAGGCGCCGTCGGCGCTCGACACGCGCCAGCGCCGCGCGACCTCGTCGAAGTGCGCCGCCGCGACCCGCGTGTTCAGCCGGATGTCGCGCCGCAGGTCGAACCGATCCGCGACGTGGTTGGCGTAGCGCAGCAGCTCGGGCTGCGCCGCGTAGCGCTCGGTCCAGTGCCAGTCCTGCTGCAGCTCCTCGGAGAACGAGTAGGAGTACTCGAGGCTCTGGATGTCGACCCGCGCACCCGGGTAGCGGTTGGCCCACCAGGTGCCGCCGACGCTGTCCGCCGCCTCCACCGCCAGCGCCGCGAGACCCATGCTGCGCAGCTTGTGCAGCGCGTACAGGCCGCCGAGGCCGGCGCCCACGATGAGGACATCGAGCGCAGGGGCCGGCGCCGCTCGATCGCCGGGTGCGCTGGGATCGGGTCGCGAGGGGGTCATCGGCTGCCGGCCGATGGGCATCCTACCGCACGCGGCACGTGCCCGGTGGGTCTCGCCGGCGAGCGATCGCGGCCGCGCCGGACGCGGCCACGCCGGACGGGGCTACGCCGGACGGGTCGACCGCAGCTTGCGGCGGCGCCACGCGATCGCGATCGCGACCGCGGCGAGCAGGGCCACCGCCGCGATCGTGGTGCGACCGAGATCGTGCTCGACGAGCGAATCGCCCATCATCACGAACGCGGCGGCGTACACGGCGGTGAACAGCATCGACACGGCGAAGTAGGGCTTGAACGGAACCCCGACGAACCCGAGCCCGTAGTTCTTGACGAACGTGGGCACGCCGGGTGCGAGCTTCACGCCGATCGTGAACCTCACGACGCCGCTGTCGCGCTCCGCGAAGTCGGGGAGCTCGGTGCGAAACCGCCGCAACAGCCACGCGAGCTGTGGCCGCAACCGGCGGGCGATCCCGTAACACAGCACGAGGTTCACGGCGAGCGCGGCGCACGATCCGATCAGACCGAGGACGGGTCCAAACGACGCGCCTGCGAAGACGTACAGCGGCGTGGCGGGGATGCCGAGCGCCGGCACCAGGGCCATCGCGGCGAAGAACGGCAGCGGGCGAAGTTGCCGCAGCCACGCCATCACGGCCTCGTGATCGTAGGCCGACCACACGAGGTAGAGAAGCCCCGCCAGCGCGACGGCCGCCAGCGCGAGCCTGACCCAGCGCGCGTACGACGTCGGCGAGCGCCGCTCCGTGGAACCCATGGCAGAGGACGATGCAACGCGGGTGCCGCGGGTCGGTGCGCCGCGGCGTCGCGTGCGGCGGCGGCGCGCTACCGGGCGACCGCGGCCGGGCGTTCCCGATTGAGCTCGTCGACGACCGCGAGCAGGTCCCCGGTGCGATAGAAGTCGACGGCGAGCAGGTTCGGGAGCTCGTGACGTTCCCGCATGCACGTGCGCGCTCGCGCCATGAGGAAGTCGTACGCGTTGACGATCGCGGCATCGCTCGGCCGCGGCGCGGGCACGTGGGTGATCCAGTGGTTGAGCTGGAACAGCGTGCCGCGGGTCCCTCCTCGCCATGGCTCGCACGAGAAGCTCGCTGCGGTCCTGACGTCGTACGGGGTCTCCTGGAACACCTCGAAGGCGGGGTGAAGCCACGGCGCGCCGCCGGCCTGGTTCTCGGCGACGAGCAAGACCTGCTGGTGGCGCTGGATCATCTCGCCGAGGGTCGGCCACGGCCCGGTCACGGGGCCGCGGTAGACCAGCTCCGACAGCCCGCTCTGCGCCACGGCGCGCGTGATGTCGTCCGGACGGACGTCCTCGTCCTGGACCACGAGGATCACGACCTCGCGCGGATGGTCGCGGAGGAAGTCGCGCATCGATCGCAGCACGGCGACGAGATCGAGCGCGCCGATCTCGCACAACCCGTGGCACAGGTAGACCCGCCGCTCGCCCGCGGGCTTGCCGAGCAGGCGCTCCCGGATCCGGAACGCCGCATCGAGGCCCTGCTTGCCGAGCGCGGCCTCGTACGTGCGTCGGGCCGCGCCCTCGTCGGCGATCACGGTCAGGACGCGATCTCCGACCTGGTACCCGTAGTGGGCATCGATCTGAAACCCGCGGATGCCGTCGCGGAGCTGCGCGGGGATGCCGGCCTCCTGGGCCGGAAACAACCACGCGGGTTGATCCGACGAGCCCATCGCGTTGTGCGCGGTCGCGAAGACCACGGTGTCGAGCGGGCGGCCGCAGAGCTCGCGCCGTCCGTTGCACGTGTCGCGAGCCAGGCCCCCCGCGGCTCCGGCACCGGCGCCGCCACCGACCCGGAGGCCGACGCTCACCACCGTCAACGCGATGGTGACGACGATCACCGCGGGCCGCAGGGCGCGCCGTGCGATCGGCTCGTCGCGGCCGAGCTGGAAGATCACGCGGCCCAGCGCGCTCGCTCCCAGGTACAGGAGGACCACTCCGAGCACCGAGACCGCACGCTCGATCGCCGCGCGCGGCCACCGGGTGAGGCCAACCCCGCCGGCGATGAGCACCGCGGAGCGCAGCACGCGCTCGACGCCGCGCCCGGACGCGGTCGTCAGCCAGCGCCACACCGCACGCGCGGGGGCCGCCGGCTCGAACGCGGGAGCCAGCAGGACGATGCCGAACCCGCCGACGAGCCATGCCCGATCCATCGCGTCGGCGGTGAAGCTCCGCCAGACCCCGACCGCCGCCGCGGCGACCGCCGGATCGTCGATGAACCGCGGGATCAGGAGGACGCCGGCCACCCGCACGAGCACCAGCACGAGCGCCGTGAACAGCAGCAGCCAGCCGGTCTCGCGTCCGATCCGCCCCCGGGTCGGCGACAGCGCGGCCGCGAGCAGCAACAGCGCAGCGCCCCCGGCGAGCGGCCACCACGCGTGCGACGACAGCGCGGCGACCTCGCGCAGCTCCGGCAGGATCTCGGACAGCGCTCGCGAGCTCGCGACCCGCTCGCTCAGATCGACGACGACGTCGTCCGGAATCGCCTCCGAGAGCCGAGGAGGCAGGTCCGGAACCAGGTTCTTGAGCAGGACGCCGCCGTCCGCCAGGTTGAGGAGGAGATCGTTGCCGTCCTCGGAGAACACCACGAAGTGCAGTGCCTCGGCGCTCGCCCTCAGCACCGGCGAGAACGCGGCGGAGGACACGACCTGTCGAGCGCCGGCGGCGATCAGCGGGCGGTACCCGGTCAGATCCCGGTCCACGCGGACGGCCGCCCGGCTGATGCGATCCGCCAGCAGGCCGGCGACCGCGGGATCTCGGACCGAGCGCGCGGCGCGATCCGCGAACAACGCTCGATCGAACACGGCCTGCGTCGCACAGGTCAGGACGATCCCGAGGACGACGAGGACCGATCCGGCGGTGACCAGGAGCGAGACGATCGATCGGCGAATCCGCGGAGAGTCGATCATCGGGTGTCCCTGTCGACGGCAATGGGTGCAACGGACGTTCCACCTCGTCGCGCTCCGCGCGATCGCCGCCGGTCGAGCACGGTCCTCGCTGTCGGTGTGGCTCGGACGTGTCGACCCGAGTCGACAGCCCCACTCCCAGGCGCAAGGCCGCGGGTCGGGACAGGTTGCGCATCGCGAGGACCGAGATGCGTAGCCTCGAGGACTCGAAGCGCGGCGCCGGCGGGCAAGTCCTCGTCCGGGCATGCGCCGCGGGGTGCGGCTCGCCGACCACGCGGATGGTCTTGCGTTTGCTGGACATCCGGCAAGCCATGCGCACCCTCGCGATCTCGACTGGCCTCCTGCTCCTCGCAACCGCGGCCGCCTGCAAGGCGCCGGTCCCACCACCGGTGTTGAAGGTCACATCGCCCGTGCGCAGCATGGTCCAGCGCGAGGCCGGGCCGATCCTGGTGACGGGCACCGCGACGCCCGGCACCCAGGGGGATCGCGTCGTGAAGGTCGTGGTGAACCAGGTCGAGGCAACGCTCCGGCCGGACGGGGCGTTCACCGCCATGCTCGACGCGCCCAGGGGCGCCATGCTGCTCGAGACCGTCGCGACCTCGGACAGCGGCGCGTCGGCGAGCGACATGCGCGCGGTGCAGACCGGCCAGCTCCGGCCGGTCGGCACGGGCATCGATCGGGCGATCACCACCGCGCTGTCGGCCGACGCGTTCACCCGGCTGTCGGCCGCCGCCGGGCCGATCTTCCGGACCATGAACCTCTCGGCGCTGCTCGCCCCGTACCAGCCGATGGTGAGCACCGGCGACGACCTGGCCAACCTCAAGCTCTCGGTGACCAGCGTCAAGTTCACCGACAGCAAGATCGCGCTGGCCCCGGTCGCCAGTGGGCTGTCGTTCAGCGCCGAGCTCGACGGGCTCGACGTCGCGGCGAACGCCGTCTACGCCGGCGCGCTGGTCCCGGATGGCGCGACGGCGGTGACCGTCCACGCCGACCAGGTCACGATCACCGGCACGCTCGCCGTCGCGCCCGCCGGGACCGCCGGGTTCACCACCCGCCTGGTCGCCCCGGCGGTGCGCACGGT
>JBGQCL010000272.1:0-15896 GCA_041495365.1 Kofleriaceae bacterium | reverse complement strand
GGCGTGTCGGCGCTGGAGATCTCGGCGGCCCGGCTGGGCTCGCCGCTGGTCATGCTGTCGGCGTGCGGCTCGGCGAGCGCCGCCGCCGACGAGCTCGCCGGCTCGCTGGCGGCCGGGTTCCTCGCCGCCGGCTCGAACCAGGTGGTCGCGACGCTGCGGCCGGTGAGCGACGCGGGGGCGCGCCGGCTCACGACTCGATTCTACAGCGCCGGAGGGATGACCGATCCGGTGCGCGCGCTGGCGCGGATCCAGGCCGAGCTCGCCGACACCGGCGACACGGACTGGCCGCGCTTCGCGGTGTTCGGTCACGACACATGCTCGGATGGGCATTGAGGAGAGGGGAACGAATCATGCGTACTGCAATCTTCGTTTACGAGTCCACCACGATCACGATCAAGTGCAACGACACCGGCCTGCAGGTCGTCCCGTACGGCGGCGCGTCCTCGTTCGCCCCGACCGGCGACCCGCAGTCGGTGTCGCCCAACCTGTACAAGATCGTGTCGACCTCGACGGTCTCGGTGTCGAGCGGCGCGAGCTCGACCGTGGTGGTGACGACGAGCGACGACAAGGACAAGTGGCCCGATCCGCCGCCGGCCACGCTGCCGTCGACGATGTCCGGCACCACCTCGCAGCAGGTCTGGGACTTCTTCGTGATCCCCGGCGCGCGCAGCCTCGCGAGCGCTAGCGCCAGGTGATCGACAGTCCGCCCGGTCCGTCGAGCGTGCCATCGGCGGCGGCGAGGACCAGCGACGGCCGGTACGGGACATAGTGGACCGGCGACAGCCAGAGCATGAACACGATCATCTCGGGGCCGTGCCGGCCGTCGACCATCAGCGCGAGCAGCCGGCCGTGCTCGCTGATCCCGCCGATCCGGGCACCCCGACGCCCGACGCAGGTTGTCGACGGGCATGATCGAGGCGATCCGCAAGCAGCTCAGCTGCGTGCGGCGGCACCGGCCGGACGCGATCGGCATCGCCCTCGATCGCGCTGACCGGTGATCCTGGAGATCAATGCCGCCGCGATGGCCGCCGGGGGGCACCGGTTCTGGATCACGCCGAACCAGGTGTGGCCCACCACCGCGGGTCGTGCAGCACCGGCGCCGCCAGCGCCGCTGATCGTCGCGCGCAGGGCTTGCGGCGCGGGGCTGCGGTCGGGCAGCGCGTGCGCGGTCACCGCGTGCCGATGTGGATGTTGTCGATCCCGAGCTCGAAGATTCCCAGCGCGGGATACATGTAACCCGGCTTCCACAAGCCGAACCCGACGACGTCGATCTGGTGCATCAGGGCCGCCCAGTCGGCGTCGGTGGCGGGAGTTCCATCGCCGCGATCGAGCTGCCATCCCGGTGGGATCGTCGCCGATCGCGCATCGACCGGGAACTTGTAGTGCCGCCAGCCGTCGGGCACGTCGGGAATGTCGGGCAGGCTGTACGTCGCTTCCAGCGCGATCGTCGCGTTCGCGACGTCCCAGCGCACCAGTTGCAGGGTCACCGTGCGGCTCGCCGACCACGACCCCGCCTGGTACACGCACAGATCCGCGCTGATCCGACGGATGTCTTTCGCCAGGTAGTTGCCGACGAAGATCGTGTCTTGCCCGGCATCGGGGTCGATCCGCGACGACGCGGTCGACCAGGTCGGGATCGGGCTGGCGACCTCGCCGTGGAGATAGCCGCCGGGGTTGCCGCCGGTCGGCTCGATCACCCGGGAGCGCAGATCATTCGTGGTCAGCGCCCAGTCGCCGACGTCGCGGGTCCCCCGGCTGTAGGTCTCCGTGAATCCACGGATCGCGAACGCCTCGTCGGCGGATGCCGTGGAATCGGTGGTTGGTTCATCGGCGACGGTGCACGCCGCCGCAGGACCGAGCAGCGTGACAAGGACAGAACAAGCGCGGAATCGCATGGCGGACTCCTTCCAGCGACCCGTGGTGCAAGACCACTGCCGCGCGCGGCGAGCGGTGTCCGGTCAGGCGACGCAGCCGCGGTGTTCACAACACGGGATTGTGAAGCGAGCGTGAAGGTCACCGGGTCCTGCCGCGGATTGCGGCGGTGACGTCTGCCCGGCGATCGTGCTCGGACCCACGGCCCGGGCGCGCGAATGCTTCGCATCGCTGTACCGGTTCTTCGAGCACAAACCGAGGGCGATTTCGATGATCTGGTCCAGGAGACACTCCTGCAATGTGTCAGGGGCAGGTCCGACGTTCCGCCGCCAGAGCACGTTTCGCACCTACCTGTTCTCGATCGCCCGCCACGTGCTGTCTCAGCACTCGCGCGCGCGAGCTCGTGTCCCCGCGCCGTTCGACTCCGGAGCGACCTCGATGGCGGCGCTCGGCACCGGCCTCGGCTCGCAACTCGCTCGCGACGCGGATCGCGCGCGGTTGCTCGCGGTGCTCCGGACGCTGCCGCTCGATCGGCAGCTGCTGCTCGAGCTGTACTACCGGGAGGATCTCGACCGGGACCAGCTCGGGTACAGTCCGGCGCCGACCGGCGCCTTGAGCGCGCTCGTCGTCGATGCCACGAACCTGCGCTTCACGTTCTCCGCGGCGTGGTTCAGCTGCGGCCAGCCGTTCGACGTCAACCTGACGCGTTACTAGTGTTCCATGTCCGGGCCGGCCGGATCATGCCGGATCCGGGCGCGGCGCGGTGCGCTCCGCCTCGGGCGTCGGGCGCACGAGCACCTCGGTCGCCGCGGCGACCGCGTCGTGCGTGCCCGCGAGCGCCAGCACGTCGCCGGCGTGCAGGACCTCACCGGCCACCGGAACGATCACGCCCTGGTCGCCGCGCGCGATCGCGAGCACCGAGGCGCCGGTGATCCCGCGCAGGTTGAGCTGCGCGAGCGTCTTGCCGACGGCCGGGCTGCGGTCGTCGAGGCGAACCGGCACCAGCTCGCCGAGCCCGGGCATCAGGTGGTGGATCTGCGCGAGCGCGTCCTCGTCGGGCGCGGCCGGACGCTTCCCGGCGTGGGCCACGAGGGCCTCGACGATCATCTGCGCGCCGGCCTTGACGTGGCCCTGGAGGTTGGTCGCGCGCCGCCACAGCACGGACCCCACGACGACCAGCAGCAGCCCGAGGCTCAGCCCGGCCGCCCAGCCCGGGACGAACGGCTGGGTCACCGCCAGCATCGGGAGCCCGACGAGGAAGATCACCGCGAGCTGCAGCGTCACCACCAGCGCCCGGCGCGGGGCCGCCGCGAGATCGACCTGGCCCTTCGCCGCGCCCGGCAGCGCGACCTGCGCGAGCACGAGCCCGAGCCGGTGGGTGATCCGGACGATGCCGGCCAGGAACGGCACCGCGATCGCGGCCGCGCCCAGGATCACCAGCCCGCGCGCGATGCTGTCCGATACGCCGAGCGTCGTCGATACGGCCTCGGCGATCGCATCGAGCGACATCGCGGTGCCGATCACCAGCGCGCACACGATCGCGACGTCGAGCACCAGCAGCTTCACCCAGCGCCGGGTCCTCGCCGCGGCGGTCTTGCCGGCCGGCGCCGCCCGGAGCTGCTCGAGCCACGTGCCGTAGAGCGATGCGAAGGTCTGGAGCGGGTGGGGCAGCTTGCGATCGATGAACGCCGCCACCGGGCCGGCGGCGCGGATCGACCACGGCGTGGTCAGCGTGGTGATCGCCGACACCGCGACCGCGATCGGGTAGAGGAAGTCACGCGTCGCGCCCAGCGACACCCCGAGCGCGGCGATGATGAACGAGAACTCGCCGATCTGGGCGAGGCTCATCCCGGCCTCGACCGAGGTGCGCGTGCCGTTGCCGGTCAGGAACGCGCCGAGCGACACGCCGACGAACTTTCCGGCGATCACCAGCGCGGTGAACACGGCGACCGCGGGCCAGTGCTCCGCGATGACGGCAGGATCGATCAGCATGCCGACCGAGACGAAGAAGATCGCCCCGAACAGGTCGCGCACCGGGAGGATCAGGTGCTCGACCTGCTTCGCCTGTCCCGACTCGGCGACCAGCGAGCCGGCGAGGAAGGCGCCGAGCGCCACCGAGTAGCCGAACGCCTGGGCCAGCAGCGCGATCGCAAAGCAGATCCCGATGCTCGCCACCAGGGTGGTCTCCGGGCGGTTGAGCCGGTTGATCGCCCGGATCGCGCGCGGCACCACCAGCATGCCGGCCGCGACGAGGCCGATCAGGAACGCCACCAGCTGCGCACTGGACCTCGCCACGGTCCCCGCCGACACGCCCTGTCCCGACGACACCGCCGTCAGCACGGCCATGAGCAGGATGCCGATCAGGTCCTCGACGATCAGCACGCCGACCACGAGCTCGCGCAGCTTGCCCTTGACGCCCTGCTCGTCGAACGCCTTGGCGATGATCGTCGTGCTCGAGATCGCGATGATCGCCCCGGCGAAGATGCTCTCGCGCGGCGTCCAGCCGAAGCCGCGCCCGACGAGGAACCCCAGCCACACCATGATGCTGGACTGGATGATCGCCGTCAGCCCCGCGGTCGGCCCGACCTGCACGAGCTTGCGCAGGCTGAACTCCAGGCCCAGCGCGAACATCAGGAGGATGACGCCGAGCTCGGACAGCGTCTGGATGATCGCGCGATCGGCGATCAGCGGGATCGGGACATGGGGGCCGACGATCAGCCCGGCGAGCAGGTAGCCGAGCACGACGGGCTGCCGCAGGCGCTGAAACACGACCGTCGTCACCGCGGCGCAGCACAGCACGATGGTGATCGCCGTCAGGAGGTCGTGCGCTCCGTACATGGTCCAGGTACCATGAAGTCCCCGGCGCGCCACGGCAACGCGCACCTGGCGCCTCCATGAACGGCCAGGGGGGCAGCCCGACGCGCCTGGTTGACGAGGGGGAAGCCGAGGCTAGGGTTCGAGCATGCTCAAGAAGACCAAGCTCCTGGCCGCGGCGCTCGCGATCGCACTCGGAGCCGGTGCGAGCGGCTGTGACACGTCCGGCGAAGGCCGGCGCACGGAGCGCTGGACGACCACCGAGAACACCCGGGTCCAGATCGACTGGAACGCGGTCAACGAGGCGTACAAGCAGGCGAACGGCCCGGCTGACCTCGAGCGCCGGGTCAACGAGATCTACCGCGGCGATGAGGTGATCTCGATCTCGGTCGCGGACGTCGACGCCAGGACGCAGATCGTGACCGGGTTCTTCGACCGGAACGCCAACGGCGCCGTCGACGAGGCCGAGAAGATCTTCACGATCCGGCGCGACATCACCGGCGACGGCCAGGCGCAGTTCCAGACCACCGGCCATGGCTCGTACGCCGGCTACGCGTCGCCGTTCTTCAGCATCGTCTCCGGCATGGTGGTCGGCTCGATGCTGTCGAGCCTGTTCATGCCGAACTACGCTCCGGCGTACACCCAGCCGTACACCACGCCGGGTACGCGCATCGATCAGCTCGCGCAGTCGCGATCGAGCTACCGCGCCGCGAACCCCGAGCAGTTCCAGCGCTCGCGCAGCGGCCGCACGTACGACCAGCCGTCGGCGACCAGCCGGTCGGGCGATCACGTCGGCGGTGGTCGCGCCGGCGGTGGTCGCGTCGGCGGTGGTCGCTTCGGCCTCCCGCGTGCGGGCCGTCCGGTGCGCCCGGCGCGCCTCGAGGTGTGACGCCGTGGCGCGTACGATCGGCCAGCTGCCGTTTCACGAGCGGCCGGTGCGCGAGCTGCTCAACCTGGTCGGCGAGCGCGACGCACCTGACCCCGGCTATGGCGGTCATGGCTGGGCGCGCGTCCCGCGCGTGTGGCTCGGCAACGCGGCAGGCGACACCGGCACCAGCGGCTTCGTCGCCGACGCGGTCGTGCTCGCGCTGCATTCCCCCGATGACGCCGAGCCGCTGACCGACGACGTCGAGCTCGAGCTCGAGCTGCCGGACGGCTCCTCGGTGCTCGTCCTGCTGTCGCGGTTCCTCGCGGCGTGGCTGCCGAGGCTGCCGCGCGCCTCGGCGATCGTGCTCGCGCTGTGCAACCCGCACCGCGCGACCCTGCGTCCACCGCCGAGCGCGGCGGCACCGATCTACTACGCGCGCGGCGACGTCACGAGCTGGCTCGATCGCGACCGCGGCGATCGCGTCGAGCTGCTCGCCGAGTCCTGGGGAATGGCCGGAGGACCCGCATGACCACCGCGCTCGAGCACCGCCCGGTCCCCGATGAGGAGACCAGGGCCACGTACATCAAGCTGTGGATCCTGAAGAAGCTCGACCTGCCGCCCGACAACGGCGGCATGACGTTCCCGGTCGTGGTCCCGGCGGAGCTGTCGCCGCTCGACAGCTACCTGCAGGACCTCGCCGTCGACGGCCTCGTCGCGATCGACGCCCGGAAGGGCCGCTACGAGCTGACCAAGCCGGGCATCGCCTACCTCGGCGCCGTGATCGACGAAGCGTCCGACCTGGTCGACGAGTTCGATCCGCTCGAGACCGACCAAGCGATCGCCGAGCTGCGCGGGCGGGGGCTCGACGTGTTCCGCGCGCGATTCCTGTGGGGCTGGTTCGAGGGCGAATTCGACGACCTCGTGCTGTTCCAGGAGCGCCGCGGCATCACGCCGGTCGAACGGATGTGGGCTTTCTACTTGACCGGCGACGAGCTCTGGCGCGAGCTCGCGGACGAGCTGGCGCGGGTGGAGACCAGCGCGTGAGCAGGCTCACGTCGAACGGTGGGCGAGCCGGCCGATCGCTCCGAGGGACGCGGAGTCAAATCCTCCGAGAAATCGCGGTTCTGCTACTGGATGTTCGCCGAGGACCTGTTCCCGCGGCTTGGCGACCACGATGGCATCCCGGCGCAGCAGAGCGCAGACGCGGAGGCCCGGGTCGACGAGCTGGTCCAGGATCGCGCCGCCGTCGCACACCCCACCGTCGTTCGATCGGTGCCCGTGCGACAATCCGGTCTGCAGGCCACTCTGCAAGAACCCATGATCCGGCTGGCGAGCTGAGCCTCCGGGTCTAGCCCGATTCGGTCGCCAGGAAGCTGGGCAGGACGATCGGCCAGTCCTGGCCGCCGATCCTGAGCGGCAGGGTGATCGACGGCGGCGCGCCGCTACGCAGCCGCACGTCCGCGCGGTCGAAGCCGAACGAGAGCACGCCCTGCGGATCGGAGCGGACCATCGAGCCGCCCGGGTCGGGGACATAGATCCAGGCCGAGACCTCGGGGGACGTGTGCTCCTCCCAGCGGCCGCTCTGTCCGCTGAACGGGACCGGCGGGATCCAGACGCGGACGGTGACCGCCGGCGCCAGCACGATCTTCTGCGCCACGAGCCTGGGCACGAGCACGCAGTAGCCGAGCCGGACCGCACCGCGCGCCACGGCGCCGAGCGTGACGCCGGTGGCCGAGGCCGTCAGGGTGACGGTGAGCGCGGCGGCGACGGATCCCGGGTCGCCGTGATCGTTCGCGGTCCACACCTTGCCGACCGCGAGATCGATCGGCGGCCCCGAGGAGCCCAGGTGCGGGATCAGATCGGCGAGCCTGGCCTCCCAGTCGAACTCCCACGCGAGATCGACGTCGAGCGTCGCGGTGCAGTCGCCGCCGGGCGGGCGGGTGAACACCGCGCGGCCGTGGGCATCGAACACCCGCTGCGCGCCGCAGGTGAGCTGGAGCCGGCCCTCGAAGGTGACGCCCGGCGCCTCGAGCGCGAGCGGATCGGCCCAGCCATCGCCGTGCACCATCCAGAACTGGCCATCGAGGCCGAGGGTGACGTCGCCCAGCGTCACCGACAGGTTCGCGTTCGCGTGGAGCATCACCAGCGAGCCGGCGGGCGCGTCGAGGTCGGGCACCAGGAGCCCGGCCATGTGCAGGGTGAGCCCGGGAAGGAGCTCGACGTCGAGCCCGGCCAGCAGCGCCGGGCCCTGCGGCACGTGGTAGATGCCCGGCTGGACGCGCAGCAGATCGGCGATCGAGATCTCGCCGCCGCCGTCGAGCTGGCGGAGCCGGTACTCCGGGCGAGCGAGCATCGAATCCGCGGCCTGGACCGGCGCGAGCTCGCGCGGCGGACGCGGCGTGCGGGTCTCGATCTCCTGGATGTACAGCGCGCTCCGCAGCACCGCCTCGCCCGCAGCGCCGGCGGCCGGCGCGACCAGCCGCGCGACCAGCGCGTCGGGCAGCCGGGTGCGGCGCGGCTCCCGGGGACGCACGAGCACGGGGCCGCCCCCGATCGGCGGTTTGCGCGTGGCGGCCGGCACCACCGGGGTGGTCACCACGTCGTAGCCGCCGTCGCGGAACCGGACGACGAACGCCGCGCTCGCGCCGAGCACGGGGACGCGGAAGCTCGCGAGCTCGGCGACCGGCGGCGCCCCGACGAGCTCGGGCCGGATGCGGAGCGCGTACTGCCAGGTCACCTGGTCGGGCTGCGGCTCGCGCAGGTCGAATGCGCCGGTCGACAGCTGCGCGTGCATGGCGGCCAGCGCGGCGGCGAGCGACGTGGTCTTGCGCGCCGTGCGGGTCCTCGGCGGGTCCTTGGGCTTCGCGATCACGTGGGCGTCGTGGGCCGCCTCGACCGGCGCCGGGTTGAACGCGCAGTCGCCCGGCGATCGCAACGGACGCAGCGCGGATCCGAGGTCGGAGCGCGTGATCTTGTTGCCGCCGCCCAGGACCGCGAGCAGCGTGTCGCCGAGCGTGCGCGGCGGGCGGTCGGCGATGCCGGCGGCGGACGGCGCGAGCGGCGCGGGCGGCCCCGGCGGCGCCTTGACGGAGAGCGCACGGAGGAGGCTGTCGGCCGTGTCGCGCGGCAGCCCGAGTTGCTTCACCGCCGCCCCGATCGCCGCCGGGCTGACGCGGCGGTCCCACGCGTCCACGAGCGCGGCCGCGACCTCGGCATCGCGCTTCTTGACCATCGTCACGACGGGGGCGAGGTCGACCTGGAACTTCTGCTCCCAGGTGGTGCGGGCGCGCGCCAGCGCCGCGGCGCGCTGGGCCGCGAACGGCGCGGCGCGCGGATGCAGCCGCCGGGTCACGTCGGCCGGCGCGAGCCAGGTCCAGGTCTGCGCCCGGTCGAGCCGCAGCTTGCCGGCGTCGGACGGCGGCGCGGCGGCGGGCGATGGCGCGACCTTCGCCGGATCGGCCACGGCGGGCAGCGTGCCGGCCGGGCGCAGCACGCCGAGCCTCGGCGCGGCACCGTGCGGCGGCAGCCCGTCCCAGGTCAGCTCCGGCAGGCCGCGCAGGCCGTGCCGGCCCGGGCGAATGCCCTCGAAGTAGCACACCAGCTCCTCGCGGAGCTCCTGCGGCGTGAGCAGCCACAGCGAGCCGCGGCAGCGCAAGCCGAGCAGCGGCAGCGCCGCGTCGAGGGAAAACCCCCGCCACGACCGCGGGATCAGCCCCAGCGCCGCCACCGGATCGCGGGAGATCGCCGCGGCGATCGCGCCGGCGCCCTGCGCGGCGAGCTCCACCTTCTGGACCGCGGCGGCGAGCAGCGGCAGCGCGGCGCCGAGCAGGTCGCCGGCATTGAGCCGGGCCTGGAGGCCGAGCCCGCCATCGATGTGCAGCGCGGCGCCGAACAGCTGCTCGACGAGCGGCAGCCGGAGCCGGCCCTGCAGCCGGGCGTACAGCACGTCGTACAGCTCGGAGCCGGGCGGCAGCGCCGGCACGTCGAACTTCTTCAGCACGATCGTCGCGAGCTCGACCATCGCCTTGACCGAGAGGTGCGGCACCGGCATCTCGAAGATCAGCTCGCCGTAGATCATCCCGGGGAGGTTGACCACGACCCACCACTCGTCGATGAACGGCACGACGATGCCGCTGAGCAGCATGACCAGCGTGCCGCTGCCGTAGGACTCCTCGAGCGCCAGCCCGACGGCGATCCAGATCAGGCTGCCGAAGATCTGCAGGTTCTGCAGCTCGACCTCGGCCCATGCCGTGTCCATGCGATCGTGGACGTAGGTGCCGTACGGGTCGCGCAGGTAGCCGCGGAGATCGACCAGCGAGCGGCCCTGGGTGATCCGGTTGCCGTGGCTGTCGACCGCGAAGCCGGACGGATCGTCCGCGGCGAGCGCGAGCCCCCCGGTGTAGCGCAGCCGGTCGGGCGCGTCGCCGACCACGACGCCGGCCGCGAGCAGGAACCGGGTCAGCGCGAACATCTCGACCGGCGCGAGCGCGCACCGGCGCAGCCACCAGGTGATGAGGTGCTGGCGAACGGTGCCCTGCTCGATGCCGAGCGTGACCTCCAGCCCCCGGTTGGTGCGGTCGGAGGCGTCGCCGAACGTCACGTCCCAGTCGAGGAACGGCACCGGAGGCTCGCTCGCCGTGATGCCGACGTTCACGTTGAGCGATGCGCTCGGCGCCTTCGATCCCGGTGGGGGGAGCCGGATCCCGGAGCCCTTGAACCAGGCCTGCGACGGCTCGACGTCGATCGCGCCGCTCACGCCGACGCTGACCGCGTCGGAGCTCCAGTCGTAGGCGAACCGCAGCGCGCGCAGGATCAGCGCGACGTGCAGGTCGGGCAGGTCCGGGATCGGGGTCGCGCCGACCAGCTCCGCGATCTGGTGGACCAGCTGCTTCAGGTGCACGTCGATCAGCGGCGCCGATGGATCGTCCGGGGCCGCATCGCGCGGCGGCGGCATCGCGATCTCGACGCTCACGCTGGTGATGCCGGTGCTCAGCCTGACCACCGGGAGCGGCGGCGGCGTGCCGGTGAATCCTGCATCGTGGGCCAGGAACGACGGATCGAGGAAGCGCGGCAGCCGTGCGAGCTCCGCGATGCCGCCGACCACGAACGGGCGCTGCGATGCCGGCGCGCCGGGCCACAGCACGACGCCGAGATCGCGGACGTCGACCGCGATGCCGATCCCGGTCTCGGGCTCCGCGAGGAACGCGCGGACCTTCGCGATCGTCGTGTGCAGCTGGCGCGCGATGTCGCCTCGCGGGTCGCCATAGCTCGCGACCACCGGGTCGATCACGGCCTCGAACCCGTCCCACAGCCGGTCGAGGTCCGAGGCCTGCAGCGCCAGCCGCACCGGGTCGGTGCGCCCCGCCTGCAGCGTGGCCTTCGGTCCATCGCCGCTGTCGATCGCGAGCTCGAGGTCGACGTCGAAGCGCTCGCCCAGCAGCTGGGCATCCGCGGTGCCGGTCAGCGCGACCCCGAGGTCGTCGCCGGCGAGCCGCGCCGACACCGTGATCGAGCGCGGCGCGATCGCCGCCAGGCTCGCCGGATCGCCGCGCGGGAGCGAGGCGACGACATACCCGGGCGGCGGCGCGTCGGGTGCGATCCCCGCGCGATCGAGCGCGGCCTTGATCAGCGGGAACAGCGCGAGCCGGACGGGCGCATGCGGCGCCACGGTCGCATCGAAGGTGACGCCGGCCGCGCCCTGGGACGGGAGCTCGAAGCGGAGCCGGACCGTGACGTCGAGCTCGGGGACCGGTCCCACCGCGGCGCCGAACAGCGCGGCGAGCCGGGCGGCGCTGGCCGGCAGCGCCAGGCGCGCGTGGCCTGCGCCGTCGAGCGTGGCCGTCATCGCGCCATCGCTGGCGAGCTCGACCGTGCCGGCGATGCGGTCGAGCCCGGCCACCAGCGTCGGCTCGCCCGGATCCGCGCCGGGCAGCCGCATCGCGACCTCGCCGACCTGCGACAGCGCGACCCGCAGCGTGCCCGTGATGCCGCCCGCGCCCGCGTCGACCTCGCCGGCGAGCTGCAGCGCGAGCCAGCCGTCCGGGTCGCCCGTCGTCACGGTCACCAGCGCCGCGTGCGGAAGCGCCGGCAGCCGGAACCGGGTCGACAGCCGGATCGTCCCGCCGAGCCGGCTGCCGGCCGCCGCCGCGAGCGCCGCGTGGGCCGCGTCGGGCGTGGCGAACCACGCCAGCAGCTCGAACCGCACGGTCCGGTCGATCGAGAGCCCCCACAGCTCGCTGCCGGGGGCGAGCTGGTGCTCGGCGACGAACCGCAGCATCACGGTCGGCGAGCCGGCGCCGCCGAACGCGGACGGATCGACGCCGTAGTCGGCGGCCGCGAGGCCCGCGGTCCGCACATCGAGGAACACCGAGACCTCGGTCGCGCCCCGCAGCTCGCGCAGCAGCGGAAACTGCGGCGGCAGCGCCACCCGCGCGGCGAGCTCGTCCCAGGTCACCGAGCCGAGCGCCGCGACCGAGAGATCGAGGCTCGCCATGTTCGACGCGCTAGCTCGCTGCGAGGTCGAACTTCACGAGCAGCGTCACCGTATCCAGCCGGACGCCGAGCAGCGTCCGGTTTGCCGGCGCTTGATTGCGGAAGTCGAGGCCGACCCCCACGGTGAGCGAGCCCGTGGCGATCTTCGGCAGCTGACCGCTGGGCGGGTCACCCGGCGGGGCCGTGAGCGCCAGCGCCAGATCGGTGATCCGGACCCTGGCATCCCGGAGCGGCGCCGGCATCGCGCCCAGCAGGCCGCTGAACCCGGGCAGGCTCTGGGCCTGTGCGAGCAGCTGGCCGATCGGCCCGCTCGGGTCGGCCGCGCTCGTGTTGGCCGCCGTCAGCACCGTGCCGCCGAGCTTGATCGCGCCCGCGGCGAGGTTCGCCAGATCGGTCGCGATCTCGGCGATCGTCCCGACCTCGGCCGAGTCGTCGAACGCCGCGTGATAGGCCATCTCGAGCTTGCTCGAGGCCTGCCCCATGTCGGTCGTCGCGACCACCGTGTACGGCTTGCCGAGGATCGTGACGGTGGCCGCCAGCCGACCGTTGAACGTGAATGTACTCATCGAGACGCCCCCCTGAAACCATCATCGTCCCATCGGCGGAACACCGCGGTCAAGCACGCGTGGCGCGCATCCATTGCCCACCGCCGCACCTCCGTCGACCCGGACCAGCCACTTCGCCCGGCCGCGGACGGCGGCCGCGCTGCTACGGCGTGACCTCGAGCGCGGCCGGCGCGAGGTCGAGCGCACCGATCCACGCGCCGTTCGGCGCATCGCCGGCGTCGACGACGAACCGACCGCCGATCTGGTAGGTGCCGGGCGCCAGCCGCCACATGTGGGTCGTGACGTCGAGCTGGTGTCCGGCCTCCGGCTTGATCGACAAGGTCAGCGTCGTCGACTTGCCGGGCTCGAGGTCGATCCAGCGCGGCGACGACAGCACGTCGAGCCGCTGCGCCGACGGCTCGACCGCTGCGCCGCGGGCGTCGCGCACGACCGGGTGGAAGCTGAGCGGACTTCCCGACGGAATGCGCAGCGTCGCAGCGCCCCGGTTGGTGAGCTCCAAGGTCAACGTCGCGCTGCCGGTCGACGCGATGCGCGCAGGCGCGACGGCGAGCTTGCCCGAGAGTATGTCCATGGCGGTCTTTCCCTGGTTGGGCGCGCCCGAGGCGCGACAGCTGATCGCCAGCGCGAGCATGGCGAAGACGGCCGCGACCCGTGCGGGCTTCATGGCTTGTAGGCCTCGTTCACCGAGTGGATCCCGACCTTGTCGGTCTCGAACGTCAGGCCGCCGCCGAGCGCGGCGCCGATCCCCGCGCCGATCACGCCGCCGGCCACCGCGCCGCCGATCGCGCCGCCGACGCCGCCGAGCACGCCGCCCAGCACCGCGCCGCCGACCGCGCCGATCGCACCGCCGATCAGCGCGCCGTTGCCGCGCGAGAACGTGCGGCGCAGCGTGAACGGGCCGGCGAACGTCGTCCAGCTCGAGCCGTCGGTGCTGTACTGGTAGACTTGGCTACTCTCCATGATCGCCGGCAGCGCGCGGCCCGTGGTGCCCCCGAAGTCGGACTCGCGGACCGCCGACGTCGGCATCCAGTGCGTGTCGCGCGCGGCGCCGAGGTCCAGCTTGTTGGGCGCGAGCACCGTCGTCGTCGGCGACGAGAACGCGATGCCGCCCGGCGGCAGGATCGTCGGGTTCGATGGCGTGATCCGGTGCGCGAAGTCGTTGCGCGAGTAGGTCACGTACTCGCGCCAGCGCAGGTTCGGCCGGGCCTGCAGATCGGCGACGCTTCCGCTGCTGCTGGCGCACTCGAACTGCAGCTGGAATCCGTAGCGGCTCGAGCCCGGTGTCCACGAGGTGACGATCTGCGCGAGGTTGGTCGGCACCGCGGCGACGGCACCGCCGCCGCCGCCGCCGCCACCGCCGCCGCCGCCTCCGCCTCCGCCGGTCTGGTCGATGTGCGCCGGATCGGACGCCTCGCCCGACGGCGACAGGCAGTCGAGCCCGCCGGCCAGCGTCGTCTTCCCCGGGACCTGATCGCGCTGACTCGTCGAACCCCCCGGGCCCGCAGTCGCTTCCGATCGTCGCGCTTGCTGCTCGTGCATCGATGTCATCTCCTGGCGGTCCGCGCTGCGCCGGTTGCTCCTTGTACGTACCGTGTCGAGCGTCGATCCCTCAGCCGCGCCTCCCGAACAGCGCCTGCAAGCTCGGCCGCGTCGATGCGGCAATGCTTGCCGGCGGCTGCGTGCGCGGATCGATCTCCAACGTGGCGACCCAGCGCTCGAATTCGGCCGACGACGCCGCAAACCGCGGTGCGACGTCGGTGAACGTGATGTCGTACAGCCACCGCTCCGTCGCACATAGCAAGAGCTGCTGCACCAGGGCGTGCGGCTCGTGGCGCCACGCATAGGTCATCCGCACGGCGCGATGCCCGCACAGCTCGCCGACGATCAGCTCGCCCGGCTCGATCCCGAACAGCTCGCGCTCGAGCGCGCGCCAGCGGTCCTCGGCCACCGCCTCGACGCCCGGCCGCTCCGGCGACACCAGCGTTGTTCGCAGCACGATGTTCGGCTGGAATCCGTACGCGTCGTCGGCCGGCCGCGGCAGCATCAGCACGACCTGATGCTCGACGGTCCAGCCGCCCGGCGCCGGGAAGCGCAGATCGCCGAGTGCTTCGCGATGCAGGTCGGACATCGAGCGCTCCAGCCTCCCTGTATACGCGTGTGGCACGCGCCGGACAATCGCGATCGCGCCGGCCGGTACGAGCGGGTAGCAGAAACAGGCGGGGTTCCGGGCGCTTCCCCGGGACGGCTCGATGTGCCCCGAGGTCGAACCGCGCCGGGCGAGCACCACCGGATGCCGGCGTCAGCGGGCATCCGTGGACGTCGAGGTCGCCCAGATCCGGAGCGCTGCACGAACGCGATCGCCTCGGTCCGCGGTGCGCGGATGCCGGGCTCGCGCACGCGGCAACACGTGATCGGCCAGGTGCGCCGCGGTGTCCGGCCGCGGAACGGTCCAGGTGTTCGTCGACGGTGCCGCACGGCCGGCGCTGGCCGTTCGCCGGCTCGGCAGCGCGAGCGGTGGCGTCGGGCTCTGGGTCGACAGCCAGGAAGGCTCGTTCGCCAACCTGCAGATCCGGCCGGCGAGCGGAGCCGAGAGCCCGGGCTGATCGCGGCTCGGACGGGACGGGCCTTACTTCGACTGGGTGACGTGGTTGTCGCTGCCGCGGTTCGCAACCCGCGGCGCCTTGAGCTTCAGGCTCTTGCGGACGGTGACGGTGTTGTTGTTGCCGTCGACCGTGACCTCATCGGCGGCGGCGAGGGTGATCGTGTTGTGGTTACCCATGACGGCCACCGATGTCGCCGAGCCGGTCACGGTCTCGTGGTTACCGGCGACGGTGATCGAGGTGCACACGCCCCGGGTGGTGATCGTGAGGTGGTTGCCGACCAGGGTGATCGCGGGGTCCTTGGCACAGTCGACGTCGACTGTCTTGTCATTGTCGACAACGGTAACGTCGGCGCGCGCAGCTGCGGCGAACGCGGAGACGCAGGCGATGATGATGGCGATGACGGGGGTCTTCATGTCGGTCCTTTCGACGGCTCTGGTCATGATAACACAGGGAGTCACCGGCGTTGTCCGCGCTGCTTGCCGTGATGTCGGTGTGTTGTCGGGGTTGCAGGACCCGGGCGCTGTAACCGTTCAGGCCTCCGGAAACCTGGATCATCTCGATCCACTTGTAAATTCGCGATCGACGGCGATCGCAAGTCGGACCGAAACGTGATCTACGTTGTCCGTTGGACGCGCAGCAACGGATCGCCGAACTCGAGGCCGCCCTCGTTGCGAAGGACGC
>JBGQCL010000271.1:0-15909 GCA_041495365.1 Kofleriaceae bacterium | reverse complement strand
CCGTCGTGGATCACCGGGTGGGCCCCGGTGACCATCTGGTAGAGCATGGTGCCGACCGCCCAGAGGTCGGTGCGATGATCGACCGGCGCGCCCTCCAGCTGCTCGGGCGACATGTACGGCAGCGTCCCCATGATCACGCCGGGCTCGGTGACCAGCGGCAGGTGAAAGGCGAGGCTGCCGGGGTCGTCGCCCACCACCAGCTTGGCGATGCCGAAATCGAGCACCTTGACGGTGCCGGCGTCGGTGAGCATGATGTTCGCCGGCTTGAGGTCGCGGTGCACGATGCCCATGTCGTGCGCGTAGGCGAGCGCGCGCGCGACCGGGATCATCAGACTGGCGGCGAGGCTCGGCTCGATCGGCGTGACGCCATCGCTGCTACGCTGTGTGCGGTCATCGAGCCATGTGCGCAGCGTCTGGCCGGCGACGTACTCGAACACCATGTACGGCTGACCGTCGTGCTCGCCGACGTCGTGGATCACGACGATGTTGTCGTGGTTGCAGCGCGCGGTGACACGGGCCTCGGTGAGGAAGCGCTCGTTGTCCTGGTGGCCGAGCCGCGATAGCAGCTTGATCGCGACCAGGCGGCCGAGCCGCAGATCGCGGGCCAGATGGACGGTCCCCATGCCGCCGCGGCCGATCTGGCGGACCAGCTCGTACTGGCCGAGCCGGCTACCGGGCGGGCGCGCATCGGCCGGTAGCGCACCTGGGTCGGTGCCAACCGCGATGACCGACGGCGGCCGAGTCGATCGTTGATCGAGCACGCCGGTCGCCGTCATGGCGGCGACGACGCGCGGCGAGCCGGCCGTCGTGTCGGTGCGACCGGCTCGCCCGCCGACGCCGCGTCGGTTCCGGGCGTCGACTGTCTCGGCGCGCGCGTCCGTGCCGGTGGGTGGCGGATTACCACCGGGTTGCGGAACTTCGTCTGGGTTGCTTTGCGACATGGCGTTGTGCGATGCGCGTGCAGCGTTGTTCCGCCACCGCGATCGACCTGATCGCGGTGCAAGCCGCAAGCCCGCGCGCTGCTCGATCGGCGGCGTCGGGTGGGACAGCGGTGATCACGTCACCGGCGCGGCGCGATCCACAGAGACGGTCTCGGGTTGTCGAGGGCCCGGGGCGCGATCGGGCCGTGGGCCGGATGTCACCGCGAGGCCGGCGCCACCGGCGGAGCACGCGCTGGACACGCACAGCCGCGGATTGGACATGTTCAGGTCGCGGCTGGACACGGATACGCGCCGTCGGCTTGCCGGACCGCAGCGCAGCTGACTTCACTCCCGCACACGCCGACGCGGCAAGCCGATCGCCGCCGCGAGCAGGAGGCCCGCGGCGCTACCGGAGGTACTGCCGCCGCTCAGCGCGCCGACGCCTTCCGGCGTGCCTCCGTCTGCGCGGTGAGCGCGGTGACCTGCGCGTTCGCGAAGCGGAGCGACGCGCTTGCCTGCTCCGAGGTCTTCGCGACGAGCGACTGGATCCGACCGAACACCACGCGCTGGCGATCGGTCGTCGGCGTGGGCAGCGCGTCGGCGGCGGCCTCCGCTGCGCGGGCGAGCGCCTCGATGTCCACGACTTCGGCGCGGAGGTTCTCGAGTGCGGTGCCGGCTTCGAAGTTGCTGTTCGGGGGCTCGTTGGTTACCCTGGGCTGGGTGCTGCGATGTGTGTGCATCGTGGCTCCTTGGCTCGTCGGTGCTCTAACACCGGCGGGCCGCTATATCTGTCATGCCTTGCGCCCATGGCGGCGCTGCCTTGTTCCGGATGGAACATTGCATATATCGCGCGGGTAAGGCGAGAAGTCAATCCGAGGGTGCGCAGAGGATTCGATCCAAGAATCAGACTCGCCAAAGAAGCATCGGATCGAAGACAAGGACAAGACTCTGGGAACGGCGCAAGGACGGTGAGCCGCGCCGGTGTCGACCGGCCGGGGGGCGGCACGGGCATCGTCGCTGCTCCGATTGTTAGACAACAAACCAAATCGGTAAATGAATGCGGTGTTTCGTATGACTTCTTACAACTCTCGATGAACAATGCAATGCAATCGAACTGGAGACGGCAGCCGAGATCTGCTATCGACAGCGACATGGGTCAGCTGGAGCGATTCGCCCTACGGACGTTCGCGGAGGACACGGAGGGCGCGGCCCGGTGGCAGGATCCACCCGAGATCCGGCTGGAGAAGGTGACGAGCGGCTTGCTCGTGATCCGCCAGTCGCATCTCCTGGAGCATCTGGCAGCACCGTGGCCCGAGGCGCTGCCCCATGACGAGGTGATGATCGAGCTGAAGCTCGCCGGGAACCACCTCGATCAGAAGGCGGTCGCGCGCGCCCTGCTCCGGCGGCAGGCCAGGGAGGTACAGCGGCTCGAGGAAGGGGATGCGTCGTGGCAGGGCGCGGAGCCGCTCTGGCTCGTGGCCCCGCATCTGCCCCAGTGGCTGCAAGAGCTGCGCAGGCCCGTGCGATTCGCGCCGGGCTGCTACCGGATCGAACCACACGGGCAGAGCTTTCTGTGGATCGCGGCGAACGAGCTCCCGCTCCTCGACGAGCTGGTTCCATTCCTGCTCGCCCGGTCCGGTCAGGCGCTGGATGACTTCGGCCGATGGGTGGCGTCGCGCCGGCCGCCCGAATGGGTCCTGGGCATGCTAAAGCACCTCCCGATGTCGATGCCGACGCGAGAAGAGCTGCTCTCGAGGCTCGGCCCGGTCGACGATCCCGAGATCGAGGCCCGGCGGCAGCACATCCTCCAGATCCTGGTCGAGCGAGACCCCAAGATGAAGCAGCAGCTGCGGCAAGAAGGCCGACAAGAAGGCCGACAAGAAGGTCAGCAAGAAGGTCGGCTGACCGCGACACGCGCCTCCCTGCGCCGCGTACTCGCGGGCCGGCAACTCACGCCGAGCAAGGACGACGACGCGCGCATCGAAGCGTGCACCGACCTGGCCACCTTGGAGCGCTGGCACGACCGAGCCATCGCCGCGGCCAGCGTCTCGGACGTGCTGAGATAGCCGACCCCGGGCGTGCCCGGCCGGCGGCGAGCACGCCGAGCCGGCGCGCGGATGCGCGACGATGCTGAAGCCTCGCGTCGATTGCGAAGCGGAAGCTCGTTGAAGACACCCAGGATCGTTCGAAAATCTTGACAGGCGTTTCCGGAGGCGCAGGGTGGAACCACGATGCTTGCCAGCGATACGTCCAGCACGCCCGTTACAATCACCGTGCCTGAACGGCTGACCTGGGACGAGATCTGCCAACGCTACCCGGACACGTGGGTCGTCGCGGTGAGTCCCAAGCGGACCGATGAGACGGATGACGCGGATGACGTCGCGATCGAGTTCTGCACAGCAGTGGTCATCGCGCATCACAAGAACCGCAAGAGCCTCACTCCATTCATCAAGACAGAGCAGCACCGTCATGAAGAGCTTGGTACGTACTTCACAGGGCGGCTCATATCGCCGTCCTACGAACTGGTGGTGCGGTGAAAGTCGCACGCTTCAGCCCCAAGAGCGATCTGATCGTCGTCAAGGGAAGCTTCGAGGACCGCTCAACCCTGACGGCCGATTGCTTCGGCTCGCGTTCGACACGGGCGCGGCCGAGACGATCATCGTTCCCGAGGTCCTCGACGAACTCGGCTACAACCCACGTCAAGGCGAGGCGATCACGGTGATGCGTTCGGTCGTTGGCCGTGAGCATGGCTACATGATCCGCGTCGAGCCGCTCGAGTGTCTGGGGCACCAAGCGCGCAACTTTCGCGTCAACGCCCAGGATCTACCGGAGGGCTGGAACATCGAAGGCCTGGTCGGGCTCAGCTTCCTGCGCCAGTTCAACTACGAGGTGCGCTCGGCCGAGGGCCGGATCCGCGTCGAACGCGCGGTCCCGTGAGCTACCGCCAACCTCCGCGCCTCGGCCGCCGCCGGCGCACCAGGCCGAGCGCCGCGACGAGCAGCAGGCCCGGCGCTCCGCCGGAGGAGCTGCAGCCGCCCCCGGTACCGCCGGTGCCGTCGCCCGTGCCGGCATCGGTCGGCGGCGCGGACGCCGAGAGCACGAGGTCGACGCACTGGTAATAGATGTCGTCGCTCGCGGTGTTGGCCTCGTACGGCGGCTTGTCGGTCATCATCTGGGTCAGCTGCAGCGTGCAGTTGCTGCACTCCACGCCGGGCAGCGTCAGGTCGAAGCTCGACCTGCCGTGCATGATCCGGTCGGCGAGGATCAGGCTGCCGGTGGCGGGGTCGGTCTTGCCGGTCAGGTCCTCGGTCGGGTAGTTCGATGCAGCGCCGCTGCCCGTCAGCCCGTTGCTGGCCGGCGGGACCTCGAACGTGTCGCCGTTCTGCTGGAACGAGATCCGGAACCAGCCGGGATGGACGACGTACTCGTCCCAGACCAGGTGCAGCGGGGCGCCGGGCCGGTAGGTCTGGATGTTGGCGCGGGCGCTGCCGGTCTGGCCGCAGTGGCGCTGCTTGAGCTGATCGGGCGAGCGCGGCGTCGGCGAGGTGATCCGGATATGGGCCGAGGCGGGCGCCGGATCGAGGGCGGCGACGAGCGCGGCGGCGAGGGCAAGGGCGATACGGCGCATGGTGGGTGGACTGCACCAGGGCCGCCGGCCCGGCGCCACGACTTTTCGCACAGCGGGGCAGTCTGGGCGCCGCCGTGCGGTCGGCACGGATCCTACCGGGGCTTCAGCGTGACGATCGACAGGACGTAGCCGACGTTGCCATTGGTGAACTGCACCGGCTCGGTGGTGCCCGCGCGGTCACTCGTGATCCGGTACGCGGACCAGTCGCCGATACCGTCATCGGCACCCTTCACGAGTCCGGGGCCCACGTTCCGGATGCTGGTCGCCGAGTCGCAGGCGGCCCATACCGCATCACCATCGTGGGGGATGGTCACGCTGGCGATGCAGTCTCCCGTGCCCTCGGTCGTCAGCACGCTGTCGAATGTCATCGCCCCGCCGGCAGGGTCGATCATCGCGAACTCGTCGCCGATGTCATTCTTGGTGGAGTTGCAAGACGACCCGCTCCAGGCGATGGAGATCGTGGTCGGCAGCGTGTCGGGTGCGATCGCGCCAAACGTCGCCGACCGCTCGCTCGAGCTCTGGGAGGCGGTGATCGGACCCAGCGGCTTGAAGTCCCATCCGGGCGCGGTGATGGAGACGCCGGTCGGAATGGCCGTCCCGGCGCACGTCGCCTGGATCAGGATCGCGTCGCCTGCGGCGAATGCTCTGGCCTGGAACGACTCGGTGGGGCCGGTCCCTCCGGGGCGCTGCACGAACGGCCCGGCATACGCGATCCGCGACGGTGCGGCATCGGCGGCGGCGTCTCCACCGGGCGAGGCCCCATCCGACAGCGTGTCGAACGCGACCCGCCCGCACGCTCCACACGCGAGCCAGGTGACGGCGCTCGCGATCGACTGCCCGATGCGGCATGAGAGCATTGTAACGGAGATGGCGGCCCGCGTGATTTGCGCATGGCGCAGACGGTGCGCGGAATTCTCAGCGAGGATCTCCTCCCCGGGGTACACGGGGCGTGGCGGCGGTCGGATGCTATCGTCGCTCACGTGCAGGCCATCGGTAGCAGCGTGGTGCTCGATCGCGCAGGCCTGGGGGCGCTGCTCGCGGCGCTGAAGGACGCCGGCCACGAGCTGGTCGGGCCGGCGGTGCGCGACGGCGCGATCGTGCTCGGACCGCTGGACGGGATCGACGACCTGCCGCGCGGCGTCGGCGACGAGCAGGGGCCCGGGCACTACCGGCTGCGCCAGCGCGGCGACGACGCGCTGTTCGGCTATGCGGCGCCGCCGCAGTCGTGGAAGCGCGAGCTGCTGGTGCCGCGCACGGAGCTGGTCCAGATCCGGAGGTCGGCGGGCGGGGTCAGCGTAACGCCCACGCCGCTGCCCGAGCGCAAGGTGGCGTTCATCGGCGCGCGGGCGTGCGAGATCGCCGCGATCGAGGTGCAGGACCGGGTGCTGCGCGACGGCCCGCATCCGGATGCGGACTACGCGGCGCGGCGCGCGCAGGTGTTCGTGCTCGCGGTGCATTGCGGCTCGCCCGCCGGCACCTGCTTCTGCGTGTCGATGGACACCGGGCCGCGCGCCCGGAGCGGCTTCGACCTGGCGGCGACCGAGCTGGTCGGCGGCGGTGAGCACCGCTTCGTGGTCGAGGTCGGCAGCGAGGCCGGGGCGCGCGTGCTGGCGCAGGTCGGCTCGCGCGCGACGGCGGCGGACGACCTCGCGGCGGCGGCGGCGGTGACCGAGACGGCGGCGGCGCGGATGGGGCGGACGATGCCGGCGGCCGGGCTGCGCGACGCGCTGATGGCGAACCTGGAGCACCCGCGGTGGGACGACGTCGCCGCGCGCTGCCTGGGCTGCGCGAACTGCACGATGGTGTGCCCGACGTGCTTCTGCACCACCGTCGAGGACACGACCGACCTGTCGGGCGAGGTCGCGACCCGGGCGCGGCGGTGGGACTCGTGCTTCACCGCCGAGTACGCGTACGTGCACGGCGGCAGCGTGCGGCCGACGCTGCGCGCGCGCTACCGGCAGTGGCTGACCCACAAGCTGGCGACCTGGCACGATCAGTTCGGGACCTCGGGCTGCGTCGGGTGCGGCCGGTGCATCGCGTGGTGCCCGGTCGGGATCGACCTCACCGAGGAGGTGGCCGCGATCCGCGCGCCCGGGGCCGCACCGACCACGCCGAAGGCCGCGACGATCCCTCCGCCGATGTCGGGCGGCCCGCCCGGGGCACCGACGGGGAGCTGACGAGGAGCTGACGATGGAAGACCTGGAGCGCATCCTCAAGTCGCATCCGTTCCTGGCCGAGCTGGCGCCGGAGCACCTGTCGTTCGTGGTCGGCTGCGCCAAGAACCTGCGGTTCCGCCCCGGCGAGTACCTGATGCGCGAGGGCGATCGCGAGGACCAGCTGTACCTGATCCGGCACGGCACGGTGACGATCGAGATGCCGGGCGCGAACGGCGATCCGATCTGCCTGGAGACCATCGGCTCGGGCGACGTGCTCGGCGTGTCGTGCCTGACCGAGGCGGCCGCCCACCTCGACTGCCGGGCGCGCGATACGGTCGTGGCGATCGCGCTCGACAACGCGTGCCTGCACCGCAAGATGGACGAGGATCCGCGGCTGGGCTACGCGATCTCGATGCGGCTGCTGGAGCGGACCTACGAGCGGCTGACCCGCGCCCGGCTGCAGCGGCTCGACGTGTACCGATGACGGCGAACCCCTACGTCCCGGAGATGCTGGCGATCGACCGCGCGGTGCGCGAGATCGACGGCGTGGTCACGTTCACGTTGACGCCGCCCGGCGGGTTCCGGTTCGCGCCCGGCCAGTTCAACATGCTGTACGTCCACGGGATCGGCGAGGTCGCGATCTCGATCAGCGGCGATCCGGCCGAGCCCGCGCACCTGGTCCACACCGTGCGCTCGGTCGGCACGGTGACGCGGGCCATGACCGCGCTCGGCCAGGGCAGCGTGCTCGGGGTCCGCGGGCCGTACGGCTCGGCGTGGCCGGTCGACGCGGTGCGCGGCCGCGACGTGCTGGTGATCGCCGGTGGGCTCGGGCTCGCGCCGCTGCGGCCGGCGATCCTGCACCTGCTGGCCAACCGCTCGTCGTACGGCCGGATCACGATCCTGTACGGCGCGCGCTCGCCGGCCGAGCTGCTGTTTCGCGACGAGCTGCAGCGCTGGCGCGGCCGGTTCGACTGTCGGGTCGAGGTGATCGTCGACCACGCCGGCCACGACTGGTACGGCGCGATCGGCGTGGTGACCCAGCTGCTCGACGGCGTGGCGGTCGACCAGGGCGACGCGGCGCTGGTCTGCGGGCCGGAGATCATGATGCGGTTCGTCGCCCGCGCGCTCGAGCAGCGCGGTGTGCCGCGCGACGGGATCTGGATCTCGATGGAGCGCAACATGAAGTGCGGCGTCGGGCTGTGCGGCCACTGCCAGCTCGCCGGATCGTTCGTGTGCAAGGACGGCCCGGTGTTCCGCTACGACCGGATGGCCCCGCTGATGCAAGTGAGGGAGCTATGACCCGTCCGAGCCTCGCGGTGTGGAAGTTCGCGTCGTGCGACGGCTGCCAGCTCAGCCTGCTCGACTGCGAGGACGAGCTGCTCGCGGTCGCCGGCGCGGTCGACATCGCGTACTTTCCCGAGGCGACGTCGCACACCGCGCCCGGGCCGTTCGACCTGTCGCTGGTCGAGGGCTCGATCACCACGCCGCACGACGCCGAGCGGATCCGCGAGGTCCGCGCACAGTCGAAGATGCTGGTCACGATCGGCGCGTGCGCGACCGCCGGCGGGATCCAGGCGCTGCGCAACTTCCGCGACCACGCGGCGATGATGGCGATGGTGTACGCGCGGCCCGACTACATCGCGACGCTCGCGACCTCGACGGCGATCGCCGATCACGTCAAGGTCGACTTCGAGCTGCGCGGCTGTCCGATCGACAAGCACCAGCTGCTCGAGGTGCTCTCGGCGTACCTGCACGGCCGCAAGCCCAACATCGCGCACCACGCGGTGTGCATCGAGTGCAAGCTGCGCGGCAACGTCTGCGTCGTGGTCGCGCACGGCACGCCGTGCCTGGGGCCGGTGACCCACGACGGCTGCGGCGCGCTGTGCCCGGGCTTCGCGCGCGGCTGCTACGGCTGCTTCGGGCCGAGCGACGCGCCGCGCACCCAGCCGCTCGCCGACCAGCTGATCGCGCTCGGCACGCCGCGCGGCGAGGTCCGCCGGCTGTTCTCGACGTTCAACGCCGCGGCACCGGCGTTCCGCGAGGAGACCGAGCGCCATGGCAAGTAGGACGATCACCGTCGACGTGCTCGCCCGGGTCGAGGGCGAGGGCGCGCTGACCCTGGTGCTCGACGGCGCGACCGTCGTCGAGGCCAAGCTCAGGCTGTTCGAGCCGCCGCGGCTGTTCGAGGCGATGATGCACGGCCGGGCCTGCACCGAGGCGCCCGACATCAGCTCGCGGATCTGCGGGATCTGTCCGGTCGCCTACCAGATGAGCGCGTGCCACGCGATCGAGGACGCGCTCGGCGTGCGGGTCGGCGGCCCGCTGCGCGCGCTGCGCCGCCTGATGTACTGCGGCGAGTGGATCGAGAGCCACGTGCTGCACATGGTGATGCTGCACGCGCCCGACTTCCTCGGGCTGCCCGACTCGATCGCGCTCGCCCAGGTCCACCCCGAGCGGGTGCGCGGCGCGCTCGCGATCAAGAAGGCCGGCAACGCGATCGTCGCGACGCTGGGCGGCCGCGAGATCCACCCGGTCAACGTCCGGGTCGGCGGGTTCTACCGCGCGCCGCGGACAGGCGAGCTCGCCCGGCTGCTGCCCGACCTGCGGGCCGCGCTCGACGAGGCCGAGCTCTCGCTCGACTGGCTCGCGAGCTTCGAGTACCCCGAGCTGTCCCGCGACTACGAGCTGGTCGCGCTGCGCCACCCCGACGAGTACCCGATGAACGAGGGCCGGCTGGTGTCGACCCGCGGGCTCGACATCACCGCCCGCGAGTTCGGCGATCACATCCGCGAGGAGCAGGTCGCGTACACCACCGCGCTGCACGCCCGGATCCTCGCCCGCGGCGCCTACCTGACCGGGCCGCTCGCCCGGTTCGCGCTCAACGCCGACCGGCTGTCGCCGCGCGCCGCCGCCGCCGCCGCGCGGGTCGGGCTCGATCCGACCTGCCGCAACCCGTTCCGCATGCTGCTGATCCGCGGCGTCGAGGTGATCTACGCGCTCGACGAGGCGATCCGCCTGATCGAGGGCTACGCGCCGCCGCCCGCCCCCGCCGTCCCGGTCGCGATGCGCGCGGGCACCGGCCACGCGATCACGTGCGCGCCGCGCGGCATCCTCTACCACCGCTACGTGGTCGGCGACGACGGCCTGGTCCGCGACGCGCAGATCACGCCGCCGACGTCGCAGAACCAGCGCTCGATCGAGGACGATCTGTTCGCGCTCGGCCCGATGCTCGCCGCCCTGCCGCACGACGTCGCGACCCGGCGCGCCGAGCACGCGATCCGCAACCACGATCCGTGCATCTCGTGCTCGACCCACTTCCTGACCCTGGCGTTCGAGCGGCGGTGACCGCTGCGAGCTCCGCGGTGGTGGCACCGAACGGCTGCATCGGCTTCCAGGTTCGTTGACGTGGCGGCGGCGACCATCGTCGGCATCGGCCAGCTCGCCGCCGGCGACGACGGCGTCGGCCTCGCGGTCGCCCGCGAGCTGGCGGCGCGCGGGTTCGGCGTGCGCGAGAGCGCCGACGCGTCGATCCTGCTCGAGCTGCTCGAGGCCGGCCACCGGGTCGTGCTGGTCGACGCGGTCGCCGGCGGGGGCCCGCCGGGCGCCGTGATGCAGCTCGACCCGGGCGTGCTGGGCACCGGCCCCGCGCCGCTGTCGTCGCACGGCATCGGCGTCGCCCAGGCGATCGCACTCGCGCGCACGCTGTATGGCGATGCCGCGGTCGCCCGGCTCGCGATCGTCGGCATCGCGATCGAGCGGCCGGCGACGCACACGGTCGGTCTGACCCCCGCGGTCGCCGCCGCCGTCGGCCCGGCCGCGGCGCTCGCGGCCGAGCTCGCCGCCGGCTGAGGTGCGGCAGCCGAACGACCTGCGGCGAGCCCGGCCCGCCGCAGGGGCTCGCACCGCGGTCGCTTGACTCGGATGGCGAATCCCGAGGACACTGAACGAAGCATCGAGGTGGACTGCTCACGAGCAGGAGGTCCTGTGGGCGCGAAGCGCACGTCTTCAGTTCGAGCGATCGCGGCGGTCGCGATCGGTATTGTCGCCGGGATCTCGGTGGCAGCGGCCGAACCGGCTCCGCCGATGCTGCGGATGAGCCCGGAGACGTCGGAGGTCCGGGTCGCTGCCCCCACGGGGACGCTGGATCAGCGCTTCCTGCTGGTCCCGGCCACCGACGCCGACAAGCTCGACACCGTCTCGGTGCGCGTCGACCTCAGGGACGCCTCCAAGCGGTTGTGGCCGGTCGACTGCCAGCTCGACGATCGGCCGTGTGGGAACCGGCCGCCCCAGGCCGCGGACCGGGCGGCCCCGGCTGCCGCGTCCGCCGTCCTGCATATCACCGCCGACCTCCCGGCGATCGGGACGTATACCGGCACGATCGTCGTGGTCTCCGCGGCCGGCAAGCCCGCGACGTTCTCGCTCACGGTCGACCGCGCGATGGCGCCGCTCGGGCTTGCCGTTTCCGGCAACGCGACCAAGCTCGGCCAGTATTGCCCGCTGCCGGGATGCGAGGACTTCGTCGAGATCTGGTTCGCGCTCCAGGAGACCTCGGGCAATGCCCTGGCGCTCGAGCCACCCGAGATCGTGGGCCTGGCGTTCAAGCGCAGTGATGACGCCAGCTACCAGTCGAGCTTCCGGTCCCGGCTGCTCGACGCGGACGGCAAGCAGCTGTCGGGGTCGATCAAGCTCGCTCCGGGCCAGACCCGCCAGGTGCGGCTCCGGATCGACGGGATCGACACCGCGGGCCGCTACACCGGCAAGATCCGCTGGAGCGCGCTCGGCAAGATCTCGCTCGAGACCGAGTTCGCGGCGGTGGTCAAGGAGCCGTGGTCGGTCGCGTTCCTGTTCATCCTGACCGGCGTGCTCGTCGGAGAAGGCATGCGCCGGTACCGCCGGGTCGTGGTGCCGCGGCAGACCGTCCAGCGCGATCTGATCGTGAAGGCGAGGCGCTACCTCGAGGAGACCGCGCAGCCGCTGCCCGAGTGGCGCCAGCCGGTCGACACCGCCCTGCGGGCGCGCGTCGAGGAGACCCTCGAGCTGACCGAGCAGGGAGTTGCCGTCGACGAGCCGGTGGCCGAGCAGCTCGCGCTGTATCGCAGGTGGGTCGAGATCGCCGGGGCGGTGGTGGCGCTGCCCGAGGCCGAGCGCGCGCCGTTCAAGACCGCGCTCGACGTCGCGCGGGCAGCGCTCGCGGACACGCCGCGCAAGGACGTGATCGCCGCGGCCGACAAGGGCCTCGACGGGATCGCGGACGCCGTGACGACGGCCGCGCGCGATCATGTGCGCCACGAGATCGACGGGCTGGTCGGCAACCTCGACACGCTCGCCACGTCGGGCGCCAACCTCGATCGAGCCGCGATCGCCGCCGCGCGGGAATCGCTCCAGCAGGCCAGGGTCAAGCTCGAGGCCGAGGAGCGGATCGCGGCGAAGGCGCTGTTCGACCAGTCCGCGGTCCGCTACGCGGGGATCGTGGCGGCGGTGCTGGAGCACGGACTGCAGGCCAAGCCGACCGGCCTGATGACCGACCCCCAGTGGCAGCAGCTGAAGGGCCAGCTCGCGCCGATGATCGAGCGCATCGGGACCGCCGGCGATCCGGCGTCCGCGATCGCGGCGCAGGCCGCGGCGAGGGCGACGTGGATCTCCGGACTGGTCGACGGCCTCGCCGGCGTCGTGAAGCTCCACCTGACCGGCACCCCGGAGCTGTCGGCGGTGAGCGACCAGCTCGCGCCCGCGCGCACCGCGCTGGCGTCCGGCGACCTCGATGCGGCCGAGGCCGCCTACCGCACCGCGCGTGACGCGTACGTACCGCTGGCCACGCAGCGAGGCTTCATGGGAGCTCCGGGTGGGCCGCCACCGCCCCCGATGATGGGGCTCGCCACCCTCGGCGCATTCGCCATCCCGGGTGCGCGCTCGCCCCGGACGCTCGCGCAGCGGTGGCGCCGCTTGCGATGGAAGTCGGTGGTGTACGCGGCCTGGTTCTTCCTGGCGAGCGCGCTGATCGCCACGCTGAGCGGGCTGCAGGTGCTGTGGGTGAACGACGCGATCTGGGGCGGCTGGGGCGCGCGGGTGCTCGCGCTGTTCTGGGGGTTCGGCCTCCACCAGGTGTCCGGCGCGCTCGTCCAGGGCGTCGACGACCTGCGGGCCAGGCTGGACCGCGAGGCCGCGCCATGAGCCGCGTGGTCTACGGGCGCGCGGGCTACCACGTCGAGATCCGCGCCGCCGGTGCCGGTGCCGAGCTCCGATGCAGCTGGTTGCGCGACCGCGTGGCGCTGTCGGCGGACGAGCTCGCGGCGCTGCGGGCGGGCCAGGCCCCGGCCCAGGCCGCCGCGGTGTTTGCTCCCGCCGCCGTCCGGTACGGGCTCGACCAGACCCTCGTGGCCGACCGCCGCCTCGAGCGGATCGAGCTCGCGGTCGCGCCGGCGCTCGCCGACATCGACTGGGAAGCGCGGTGCGGCGGTGCGGTGGCGGTGCGGATCTGCAACGTCCGGGCCCATGCGGCCGAGCGCGCTCTCCACCTGCCGCTGCGCGTGCTCGAGCTCGACCCGGTGGACCGGGCGTGGTCGATCGCGCAGCTGCGAGACGACGTGTTCGGGTTCCACGACCCGGAGCTGATCGCGCAGGCCATCAGGGTAAGACAAACCCGGCGCGACGACATCGCCGGCTTCCTCGCGCGCGTCCGGTGGCCGACCGCCGACCTGATCCACGTCCACGACGCGACGTTCCTGAACTCCATTGCCGATCCGGAGGCCACGACGGCGCCGCACGTGGTCGGTACGCTGGGCTGGTTCCTCCGGCTCGAGCGCTGGCAGACGCGCCTGGTCGTGCTGGCGTTCCCCGGCGCGCCGCCGGCGGCGGTCGTCCGCCGGCTCGCCGGCGCGGCGGTGAACCGCGGTGGCCCGGCGATCGTCGCGTCGTCCGCCTCGCCGGATGCCTGGCGCCGGTTCTACGACCAGCTCATCCATGACGCGCCGATCGACCTCGCGCTCGCCCAGCTGCCGCAGCCGATGACCGCCGCCTGGCTCGGCGGCGGACGCGAGGAGGCGCTGCGGCCCTCGAACATCGGCGCGCAGCTGGTCGCGTGGGCAGAGGCGTCTCACCGGCCCGAGGAGCGCGGCCCTGACCCCGAGGTCAACCAGGAGTTCCGCGACGCCCTGCGCGCGCTGCAGGATGACTGGCCGCAGCTCACGTTCGAGAGCCACGAGAGCGGCGGGCTGTTGCCGCTGACCCGCTACATCCAGGCGCTACGCAGCGCCACGGCCGGGACGCGCTCGCTCGAGAGCGCACGCGACCTCGAGGCCATCGCGGAGAACGCCCCCCCGAGCTCGGGCCGCCGAGGCATGGATGATCCGGTGCCCGACCCCGACGCGCGCCACCTCAACGCCACGCTGTGGCGGGACACCGGCGAGGCGCTGAGACCGATCGCGCAGCGCGGAGACGACGTCCGGGAAGGCGAGCGGATCCACCTCGGCCTCGACATCGGGCCCAGGTCCGTGGTGACCGCCGGGGAGCTGCCGATCCTCAACGACGCCTTCACATGGCAGGACGAGGGGACCTGGGTCGAGCTCGTCGTGACGCCGCTCGACTTCGAGGTCGAGGGTCACGTCGCGCAGCCGCTGTGGTTGCCGCGGTCGGGGGCCAGCGACCGCGTGTACTTCGCGATCCGGGCAAAGCCGGCGGTCCACGGCGTCGCGCGGATCCGGTTCGGCCTGTACCACGACAACAACCTCGTGCAGTCGTGGCTGCTCGCGGTCGCGCACCGCGTCACGTCGGACCCGCCCGCCGCGCTGCGCCGGGCGCTCGGCCTCGACGCGGACCTGGACGGCGAGCTCGGAGAGCTGCCGGACGATCTGGTGTTCCTGGCCCGTCCCGAGTTCAGCGCCACCGGGGTCGACAACGCGGCGTCGCGCCCGCCGCGCACGGTGTCGGTGCTGGCCAACGATCTCGAGGGCAAGCGCCACCTCCTGATCAAGGGGACCGACCTCGCGACCCCGGTCGATCCCGAGGGCCAGGCCGTCGAGGACGCGATCCGCGATCTGCGCGCCGCGCTGGACCGGATCACCAGCGAGCCGCGGCTCGACGAGCACGGCGTGCCGCTCGGCCCCGAGTTCATCCGCTACCGCTACGCCCACCCGACCCGCGACCAGCTCGCCGAGGATCTTCAGACCCTCGCGCACGCGGGCTGGGTGCTCTACCAGTCGGTCGTGATCGACGAGGACGCCGATCGCAAGCTGGCAGAGCGCCTCCGCGATCCGGGCGCCACGATCCAGGCGATCCACACCAACCTGCGCAAGACGATCCCGTGGTCGCTGGTCTACGATCGGCGGTTCGATCCCGACGTGTCGCGAGTCGGCAACGAGCCGACCACCACCGCGACCTGCCTGGCGGCGCTGCCCGATCGCAACGGGGTGCTCGGGGCCAGGCGGTGCGGCGAGAGCGAGCGCTGCGAGCTCCACCCGATCCGGATCGCGGAACGCAAGGCGAGCGGCGGGCCGATCGTGGTCGACCGGACCGTCGCCTGCCCGCTGCACTTCTGGGGGTTCGCCCATCGCGTCGAGACGCCGCCGCAGATCGTGCGCGCGGCGACCATCGACGCCGCACCCGCCGCGGCGGACGCCGTCGACAACGCGAGCCCGACCGCGGTCGGCGTCGGATACTTTCCGTTCGGCTGCTGGCCCGAGCACCTCCAGCAGCTCCAGGACATCTCGCAGGTCACGCTCCAGGGCCCGCACAACGACCGCGACGACGTGATCGCGCTGCTCGATCACCAGGACCTCGACGTCTACTACCTGTTCTGCCACGCCGACGGCGGTGCGCTCCGGTTCACCGCCAACGCCAGGGGCGCCGACAAGGTCACAGCGGGGGACCTCGCGATCAGGGACTGGCGGCATCGCCCGCTCGCCGTGCTGAACGGCTGCGGGACCGCAGGCTGGAGCCCGTCGTCGATCGCGCCGCTGATCGAGCGGTTCACCCGCAAGAAGGCCGGCGCGATCATCGGGACCGAGGTCCGTGTCCACGAGGCGCTCGGCGCGCGCATCGGCCGCGAGCTGCTCGGCGGGTTCCTGGCCGGACGGCCGATCGGCGACGCGCTGCTCACGGCGCGCCGCAAGCTGCTGAGCGAGCTCAACCCGCTGGGGCTGGTCTACACCCTGTACGGCTCGGCCGAGCTCGCGCTGCGGACGCGACCTGCACCCTGACCTGGCCGATT
>JBGQCL010000270.1:0-15939 GCA_041495365.1 Kofleriaceae bacterium | reverse complement strand
TCTCGACATGCTCGAGGCACGCGTCGCAGCCGGCAGCGTGACATCGGCCCAGCGTTCGATGTTGCTCTCCATCTGGACTCGCGCGTGCGCCATGCAGCCTTCGCTCCGTCGCCCGGCCGTCGGCGTATCAGAGGATGGTCTGCTGAACGCCAGCTGGTCATTCATCGACATACCCGGTCGAGCCTTCAGCCTGGAGATCCACCCGGACGGCGCGGTCGATTGGTTCTTCCGCGATACGGCCACGGATACTTCACGCGGCTCCGACGACGCGCCGCCGCATGAGTTACCGGCAAAGGCGTTCGAGCTCCTTGCGGCCGGATTCGGTGCGAGCCCGCGCGGATCACGGTGACGTCAGCGCCGATCGACGGGAGCCCCGTCCCGGGCGAGCACCGCGTGTTGCGGCTGCCCTTACCGCCGAAGGACTTTACGCCTGACGGATGGAAGCCGACCCATCAGGAGCTCGAGCCATCGAGCCGCGATAAGCGCCACGCCGCCGAGCACGGTCGCCCATCCGGGTCTCCGTCTGGGACGCGGCGATCACGACTGCCGAGCAAGCGCGTGCATTCCGAGGCCGGCCGGTCATCGTGATCGCAGCGCTGGTCGCGAACGTGCGCGCGGCGGGCGCCACGGCCGTCGTCTACGACAACCTCGCGCCCCCTGATTCCGAAAAGCCAGGCGCCGCAGGCCACGCCGGCATCGAAGGCCTCGAACGCGCCGCGGAGGAGCCCAAGACCGTCTGGCGGACACGGCTACAGAACATCGCCGACGCGTTCGAGCTCGATTTCACCGCTTGACCGCTCCCTCGCGCGAGGATCCGCCAGCCGCCAGTTCGTACACCGACCGCGAGCCGGGGCTACGGGATCTTCTTGAGCGCGTCGCCCGCGGTCCACGCCGGGTTCGCGTCCTCGCCGCGCGCCGCCTTGGCCAGCGCCGGCCGCGCCCGGGCATCGCCGATCCGGCCGAGCGCCGCCGCGGCCTGCCCGGCCGAAGCGCCCGCCGTGATGAGGCTGCGTCGTCGAGCCAGGCTCACGTGTCGCCACCCTACTCGATCCGCCTGCGGAACAGCACGGTCGCGGCGGTGAGCGTGACGGCCGCGATCGCGAGCAGCGGGACGACGTTGCGCGCGACGTCGCTCCAGTCCATGCCGCGCAGGAACACGCCGCGCACGATGACCAGGAAGTGGCGCAGCGGGTTGACGACCGTCGCGCGCCCAAGCCAGCTCGGCATGTTCGCGATCGGCGTCGCGAACCCCGACATCAGCACCGCGGGCGCCATGAACAGGAACGCGCCGAGGATCGCCTGCTGCTGGGTCGTGCACAGCGCCGAGATGAACAACCCGACCCCGACCACCGCGGCGAGGAAGAACACCGCGCCGAGGTAGAGCGCGGCCAGCGAGCCGCGCAGCGGCACGTGGAACACCAGCACAGCCGCCAGCACGTAGAGCGTCACGTGGACCAGGCCGATCAGGATCGGCGGAGTCATCTTGCCGATCAGGATCTCGAACGGCCGCAGCGGCGCGACCATCAGCTGGTCGAAGGTGCCGAGCTCGCGCTCGCGCGCGACCGACAGCGCGGTGACGATCAGGCCGATCAGGAGCGCGATCACGCCGATCAGGCCGGGCACGGTGAACCACTGGAACTCGAGGTTCGGGTTGAACCAGTTGCGGGCGACGACGCGCACCGGCGGGGCCCCCGGCCGGCGCGCGCTCGCGGAGGCGACGTGGTCGTTGACGATCTGGGTCAGGTAGCCGTCGACGATCTGGGCGGCGTTCGAGCGCCGTCCGTCGAGGTGGATCTGGACGTCGGCGGCGCGCCCGGCCGCGAGATCGCTCGAGAACGTCGGGCCGATCTCGAGCGCGACCAGGGCGCGCTGGCGATCGATCGCGTCGCGCAGCTCGCCGTGCGTGCGCACCGCGGTGACCCGGCGAAACGTCGGCGAGCCCTGGATCGCCTGCACGAGCGCGCGGCCGGACGTCCCGGCATCGCGATCGAGCACCACGGCGTCGACGTGCTTGACCTCGAGCGTGGCCGCGAACGCGAACACGAGCAGCTGGATCAGCGGCGGCACGATCAGGATCACGCGGCTGCGCGGATCGCGCAGGATGACGCGCAGCTCCTTGGTGATCAGGGTGACGATGCGGATCCACATCTCAGGCGATCCGCTTGGGGGTGGCGCGCGCCGCGAGCGCGAGCAGGACCGCTCCGAACCCGAGCAGCACGGCGGTGTTGCGGACGAACAGCGGCCACAGGTCGCCGGTCAGGAACACCGTCTGCAGGCACGGGATCACCCACCGCGCCGGGACGATCAGGCTGAGCCACTGCAGCGGCCACGGCATCGAGCTGATCTCGAACAGGAAGCCCGACAGCAGCAGCGACGGCAGGAACGCGGACAGCAGCGCCAGCTGCGACGCCAGGAACTGGTTCCGGGTCGCCGCCGAGATCAACAGGCCCTGGCCGAGCGCCGGCAGCAGGTAGGCGACCGACAGCACCAGCAGCGCGAGCACCGAGCCGCGGAACGGGACGCCGAACAGGTACACGCCGGCTGCGCTGCACATCGCCATCGCGATCAGCCCGAGCGCGAGGTACGGCAGGATCTTGCCGATCAGCAGCTCGCCGCGCGTGATCGGCGTGGCGAGCATCGCCTCCATCGTGCCGCGCTCCCACTCGCGCGCGACGACCAGCGCGGTCAGCATCGTGCCGACCATCGCCATCACGATCGCGATCACGCCGGGGACCAGGAACCACCGGCTGGTGCGCCCGGGGTTGAACCACAGCCGGTCCTCGACCGCCGCGATCGGCGAGCCGGCGCGCGGCGGGTGACCGCGGTCGAGCCGGCGCTGCTGCGCCCACTGGCCGACCACGCCGGCGGCGTAGCCCTGGACCAGGGTCGCGGTGTTGGGGTCCGAGCCGTCGACCAGGACCTGGACCTCGGGCGCGGCGCCGCGGTCGTGGGTCCGCGCGTCGAACTGGGCCGGGATCACGACCAGGCCGCCGAGCTCGCCGCGCACGAACGCGGCCTCGCGCTCGCGGCGGTCGTGCACGATCTCGGCGTCGAAGTACGGCGAGGCGGCGAAGCTCGCGGCGAGCGAGCGCGCGGCCTCCCCCGGCGCCTCGACCGCGACGGCGATCGGGGTGCGCGCCGCGTCGAGCGAGACCCCGTAGCCGAACAGGAACAGCAGGATCAGCGGGAACACGAACGCGATCAGGATGCTGCTCGGATCGCGCACGATCTGGCGCGCCTCCTTGCCGATCAGCGCCGCGAGCCGGCGAGCCGAGGCCGAGCGTAGCCCGGAGCGTCGGGCCATGCCCGAGGCTCCGGAACCGCGAAGCGAGGAATCGGCGGAATGCGATGAGCCGGGAGGCCGCATGGAATGCGGCGTCCCGGCGCGTGCCCGTGCGGTGCGAGCGTCGTCGCCGATCACGCCGCCCTCCGGCCGCGGTCGTCGGCCTCGACCAGCGCGATGAAGGTGTCCTCCATCGTCGGATCGGGGCGCTCGGGGGTCGCCGCGCGCGCCTTGAGCTCGTCGGGCGAGCCGACCGCGATCGCGCGGCCGCGGTAGATCAGCGAGATCCGGTCGCAGTACTCGGCCTCGTCCATGAAGTGGGTCGTGACGACCACCGCGACGCCCTTCTCGACCACGCCGTTGATGTGCGACCAGAACTCGCGGCGCGTGATCGGGTCGACGCCCGAGGTCGGCTCGTCGAGGAACAGCGCCTCGGGCTCGTGCATCACCGCGCACGCGAGCGCGAGCCGCTGCTTGAACCCGAGCGGCAGGTCCCGGGCGGCCGCGCCGAGCCGGTCGCCGAGGTCGAACACCTCGGTCATGCGCTCGATCTGCTCGCGCCGGCGCGCCCCGACGAGGCCGTAGATGCCGGCGAAGAACGCCAGGTTCTGCGCGACGCTGAGATCGCCGTACAGCGAGAACTTCTGCGCCATGTAGCCGAGCCTGGCGCGCGCGCCCGCGGTGTCGCGCCGGAGGTCGATGCCGGCGACCCGGCCCTCGCCGCTGGTCGGCCGCAGCAGGCCGCACAGCATGCGGAACGTCGTCGACTTGCCGGCGCCGTTGGGCCCGAGCAGGCCGAAGATCTCGCCGCGCGCGACCTCGAACGAGATGTCGGCCGCGGCGGTGAAGTCGCCGAACCGCTTGGTCAGGCCGCGGGCCTCGATCACGCGCCGGCCGTCGTGGGGGTGCGCGTGCATCGCCGCTGCCAGCGCCGAGTCGCCGCCCGGCCCGCCGCCGAGCACGTCGATGAACGCATCCTCGAACCGCGGTGGCGCCGGCACGAGCCTGGCGTCCGGCCCCACACCCGGTGGCACCGCCGGCGGTTGCGCGGCGCGGCTGACCAGGCGCAGCGCGGCGCCCTGGATCACCCCGTCGCTCACCGACGGCTCGGCCAGCGCCCTGGCGAGCGCGGCGCGCCGGCGGCCAAGGGCGCCCTCGAGGCGGAACACCCGGCCGCGGACGCGCGCGGTGAGCTCGCCGGGCGGGCCGCCGTGGAGAAGCTTGCCGCGATCGAGCAGCAGCACGCGGTCGCAGGCCTCGGCCTCGTCGAGGTACGCGGTCGACCACACCACGCCGACGCCCTCGGCCTTGAGCCGGCCCACCATCCGCCACAGCTCGCGGCGCGAGATCGGATCGACCCCGACGCTGGGCTCGTCGAGCACCAGCAGCCGCGGCTTGCGCATCAGCGCGCACGCCAGGCCGAGCTTCTGCTTCATCCCGCCCGACAGCTTGCCGGCCGGCCGCGCGGTGAACCGCGCCAGGTCGGTGAACGCGAGCAGCTCCTCGAACACCGCGCCGCGCTCCGCGCGCGGCAGCGCGCGCAGGTTCGCGTACAGCTCGAGGTTCTCCTGCACCGTCAGGTCCTCGTACAGGCCGAACCGCTGCGGCATGTAGCCGATCGCGGCGTGCACGCGCTCGGCCTGGCGCGCCGGGTCGAAGCCGAGCACCTCGAGCGTGCCGCCGTCGGCGACGATCAGCCCGGCGATCAGCCGGATCAGCGTGGTCTTGCCCGCGCCGTCGGGGCCGACCAGCCCGGTCATCTCGCCGGCCGCGATCGTCCCCGAGATCGCGTCGAGCGCGACCGCGTCGCCGAACCGCTTGGTCGCGCGGTCGAGCCGGACCAGCACGTCGCCGGACACTACGCGCCTCCGAGCGCGACCGTCACCGGCATGCCCTGGTGGAGGCCGCGGACGTCGTCGTCGACGACGATCCGCACGCGATAGACCAGCGACGTGCGCAGCTCGGCGGTCTCGACCGACTTGGGCGTGAACTCCGCGGTCGGCGAGATGAAGCCGACGTGGCCGTGCGCCGCCGGCAGGCCCGGCGTGTCGGAGCGGATCGTGACCGGCATCCCGGGACGGAGCGCGCCGAGACAAGCCTCGCCGACGTAGGCGCGGATCCACAGCGGCCGGGTCAGCGTGACCACGTAGACCACGTCGGCCGGCGACACGATCGCGCCCGGCTCCTTGACCCGCGTGGTCACCACGCCATCCGACGGCGAGAGCAGCTTGCTATCGGCGAGCGCGGTCTGCGCCGCGGCCAGCCGCGAGGTCGCGACCGCCAGCGCCGCGCGCGCGCCGGCGATGTCCTCGGTCCGCGAGCCCTCCTGCACCAGGTGCAGGGTCTCGCGGCTGGACGCCAGCCGCGCGTCGGCCGACCGGCTGGCGGCCGTCGCGTCGTCGAACGACGCCCGCGCGATCGCGGCGGCGTCGAGCAGCTGCTTCGAGCGCCCGAGCTCGAGCCGGGCGCGCTCGGCGGCGGTGCTCGCCTCGTCGACCGCGGCGCGGGCCCGCGCGATCTCGGCCGGCCGCGGCCCGGCGATCAGCTTCTGCAGCGCCGCCTGCTGGGTCGCGACCTGGGCCTCGGCGGCGCGCACGTCCTCGGCGAACGTCGTCGCGTCGAGCTCGGCGAGCGCGTCGCCGGCCTTGACCTCCTGGCCCTCCTCGAGCCGCATCACCGCCAGCCGCCCGGGCACGTGGAACCCGAGCTCGACCTGCCGCACGTCGACGTTGCCGTACAGCACGAGCTCGTCGCCGGCCGCGTCGCCGCCGCCGAGCCGGCCCGAGCGGTACAGCACCGCGGCGGTCACGGCGCCGGCGGCAACGACGAGGATCGCCACCCTGCGGATCGCGGTTCGCCTGGTCACGACGAGGCCTCCTTCGCGAGCCCGCGCAGCACCACATCGGCGTGGGCGGCCAGGATCGCGTGACGATCGAGCTGCATGCCGGCGTGGGCGGAGAACGAGTGCTTCCACAGCGCCAGCAGCAGCACCGGCGCGATCACGAGCGGCGCCGCGTCGGCCGGGTTGACCGCGCGGAGCTCGCCGCGCGCGATGCCGCGCTCGATCACCCGGCACACCAGCGCGAACCCGCGCTGGATCACCAGCTCGGCCCACAGCCGCGCGAGCCCGGGGAAGTTCCCGCTCTCCGCGATCACGACCTTGAGCACCGCCGACACCGGGCTCTCGAGCACGCTCTCCAGCAGCACGATCAGCGCCCGGATCAGGCCCGGCGTGGTGCCGTCGTAGCCGTCGATCAGCGCCCGTGCGCGATCGAGGTTGGGCACGACGGTCTCGCGGACGACCGCCTCGAACAGCCGCTCCTTGTCCGCGAAGTAGACGTAGACCGTCGCCTTGCTGACCCCGGCGCGCGCCGCGACGTCCTCGAGCCGGGTCGCCGCGAACCCGCGCTCGGCGAACATCGCGATCGCCGCCGCGAGCAGCTCGGGCCGGCGCGCATGGGCGCGGCGCTCCCAGCGCTTCGGCTTGCGGGGATCGCTCCGGGGGGCTGGCTTCGGGCTCGGCATTTGACTCACAAGTCAATTACCACGGCACAGATGCATGTCGAGCGAGATCGCCGATGTGGTCGAGCTCGCTGCTATCTGACTGTCAGGACAGCAACTTGCGCATGGCTGCCTGCTCCCAGCGCGGAGCCGCTCCCGCCTGATCGATGCGCTGACGTGTGAGCGCGACGCAGCGATCGTGCAGCGTCACGCCCGGATCAAGATCGTGGGGACGCGCGTGGCGTCGCCAGGACCGATGCGGCACGAGCAACCGCGAGGTCGACGGGCGGCGGCAGCCGCGGCGCGGACGCTGCGTTCGGGTTCCGGCTGCGCTTCGATCAGCCGGTCACCGGACCGATCGCGCTCGGGTAGCGTGCATCGGGGGCTCGGCCAGTTCGTGGCCGTCGCGTGGCACCCCCACGTGGGTGCCGGGGTTTGCCAGCTCGGCGAGCGGCGATGCGCGTCACGGCGCGCAGCACAGCGCGTAGGTGAACTGCAGGTTGCCCGTCGTGGTCTGGCACACCCAGCGGTCGAACGCGGTGAACGGCGAGCCCGACGCCGGGAATGGCTTCTGCGGATCCACCGAGGCGCGATGCTCCGACAGCGTCGCACCGGCTGCTGCGTCACAGCTGCCGCTCACCGGGAACGTACCCGCCGAGCAGATCTGCGCGCACTCGCCCTGCCCCGTGGGGCATGCGGTGTACAGCCACTGACAGCTGCCGAAGCTCGGACCGGGCGGACCTGCCGGACCTCGAGGGCCCGCCGGGCATTGATCGGCCGCGCAGGCCGGCTTCTCGACCACGCCGCAGCTGAGCTGGGCCGGCCCGAGCAGCAGGCCGGCGAACAGGCCGGCGAGCAGGGGCGCGATCACGCGGACGGAGAACAGACGTCGGATTGCCATGCACGGATCCTACCTGCGGGCCAGAATCGATCGCTCAGGATTCCGTACCTACGAGGCTGATCGCCGTCGCAGCTCATGCGGAGCTGCCCTCGTGCACGCGCTGATGAGGACTCGATGTCCTCCCGCGGATCCACGCCCACGTGGGTGCCTGGCTTTGCCAGCTCGGTGCGATGTGCTGTCCGTCTCCCACGTGGGTGCCTGAGCTTGCCGGCCGGCGCGCGGCACCTCACCCCGGCGATGATCGGCTGAACCCGGTGCTGGCGCCGGCGAACGCGGGCGACAGCTGGCGCAGCTCGCCGTCGACCCAGCGCGCGAGGTCCTTGTCGCTGGCGACCAGGTTGTGGCGCTTCATGACCGCCTCGCACAGCGCGCCGAACGCGGCGCAGTCGGCGGGGCGGCGCTCGCGCTCGAACGCCATGGCGTGGAGCAGGATCTCGTCGAGCTCGACCGGCAGGCCCGGGCGCAGGCTCGACGGCGGCGGCAGGTGCGGCCAGTTCTCGACCCCGAGATGGGCGAGCGAGGCGAGGTCGAGGTTGACGGCCTGGCCGGTGACCAGCTCGTAGCCGACGGCGGCGACCGAGTAGACGTCGGCGCGAACGTCGACCTGCTCGCCCACCCGCTGCTCGGGGGCCATCATCGCGGGGGTGCCCTTGGTCTCGCCGGCGACGGTGTAGTGGACCTGCTTGGCGGCCTTGGCGATGCCGAAGTCGACGACCTTGACGCTGCCCTGGCGCGACACCAGGACGTTGGCGCTCTTGACGTCGCGGTGGATGATGCCGAGCGGGGTGCCGTCGGGGGCGGTCGCGCGGTGGGCGGCGTCGAGGCCGTCGCAGGTCCGGCACAGGATGCCGAGCGCGACCGCGAGCGGCACCGAGCGCTGGCCGTCGCGCGCCGACGCCAGCAGGCGCTCGAGGTCGACACCCTCGACGTACTCCATGACGATGACGTAGTCGTTGCCGATCTTGCCGAGGTCCTGGATCGCGACGACGTTGGGGTGGTGGATCCGGGCGGCGAGCCGGGCCTCGTCGAGGAAGTGGTCGACGGCGCGCTGGTTGCGCGCGAGGTGGCCGTGCATGACCTTGACCGCGACCAGCTTCTCGAACCCGCCGTCGCCGCGGGCCTGGGCGAGGTAGACGTCGGCCATGCCGCCGGAGCCGAGCCGGCGGACGACCTCCCAGCGGCCGATCATCGCGCCGGGGCCGAGGTTGGACGCGACGAGGGAGTCGCCGGGCGAGGCGACCATCGACCCGCCCGGGGCCGGGGTGCCGGCGGCGGCGACCCCGTGCTGCGACAGCTGGGTCGCGGCGCTGCCGAGCTGGGTGCGCGGCGGGCCGCTCGGATGGGTCGGCACGGCCTGGAACGCGGTGGACGCCGCGGCGTCGCGGCGGCCGAGCAGGCTGACCACGAGGAGCAAGAGGCCGATCACCACCGCGCCGATCCCCGCGCCCAGGATCGGCAGCGGCAGGCCGGCGCGCGGCGGCGGCTCGGCGACGACCAGCTTGACGCCGGAGCCGAGCGGCTGATCGCGCGTGGTCGCCCCGGCCGGCATCGCGCCGATCGGCACCGACTTGCCTCCGACGACGAGCTGGCCCGTGACGCCGGCGTCCAGCAGCGGCTTCAGCGCAGGGGCGAGCGAGACCGGTCGGCTGACCGTGAGGAATCCGCGGTACTCGTCCTGCGTGTACTTCGGCACGACCTCCGCGACCTCGGTGATCACGAGCTGGTTGTCGACCACGTCGGCGTAGCTGCCGGCCGCCCCGTCGTGCATGTTGTGCATCGCGCCCGCGGGCTGGACCATCAGCTCCTCGACGGCGCTCTTCGCGGCCTTCTTGATCTGCCCCAGCTCGAGGATCTCGCCCTCGCCGGGCGCGAACTCCAGCTCGCCGCGCTTGACCTGGTCGGCGACGGTCGCGGCGTCGCTGCCGATCGTCGCACGGACCGGGATGAGCTTCGACAGCGTGCTCGCCCGCTCCTGCACGGCGGCGCGCGCCGCGCTGATCGCGCCGTCGAGCCTGGCGACCGCGCCGGCCATCGCGGCGGTCTGGGCCTCGGACATGCCGCCGGCCGCCGAGCGCGTGACCACGTAGGCGACCGCGGCGCCGCCGATCGCGATCGCGATCGCGCCGGCGACGGCAGCGCTCCTAGCCACGCTTGCCTCCGAACTTGTCGGGCTGCGGGCCGCGCGGGGCATCGCCGGTGACGCCGACGCTGACGGTGTTCTTGCCGGGCTTGATCGCGACGTCCTGGGTGAGCGGGGCGGCGCTGCGCTCGCTCCACGCCTTGAGCTTGTACCTGCCGGGCGGCAGGCGCTTGAACGCGAACCGGCCATCGCCGTCGGTGACGACGTAGGCCGGCGCGGCGACCACCGCGATGAACGCGCTCATGTTCGCGTGCAGGTTGCAGCCGATCCGGACGATCCCCTCCCTGGGGAACGTGAACTCGCGGGCCTCGTTGGACCGGTACAGGCCGAGGTCGAACGGCGCGGCCGGCGAGGTCGAGAACACGTTGTGGAACACGGGATCGAAGTTGGGGAACGCGACCGTCGATCCGACCGAGATCGCCATCACGTGGGGCAGGAACTCGCGGCTGCGCTGCTCGAGGACGACGTGCTTGGGGGTGCGCGGCTTCCACCTGCCGTCGGCCGGCTCGAGGGTGACGAGGCCGAACGCGCCGCTCGCCGGGCGGCCGTCGATCTGCAGCGCGCCGGTCAGGCTGGCCTCGACGCGCGGCGGCGGGACATGGTCCTTCTCGTCCTCGGCCTCGGAGCTGCCGGCGACCCGGGGCTGCGGCGGGGCGCTCTCGACCCGCCGGGTCGGCGTGGTGACGCGCGGCGGGGCGCCGTCGCGGAACTTCGGCGCGACCGGCGCGAGCACGTCCGCGCCGACCAGGAGCTCGGCGGTGGAGAACAGCTGCTCGGCGAGGTTGCGGTTGCCGGCGTCGAGCGCGGCCTGGGCCTTGTCGAGCTGATCGGCGGCCTCGCGCAGCAGCTGGGCGCGCTCGCCCACCGGGCCGCGCGGCGCGGCGGCGGGAGCGGGGGCCGCGGGCGCAGCCGGGGCCGCCGCGGGAGTGGACCGGGTGCCGGCGGATTCCTGGGCCTCGGCGGTGGGCGCCGCCGTGGGCGTGGCCGGCCGCGCGCCGTTCTGGGCCGGGGATGAGCACGCCAGGACCGCACAGGCCGCAGCCATCCCGACCGGAGAGATCCGGAGCTTCATCGCCGCGTATTGTACGCGGCAACGCCCGGCCGAGATCATTTCGAGCAGTTTTCGCAACTTGTTTCCGCCTACCCAAGCCCCCGAGGAGTGGTTACCAAGACCGAAACACGGTAGCTTCCGCGCGCATTCCGCTCGTCGCTCGAGGTACTCGGCATGGTATTCGGCCTATTTTCCAAAGAAAAAGCTCTCAAGCGGACGATCGAGAAGGCGACCAACAAGCTCGCCCAGCAGCCCGACCGGTGGGGCGCGCTGGAGAAGCTGAAGGAAGAAGGCACCGAGGACGCTCTGGTCGGGCTGTGCAAGCGGTTCTCGATCACGTCGATGAAGGGCGTCGAGGACGAGCAAGAGAAGCTCTGGGTGGTCGACACCCTGGTCGAAAAGGGCAGCGCGGCGCTCGCGCCGCTCGTGCGCTACATGAAGACCGCCGAGCAGCTCGCGTTCCCGCTCAAGGTGCTGGAGCGGATCGCGTCGCACGACCAGGTGCTGGAGGTCGTCGACCGGCTGTTCGCGAGCGAGCCGCCGGGCTACGTCCGGATGCCCGAGCGGCGGATCGACCTGCTCCGGTGGTTCGGGGAGTGGAAGCCGGCGACCGACGACGAGCTGATCACCCGGTTCACGCCGTACGTCACCGACTTCGACGAGAACGTGCGGTTCACGGCGATCGATGGCATGGCGAGCCGCGATCCTGCGAGGATCACCCCCCCGCTGATCGCGGCGCTGATCCGCCCCGAGGAGGAGTCCGGCCGGATCAAGCGCGCGATCTGCGAGGTCCTGGAGAAGATCCGGGCGCCGCTCGGCGAGCACGCGGCCGCGGTGGGCGCGATGCTGACCGGCCCGCTCGCCGACACGTTCAAGGTCGACGGCGGCGCGGTCAAGAAGCGCTGATCCCGGTCGCACCGGGTCGCGCCGGCTGGCACGGGGTGGCACGGGACAACAGACGATCACCGGTCGCTGTCGGTTCCGCTGATCCGTCGCCGCCGGTGTGGTACACGTCCGGCCGATGCCGAGACGTACGGACCTCGAATCGGTTCTGATCATCGGCTCGGGGCCGATCGTGATCGGTCAGGCCTGCGAGTTCGATTACTCGGGGACCCAGGCATGCAAGGCGCTGCGCGAGGAGGGCCTGCGCGTCGTCCTGATCAACTCGAACCCCGCGACGATCATGACCGATCCCGAGCTCGCCGACGCCACGTACGTCGAGCCGCTGACCGTCGAGGTGCTCGACATGGTGCTGGCCGCCGAGAAGGTGACGGCGATCCTGCCCACGCTGGGCGGCCAGACCGGGCTCAACCTCGCGATGGCGGCGAGCAAGGCCGGGCTGCTCGCCAAGCACCACGTCGAGCTGCTCGGCGCGTCGATCGCGACGATCGAGATGGCCGAGGACCGCGAGCTGTTCAAGCAGGCGATGGCGCGGATCGGCCTGGCCTGCCCGCGGTCGCGGCTGGTCGGCAGCGTCGCCGAGGCGCGGGCGTGCGTCGACGAGATCGGCTTCCCGGCGATCCTGCGGCCGTCGTTCACGCTCGGCGGCTCGGGCGGCGGCATCGCCTACAACCGCGCCGAGCTCGACCGCATGGTCCAGTTCGGGCTCGATCAGTCGCCGGTCCACTCGATCCTGATCGAGGAGAGCGTGCTGGGCTGGAAGGAGTTCGAGCTCGAGGTCGTGCGCGACGCCAAGGACAACGCGGTGATCGTGTGCTCGATCGAGAACCTCGACCCGATGGGCGTGCATACAGGGGATTCGGTCACGGTCGCGCCGGCGATGACGCTCACCGACAAGGAGTACCAGCGGATGCGCGACGCCGCGATCGCGATCCTGCGCGAGATCGGCGTGACCACCGGCGGCAGCAACGTGCAGTTCGCGGTCGATCCGAAGACCGGGCGGATGCTGGTGATCGAGATGAACCCGCGGGTGTCGCGGTCGAGCGCGCTGGCGTCGAAGGCGACCGGGTTCCCGATCGCCAAGATCGCGGCCAAGCTCGCGATCGGCTACACGCTCGACGAGCTCCACAACGACATCACCCGGGTGACGCCGGCGTCGTTCGAGCCGACGATCGACTACGTGGTCGTCAAGTGGCCGCGGTTCGCGTTCGAGAAGTTCCCGTCGGCGACGCCCGTGCTCGGCCCGCAGATGAAGTCGGTCGGCGAGGCGATGGCGATCGGCCGGACGTTCCGCGAGGCGCTCGGCAAGGCGATCCGGTCGCTCGAGACCGGGCGCGCCGGGTTCGATCTGCCGATGACCGGACTCGGCGACGACCTCGCTGCGCTGGAGCGCGCGATCGCGGCGCCGTCGCCCGACCGGCTGTACCAGATCGGCCGCGGCTTCCAGCTCGGACTGACCCTCGAGCGCGCCCACGAGCTGACCCGGATCGATCCCTGGTTCCTCCATCACGTCCGCGCGATCGCGACGGCCGAGCAGGCGCTGGCCGGCACGCCGCTGGGCCAGCTGACCGCCGGCGAGCTGCGGCGCCACAAGCGGATGGGGATGAGCGATCGCCGGATCGCCGCGCTGACCGGCGCCGGCGAGGCCGAGGTCCGCGCGGCGCGCCACGCCCACGGGGTGCGGCCGGTCTACAAGCGGGTCGACACCTGCGGCGCCGAGCTCGAGTCGTTCACGCCGTACCTGTACTCGACCTACGAGGACGAGTGCGAGGCCCGGCCGACCGACCGCCGGAAGGTGATCATCCTGGGCGGCGGGCCCAACCGGATCGGCCAGGGCATCGAGTTCGACTACTGCTGCTGCCACGCGGCGATGGCGCTGCGCGAGGAGGGCATCGAGTCGATCATGGTCAACTGCAACCCCGAGACGGTGTCGACCGATTACGACACCTCGGACCGGCTGTACTTCGAGCCGCTGACGCTCGAGGACGTGCTGGCGATCTGCGACGTCGAGCAGCCGTGGGGCGTGATCGTGCAGTTCGGCGGCCAGACCCCGCTCAAGCTCGCGGTCGCGCTCGCGGCCGCCGGTGTGCCGATCCTCGGGACCAGCGCGGACGCGATCGACCGCGCCGAGGATCGCGAGCGGTTCGGCGCGGTGATGGACAAGCTCGGGCTGCGCGCGCCGCGCTGGGGCATCGTGCGCAACCTCGACGAGGCCCGCCGGGTCGCCGCCGAGATCGGCTTCCCGGTGATGGTCCGGCCGAGCTACGTGCTCGGCGGCCGCGCGATGGAGCGGGTGTACGATGCGCGCGGCCTGGAGGACTACTTCGCGCGGGTGCTCGGCGGCGGCGCGCCCGGCACCGGCGCGATGGGCGGCGGCCGCGACGAGTCGTCGACCGTCGGGTTCCCGCTCCTGATCGACGAGTTCCTCGCCGACGCGGTCGAGCTCGACGTCGACGTCGTCGCCGATCGCACCGGCGCGGTCGTGGTCGGCGGCGTGATGGAGCACATCGAGGAGGCCGGGATCCACTCCGGCGACTCGGCGTGCGCCCTGCCGCCCTACTCGCTGCCCGCCGATCTGGTCGACGAGGTCAAGCGCCAGGCCCGGATGCTCGTCACCGAGCTCGGCGTGGTCGGTCTGATGAACACCCAGTTCGCGATCCACGACGGCGAGGTCTACGTGCTCGAGGTCAACCCGCGCGCGTCGCGCACCGTGCCGTTCGTCAGCAAGGCGATCGGCAAGCCGCTGGCCAAGATCGCCGCCAAGGTCATGGCCGGGCGCACGCTCGCCGATCTCGGCGCGTTCCCGTCCGGCGAGGTCGAGCCCCGCCACGTCTCGGTCAAGGAGGTCGTGTTCCCGTTCGTCAAGTTCGAGGGCGTCGACACCATCCTCGGTCCGGAGATGCGGTCGACCGGCGAGGTCATGGGGATCGACACCGACTTCGCGCGCGCGTTCATGAAGAGCTGGCTCGCATCGGGCGGCCGGGTGCCAACCTGCGGCACCGCGTTCCTCTCGGTGCGCGACGCCGACAAGCCGGCGCTGGTCGAGATCGCGCGCCGGCTGGTCCACCTCGGCTTCGAGCTGGTCGCGACCCACGGCACCGCGGCGTACCTGCGCAATGCCGGGCTCGCCGTGCGCGGCATCAACAAGGTCCTCGAGGGGCGCCCGGACTGCGTCGACGCGATGGACAACCGCGAGATCCACCTGGTGATCAACACCACCGAGGGCACCCAGGCGATCCACGACTCGGTGTCGCTGCGCCGGGCCGCGCTGATGAACGGCATCGCCTACCAGACCACGCTGCGCGGCGCCCGGGCCGCGCTCGAGGCGATCGCGGTCGCCAAGCGCGGCGATCTCCGGGTCGCCTCGCTCCAGAAGTACGGCCGGCTGTAGCCGGCCGACGGACTACGAGAACAGCAGCTCCAGGTCCGCGATCGACAGCTTGGCGAGGCCGCCGCCATCGTCGGCGAAGATCCCGTCGGCGAGCTGGCGCTTCCGGGCCTGGAGCTCGAGGATCTTGTCCTCGACGGTGTTCTCGGCGATCAGGCGGTAGGCGAACACCGGGCGGATCTGGCCGGGCCGGTGGGTGCGATCGATCGCCTGGGCCTCGACCGCGGGGTTCCACCACGGATCGAGCAGGTAGACGTAGTCGGCCGCCGTCAGGTTGAGGCCCGTGCCGCCCGCCTTGAGGCTGATCAGGAACAGCTTGCACGCCGGATCGTCGTGAAACCGGGCGACGCATTGCTTGCGATCGCGGGTCTGACCGTCCAGGTACTCGTAGGAGGTGCCGGCGGCGTCGAGCCGGGCGCGGACCAGCGCCAGGAACGAGGTGAACTGCGAGAAGATCAGCGCCTTGTGGCCGCTCTCGGTGGCCTCGGCCACGTGCTCGAGCAGGGCGTCGAGCTTGGCGCTCGCGGCCTTGCCGCGCCGAGGATCGATCAGCCCCGGATGACACGCTGCCTGGCGCAGCCGGAGCAGCGCCTCCAGGACGTGCATCGTGGAGCGCGCCATCCCCTCGCGCGCGACCTGCGGCAGCAGCGCGGCGCGGTAGTGGGCGAGCAGCTCGTCGTACTGGCGGCGCTGGTCGGCGCCGAGCTGGCAGCGCAGGACCTGCTCGGTGCGCGGCGGGAGATCCGGGAGGACCTGTTCCTTGGTGCGCCGCAGC
>JBGQCL010000269.1:0-15968 GCA_041495365.1 Kofleriaceae bacterium | reverse complement strand
AGCGCGGTGACAACCTGCTCGCGTTCGGCTTGCCGGGGCGCGGCAAGACGCACGTGGTGTGCGCGATCGGCTACGAGCTGATCCAGCGCGGGTATCGCGTGCTGTTCGTCGCGACCTAAGCGCTCGTCCAGCGCCTGCTCGTCGCCAAGCGCGATCTGCGTCTCGAGGACGAGCTCGCCGTGCTCGACGGCTTCGACGCCGTGATCTGCGACTTATGTTGAGTATCTCGTTATGTGGAGCGCTGGGCCGATCTCCGTCGAGGATCCAGCTCAGCACTTCACATAACCGGGCGCTGGTGTCGAGAACCGCGCAACCGAGGACAGCGCGGCCGATGGCTGCTCGTCAGGCTGCTTCGACCATTCCTGGACGGCAACGGCCGGAGCGACAAGGCCAACGGACGCCACACGACGGCGGCGTGCTCCATCTCGAGATCCATAGCGAGAGCCGAGTTATGTGGAGTAGTGCGACCACATCACCGACGGAGGCACATGCGGACCGCCACATATCTGGGTGCTTCACATAAGTCAATGACCAACACGTCAACCTTGGCGAGTCGGTTGAGCAGGCGGCGGGTCGAGCGGTCGGCGATGGATGCGTACATCTCGTCGAACAAATCCTGGGCGCGCATGAACACGCCGCGGTGGCCATTCTGGAGTGCCTTGAGTAGCAGCGCCGATGCCAGTCCGGTTTTACCGACGCCGGTCGGGCCGATGAATACGATGTTCTCGGCCTTGGGCACGAACTCGAGCTCAGCGAAGGTCCGGATCTGGCGCTGGTTGACGCCGGGCTGGCGTTTGAACGGGAAGCTCTCGAGCGTCCATTGTTCGGGGAGTCCGGCGCGTCGGATACGCCAGGCGAGCGCCGCCTCCTGGTTGGCCTGCCACTGGGCGCGGAGCAGACGCGCGGTGAACTCCTGGTACGAGGCGTCGGCCTTCTCGGCACGCTTGGTCTCCTCGTCGAAGATCTCGGCGATCTTGCGCAGGTGGAGACTCTTGAGCAGCTGCTCGAGGTCATGGTCGAGGTCGTAGAGGCCGTAGTGAGCGGCGGCCTCGAGCGCGGCGCACAGCGGTGCAGCCGGGTAGTCGAGCCGCAGCTGCGCGAGTCGGCGCAACGCGATCGGCCAGCGCGAGCCGGCGCGCTGCTTGAGTGTCTTGGCGTAGCCGCCGAATGGCGCGCCGGCAGCGATGAGCTCGCGCTCCTCCGGCAGCGGTGAGACGTGTGCGGCGGCTTGTCCGCGCGGCGGACGATGCATGGCAAGGGTCTTGCGCTGCTTGAGCGTCGACACCACCTTGTCGTGCACGGCGACCTCGCGCGGTCCGCGGAACACGAGGATCTTGTCCTTGGTCTCGCGGACCTCGACGGGCTTGCCGACCAGCTGGTAGGGCACGGAGTAGATGTGGCCGTCGACGTGAATGTAGCCCTCCAGGTCGACGATGCGCTGGTGGAGCAGGTAGACCTCGGGGAGCCACTTCGGCAGCCGGCGCAGCGCCGGCCACTCGGCTCGGTACAGCTCGTTGGAGCTGGTCTGCAAGCTACGCCGGAACTTGGCGTTGATCTTGTCGCACCATTCACGGGCCTGGCGATTGGCGTCGGCGAAGTCGGTGAACTTGCGGCCGGCGAGGAAGTTATTCTCGATGTGGTGGAACGGTCGCTCGACGCCCGCCGAGCGATTGGCATCGCCCTTCTCGTGCGCGACGAAGGCGAAATTCAGTCGGCCTGCGAACGCCTCCATCTCGGGCACCGGCACCATGTCCTTGCCGGTGCCGCTGAGCACGATCACATGGGTGTTATCGACCATGCAGTGCTCGCACGTACCGTCGTGATACTGCGCGCCGTCATTGAGGAACAGTTTGCATTCGAACCGGGTGAACCGTGGGTAGAACTGAAAGAACAGCCGGTGGGAATGACACAACACTAGCGACGCAGTCTGGACCCGGCGCAGCGCACCGCCGATGTGCGCGTCGTGCGGCGAGGTGTCGTGCTGCATCTCTTTGCCCGGCGTGTGGGCCCAGGCGTAGCTGCCAGCCGGCTTGGCCGGCTCGTGGCCGATGCCGTGCTTCCGGCAGAACGCGGTCAGTGCCGGGTACGACAGCGTCACGATGCCGCGCGCCTCCAGCTCCTCGTGCACCCGCACCAGGTTGCCCTTGCACTCGGCCAGCAGCGTCAGGATGTCGTCGCGGTGGGCGTCTGCCTTCTCGGCCCGCTCCAGCAGCGGCGGTGAGGCCTGGCCGCCGGCGAGCACCCGTTTCACGGCGACGCGCGAGATGCCGAGTGCTCGGGCGATGGCACGGATGCCGTTGCCGGCGTCACGCAGGGTCAGGATGGTCTGGCGTTGGGTCTGGTCCAGCATGCATCTCCTCGATGGTGGCGCCGAGCGCCGCGAACGCCTCGCTCGCGGCGCGCCACGCCTTGGTCAATGAGGCGGTGAAGCCACCGCCGTCGCGAGCTCGCCGTGCCGCCCGCAGTGCGACGCCGGCGAGCACGGTCAGATCCTTGTGGAGCAACGCCGCGCCGTCCTCGGGCTCCTCGATCATCGCGGCCAGCGCGCGCAGCACCAGCAGCGGCTCGGCGACGATCCGCCGCTTGCCTGCCCGATCGGCGCGCTTCCACGCCGTGTACAGCGCGCCGAGCTCGCGAACCGACACCTGGGTGTCACCGAGACCGCCGATCAGCTGCGCGCATTGCGCCTTGTTGGCCCGGGCCAACGGCACCAGATATTTCATCGCAGCCTGCGCCGGCACCGTCCCCGCGCGCACCAGGTACTGCGCCGCGCGGTCCAGCGCTTCGAGCAGCCCGAGTCGCCGCGACACCCAGCTCTTCGAGCGGCACAGCCGACTCGCCAGCTGGTCCATCGTCAGTCCGTGCTCGCGCAGCCGGCCGAGCAGCCACGCATCCTCGAACGCGCCGCGTTTGACCGCCGATAGGTGGCGGTGGTGCACCAGCGCTTCGATCTCCGTGACCGGCCACGTCGTCGCGAGCGCGGTGTCGCGATGCAGCCGGCGCAGCGCCTCGACCCGCAGGTAGCCGTCGATCAGCACGAGCCGATCGGCGTCGCGGATCACCACCACCGGCACCTGCTGCCCGATCTCGGCCACCGACCCGATCAGCCGCCGGCGCTGCTCGCCGTCGTGGATCCGCAGATCGCGGTGCCGGAGCTCGAGCTGGTGCAGGTCCACCTCCACCCCGTCAACCTGCTCCTGATCGGGCATCCGCACCGTCTCGTCTTCCCGTGCCACCCCGGCCAACTCGGGCGAATTTCCCCGCTGGAACAAGCACTTGCTTCCGCATCTCGTCTTGCGTGTAGACCGCGAGGACTCGAGCTACTCCCGCAAGGATCACAAGGGCTTGCAGGGTCATCGCGTCTTGCGCGACGTCCCAGGGCACTCCCGCCAGCGGCGCCGGCCGATCCGGCAGCGCCGGCCGGGCGCCCGCCTTCGCTGCCTCCACCGCCGCCTGCCACCGTCGGCCGCGGTCGCAGTCGGGATGTCGCGCGTGCCACGCTCGGTCCGCCTCGCGGTGCCGCGCTCGCTGGCAGTCCTCGCCACCGCACGCGCGCTGCCGGGCTCCGACCCGCGCGTCAGGCAGAAACCATCGACGGCATATGCAACACGGTCGCTTCTTGCGCACTGCGCCCGCGAACATCGCCGACCACGCGCTCCAGCGCCGCTCCGCACCACCCTGACCGCCGCTACCACCTCACCACTTGGTCGGCTGCGGCATGCTGGCTACGCCATCGCCGCAACTCGATCAGGGCAGTGGGTCATTTCTGACGAGCAGACCTGGGTCATTTCTGGCGAGCGTCGAAGGGCTGATCCGATATCGATCAAGCGTGGTCGCGCTCGGGAGCGGAGAGGATGTCGTTGCCACGTGGCAACCAACAAGTGCCCAGCTGTAATAGTCCTTACCAAGGCACTCTGCATGTGCGCTAAAGCTCATGCTTATCTTGGGCGCGGCCCCCGACTGCGCTGATGCTCGCACCCTTCGAAGGCTCGACGGACTCGAGCTCACAACCCACGCCGCGAATGGCGACTGACGCTCCAGGTTCCAGATGCTCGGATGGCGTGCTCGCCGAGCTGACCCGCGCTACCGCGCCCGTCTAACCGCCACCTCGCGTTGCCTTTGACTTCTGCCCCCCTGTGCCCGCTCGGCACACTGTTCGTATAGCCCGGTCTGCCCCACGACGACTCGGAACCCAGTGGTGCCTCAGTACCGCTGCCCCGCCGGATGAGCAGCACCGCGCTCGGCGCGGGCCGGCCGATCCAGAGGATCCATCCGATCCAGAATCAGGATCCAGACGAACGGGTTACACCCGGCCAAGGATCCAGACCGGCCTGGACGAGACGTCGACCCGAGCGACCCGAGTGGATCAGTATCCCGCCGCGAGGGTGCACGTCAGGTGGATCCGTATCGCCGCCGAAAATGGATCAGTCCAAAGCCGCCGCCGAAGATGAGGCCACCTCGGCGCTGAAACGGATTGTTGCCAATGAAAGGGACGCGTTTCAGCAACTCAAGAGCAATGCTGGCATCGCCGCGTGTACATGCATCGAGAGCCGCGGCATGTTCCCGTGTGATCGTCGGTCGTATGAGCGATCTAAGATAGGCAGCTCTGTTTTCTGCTCGCCGGATTAGTCGCAGCCTTCGTTCCTTGCCCATATTCCACTCAAAGCCTGTCCATTCAGCGAAGAACTCGCTGATCACGTGTCCTTGCGGGACTAGAATGACTTTATGTCGTCAGCCTTGACGCCGAGCCGCTTTGCGATCGTAGCCAACGTGTCGTCGTGAGGCTCTTCTACCTCGCTTCGTTCGATCCTTGCGATCGTTTTCGCACTAATGGGAGCGAAGTCCGACCGGCTCAGTCCCTTCTGAAGGCGCAACCTTCGAAGCGACCCGCCGAACGTGCCGTCGGCGCCGATCTCCTTCTGTCGCATTCTACGTCGCGCTTCCGAATCGAAGTCGTAGAGCACCGCGTCAGTAGCGGCTTCATAGTTACCGAGCTTTATCGTCTGGCCGGAATCAATGACCGAGAACGCATTGAAGTCAGGTCGTGGTCCCTTCGCAGAAGATCGGAACCAATCGAAAGGGATGACGAGTCGGTCAAGGTTGCCACGGTAAACGATCAGCCTGCGATCGTCGGGATCCACCACTCCACCGATGATGAGGTCCGCAGCGTGTTCATCGCCCATGACCTCCTGCAACTCAGCGTTTGGAAGCAACTGAACTCCTTTATCGGGCGCAACAACGACGCGAAAGAGCGCATAGAGCAGTTCTCGACGTGCCGCGCGCGCTCGCTCCAAGAACAACACGCGATGCCAAGTGTTGTGCACCTCTACTGAGTCAGCGAACAGAGCGAGCGCACTTGCATTCACAAGGACCCATCGTGCCGACCTGTGTTCCGAATACGCGCGGCGTACGGCGTCGACGTTTCGAAGCACGCTACCCGCAAACGCAGCGAGCTCTCGCTTGTCAGTTTCAGGTGCGACGAGGAACAACGGATCACTCATCGGCATCCTCCTGCGAGTTGACAGGGTTCTCCGGGTAGAGATCGTCCCAAGTCTTGCGGAGCAGGTCGATGTTCTGCCCAATGTGTTCCAAGACCTGCTTGGGAACCTGGCGAGGGTCGGGTTCGCAGTCCAGGAAGCGAAGCGTCCGCAGGTTGATTCGCCACGCGCGCCTCTTGTGAAGGATGGTTACGTGCGGTGGCTCCGAGCGTTCGCGATCGCGGATCTTCGCCTTCCAGCCTTGCGCATCGAAGGGTGGCGGAAGGGGAAGTGAGAAGGCCATCTACGTACGGCATCTATCATAAGAATGTCCCATCTTGCAATCAGATGCAATCGGGACATTTCCTGACGACGAGAAGCTGAGACTTCCTGCCACGTACCCATGTGAGCCGCTCGTCCGTGCGGCTTCCCGTGTCGCTGTACAGGCTGGAGCATCCGGTTACTCTAAGCCTGCAAGTCACTGTAAACTTAGGAAATACTTGGCTATTTAGGGGCGGGCGGGCGTCGGATCTCTCGCTGCTCTGATTCGTGCCACATTTGTGCCACGTGCGCCGGTCGAGCTCCCGCCGTGCTCCTGGTCGAGCTCGAGCGTGGCGGGTGCTCGCCAGGGCGGCGGCCATCGCCTGCGCGGTCGAGCTCGCGGCGCGCGTCTGGTCGAGCTCGAGCGCGGCGGCTCGTGCACCAGGTCGGTGGCGATCGCCGGCGCGGCCGAGCGTACTCCTGGTCGAGTTCGGCCTACCGTCGCCGCTTGGCCTGGTGACCAGCCGCGCGACCGATCTCGGCGGCGTGCTCTTGTCGAGCTCGACCTCAGCGGCAGGCACAAGGTCGGCGCCGACGCAGCTGGGCACCGATGCCAGGCCCGCGACAGGGCGCCCGGACCTTCCGGCTCTACGAATTTGAAATCCATTTTCACGCCACTCCCGCTGCCGCGTGGCTGCCACGCGACGCGGGATGTGGCAGGATGGGGAGAGATGAAGCGGGATCCGGCTTCCGGCGCAAGCCTGCGTGGTCACGGCAGGATCGCGAGATGGTTGACAATCTCGGCTTGCGCTGATAAGGGTTCGAATCCCTTCTCCCGCTCCAAGTCGCTGCGCGCCCTCCGCGTAGGGTAGGTGCTGCGCAGCTTGGCCGTCGACGTCGCCCTTGGCCCCGAAGGCCAAGAGCGTGCTCCCGTTCCGTGACCGTTTGCTGGCGACCCTGCGTGCTGCCGAACCCGTGCTCCGGGTCCCGGGCGTGCTTGTCGTCGGATCCGAGGTCCCCAATCGCCTCGAGCCGGGCGCTGCCGCGACCCTCGTTGTTTCTCAGGACGTCGATCTGGCAGTGCCCGTCGACGCGCACCAGTCGGCCAAGGAACACCTCGGAGAGATCGTCGGACTTGTTCCCTCTCCGGACGAGCCGTCGGTCTGGGTACCTCGCGCGGAGCGAACCGACTTGATCGAGCTCAACTTTCTAGGTCTCGATCCGTCGATCGTCGATCCGATGGACTCGTACGAGAAGCCCGATGATCGGCTCCCGCTGATGGTGTTCGGCCCGCTGTCGCTGTTGTCAGATCAGAAGGCCCGTCGCTCGAGATCGATGGCCTTCATATTCCGACCGATGTCGCGGCCCAGCGGCCTTGCGGTGGAGAAGCTGATCACCGATCGCTCTGGCGAGAAAGGCGATCGCGACCTGCTCGTTGTCGCCGGTCTGCTGTGCCACATGACCGAGACCGACGTCGCACACGTGACGGCTGATCCGGAGCTTGACGCCGGAGCTTCGCCACGCGGTGCGCTCGAACTTGACGATCCTGTCGCTGCTCGGGGCACGTCCTGCGATGCCGGACCCTCGCCTCGTGCGAGAGGCGGTGGCGCGACTGCTGCGTGAGCTGGAGGAGCCATGACGCACGCGCAGAGGATCCGCGAGATTCGCGCCCGCGGCCGGATCCGCCGCTGGGAGTACCGGCAGCGCAACCTCGCACACGGGGCATGGCTGCGTTTCCGGACGTCGCTCGCACAGGCCGAGCGCGCATTTCGGATCTCCCCCGAGCTCCTTGCGGCGCTCGCCGCGGACGGCGCGAAGCTCGACGATCGCGGCGCTGGTCTTGAGCCACCGCGGCACATCGTATGGATCTCGCGTGCGCAGGCTGTCGGGTTGCAGGGCGCACTCGAGCTGGTGCTTCGGCTCGATGCCGAGATGCTCGCCGCCCAGGATCTAGCTCTTGTCGCCTTCGACGCCGTCTGAGTTTGCGTCGCTCCGTCTCGCATGCGAGCGGCTCGAGCGCGTCGGCGATCGAGGTGCACCTCACCGGACGGTGCTACGCGCGTCGCCGGTTTAACCGGCCACTGTCCGGCCCGCGGACGCCTTGACGTAGGCGTGCTGCGCCCAGGTCCCGCCAGCCTCGACCAGGCACGCGTGCTGACGCGGGCTGCTCACCACGGTGACCTGATATGCCTCGCCCGACGGGATTGCCTCCGCGAAGACGAAGCTGCCGTCCGACGCGGCGACCAGCGACGCATCGACGTCATTGCTCTGCAACCGTCGAGATGTGCTTCTGGGGCAGCGACGAGCACCGCCGCGCCGCTGTGGTCGCATGGTGACGCAGCACGTATGCCAGGCCAGCGCGCGTTATCGGTTGTCCGCGAGCATTTGTGAATAGCTCGGAGCCCATCCGGCACCGCAGGCCGGGCTACCCGACAATCCCGACCAACGCGACCCCCCACGTCACGACCAGTACTAACGCCAGGCCGCCACCTACGCGCACCCAGTAGCCCCGAGGGCCGGAGGTGATCGCCAGCACGAGCTTGGTGATCGTGTTGGTGGTGAGCGCGAGGAGGACAGCGATCACGGCGCCTCCACGGGCGAGCTGCCCGGCCGCTATCATCGACCCGATCGCCGCCGAGGAGGCGTGCGCATCCACGAGACCGGCGATCGCGGCGGCGGCGATCGCGCCAGCCGATCCGAGCCAGGCGCGGGCGAGCGTCGACGCGAACCCGATCGCAGTGACGAGGGTTGCGAACAAGACGGCGGTCGACAGCTTGAACGCACGCCCACGCGTCGCGTCGACCTCGGCCCGGCGCGCTCGCCAGGTTTGCAGGCCGGCGTACGCCACGGCCGCGAGTCCGCCGGCTCCCAGCGGCCAGGCGAGCACTGCGAGCAGCGCAGGATCGGCAGCTCCGACGAGGATCGCGAGCTGGACGAACGTCGCCACCGTCGATGCGGTCGCGCCGGCGACCGCGGGCCCGAGCAGCTCCGCATCGGCGCGGGCGCGAGCTCCCATCGCCGCGATCGTCGCCGAGCTCGACACGAACCCGGAACCGAGCCCGGCCAGCGCGAGTCCGTAGCGAGGCCCGATCGCGCGCTGTGCGATGTACCCCGCGGCGCTCATTGCCATGAGCACCACGACGAGGCGCCACAGCGTGAACGGGTTGATCACGCCGAGCGGATCGATCGGCCGGTCGGGGATCAACGGGAGGACAACCACGGCAGCGACTCCGAACAGCAACGCGTCACGCAACTCCTCGTCGGTGAGCATGCTCCGGACGACGCTATGGAGGCGCGCGCGCAACGCCAGGAGCATCGCGACCGACAGCCCCGCGGCGAGCGCGACCAGCGGTTGCCGATCGGCGAGCGCGCCGAGGCAGTAGGTGAGCATGAGCGAGAGTTCGGTCGTGAATCCCGGATCCTCGCGATCGCCGAGCCAGTACCCGATGATGGCGACCCCGCCGACGACGGCTGCGATTGCGACCAGGAGCGCCTCGCTCTCGAGCATCGCCGCCGCGCCGCCGAGCAGCGCGACAACCGCGAAGGTGCGGACGCCGGCCCCCGAGCGGTCTGGGCCTTCGCCCTTGCGCCGCTCGCGCTCGGCGCCGATCACCAGGCCGATTCCGAGCGCGATCGCGAGCCGGCCCTCGGGACGCTCCAGGAACGTCACGCGCCTCTCGCTGCGAGATCGGAGCCGTCGATCGATGAAGCGCGGTGGTAATGGTCGGTCACGTGCTCTGCTCGGTGGAAGTATCGCACACGATCATCAGCGCTTCCTTCGCAAGCCTGACGACCAGGGGCCCGACCGCGACCCCCCAGGGGCCGATCACGGCGATCCCGCCGAACATCGCGACCAGGACGACATAGGTCGGAAGCTGGAGCCGCCCGCGACGTGCCAGGTACGGCCGGACGAGGTTGTCGACCGTACCGATCACCGCAACGCCCAGGATCCCGAGCACCACGGCCGCTACCGGACGACCGGTCGCGGCGAGTCCCACGGCGATCGGCACCCATACGATCGCAGTGCCGACCGCGGGGATGACCGAGAACACGAGCGTGAGGAGACCGAGCGCGAACGGTTGTGGCACACCGAGCGCGACGTAGACGATCGTCGCGACGATCGACTGCGCGAGCCCGGCGCCGACGATCCCGAACAGCAACCCCCGGCCGGTCTCCACGAACACGTTGGCCAGGCGGCGGAGCGCCGGCCCGGAGATCGGGACGTGGCGCTCGATCCACGCGTACCAGCTGTGGCCGTCGCCCAGGATCGCGTAGGTCCCGAAGATCAAGATCACGACGCCGATGATGACGCGCGCGGCGGTCCCTGCGATCTGCTGTGCGATCGCCCAGGCTCGCTCACTCTGGTTCATCACGAGCCCGACGAGATCCGAGGACGACTGTTGCCGGCCGTCGTCACCGGACACCAGCCGCTGGAGGATCTCCCGCGCACGATTGGAGGCCATCAGCCGCTGGATCAAGTCGATCGCCTCGGCGACCAGCGGGATGAGCAGGACGCCGGCGGGGACGACGAACAGCACGAGACCGACCACCGAGATCAGCGCCGCGACCCTGGGGCGGTTGCCCGGGCGACGGCTGAGAGGTGTTTGCAGCCGGCGCGCGAGGCTCGCCGTCCACACGGCGAGCAGGAGCCACGGCACGTACGGCCACACCACCAGGGCGGCGCTGACCACCAGCGCGAGCGCCAGCCACCGACCGCATGGCTCCGCGTTCGCGCTCCTGATTGCTGAACACGCTCACGCGTGCGGCAGCGGCGGTGCCATGGCCGCCCGCCCGAAGACCCATGCCAGGGCGCGCTGCCCCGAAATGGCTGCTGCTGCCACGATCACCACGACGAGCGCGGTCCGACCGTCGACCGGGGACATGCCGAGCAGATCCCGCAGGCCAGGGACGGTCATCGTGAGCACCTGCAACAGCGTGCCGGCGAGGACCGCACCGTGGAGCGCGAGATTGCGGCTGGCGCGGCCTGTGAGGCCGCGAGCGGCATAGGTCGACAGTAGCTTGCCGATCGCCTCGGTCTGGAAGATCACCGTCTGGATCGCGACGAGCGTGAAGCCGGCGATGGGCATGATGACGAGCGCTGCGATCCCGAGGGCTCCCTTGAAGATGCCCGACGAGATGATGAACCGCGCGGATGCCCTGTCCAGCAGCCCGCTGCCCGATGCGCGGGGGGGCGACGCCATCACCCCTTCGTTGCGGTCCAGCGCGAGCGCGAGCCCCGGAGGCCCGTCGCCAAGGAAGTTGATCCACAAGATCTGCAGCGCGGTCAGCGGGAGGAATAGCATGCCGCCGGCGTCGCGAAGGCCTTCGACGTAGGAGCCGACCGCCCCCGCGACGACCAGCATGACGAGCGCGATGTTGGTGGAGAACGTGAAGCGCAGGAACGTCTGGATGTTTTCATGGATGTTCCGGCCTTCCTCGATCGCAGCGACGATCGTGGCGAAGTTGTCGTCGACGAGTACGAGATCGGCCACCTCGCGCGCCACGTCGCTGCCGCGCTGTCCCATCGCCACGCCAACATCGGAGCGTTTCAGCGCCGGAGCGTCGTTGACGCCGTCCCCGGTCACGGCCACGACCTCGCCGTTTGCCTTGAACGCGTCGACGATGGCCAGCTTGTTCTCGGGAGTGACGCGCGCGAACACGTCGGTCGTCCCGACCAGCTTTCGCAGCTCGTCGGGTGCAAGTGCGTCGAGCGCGGCGCCCGTGACCGGAGCGGTCTGAACGATCCGGATGCGGCGCGCGATCGCGCTCGCGGTCGCGGGATGGTCGCCGGTGATCATAACGACGCGCACGCCCGCGCCCTGCGCCTGCCGGATCGCATCGGGAACCTCCACGCGCGGTGGATCCCACAGCATCGCCAGCCCCAGGATCTCGAGCTCCGTCTCCGCGTCCCCGTCAGCGGCGGCAAGCGCGATCACGCGCTGACCCTCGGCCGCGGCCGACTCGGCCTGTGCGACCCACCGTGCGCGTTCACGCTGGCCGAGCCGCGAGCGCTCCAGCAGCACCTCCGGCGCACCCTTGAAGTACGAGCGGCGGCCGTGGTCGCCATCGACGGTGACGCGCATGAACTTCCACGCGCTGTCGAACGGTCGGACCGAGGAGCGCGAGTGCGCGCGACGGATCTGCGCGACGTCGACACCGCGGAGCCGGGCAAAGTCGAGCAGGCCGATCTCCAGCGGATCGCCGGCATCACCGCCATCGTCGGCGTCGTTGACGAGCACCATCGCGCGCAGTGCTTCCGCCTCGTCGTCGGCCACGAGCTTCTCCACGCGCATGTGGTTCTCGGTCAGGGTACCGGTCTTGTCGGTCGCGATCACCGTGACGGATCCGAGCGCTTCGACCGCAGCAAGACGGCGCACGACCGCATGACGGCGCGCCATTCTCTGAACCCCGAGCGACAGCGTCAGCGTCACCACGGCCGGCATGCCTTCCGGAACTGCCGCAACCGCCAGGGCGACCGCGAACAGCATGATCTCCTGGAGGCGGCCAATCCCCTCGGCGAGCAAGCCGGCAACCGCCAGAACGAGCGCGATCGCGCCGACCCAGCGCGCGAGCCGCGTGCCGAGCGCGTCGAGGTGCTGTTCGAGCGGAGTCCGATCAACCTTGACAGCGCCGAGCGTCAACGCGAGCTTCCCCAACGCGCTGGCAGCACCGGTCCGGGTCACGTCAATGAAGCCTTTGCCGCGGACGACCAGCGTCCCGGACAGCGCCTCGTCGGCCTCGTTCTTCTCGACGCGGATCGATTCGCCCGTCAGGATCGACTCGTCGATCATCAGCCCGAGAGCTTCTGTGATGGAGCCGTCCGCGGGGATCCGTTCACCCGCTTCGACGCGTACGCGGTCACCTGCCACGAGGTCGGCGCTGGGCACGCGAACAAGTGCCCCGTCGCGTAACGCCCAGACCAGCGGGCTCGACAGCTTCCTCAGCTCGGCAAGCGCGTTCTCTGCGCGGTACTCCTGAAACACACCGAGCGCGGCGTTCAACGCCAGCACGGCGCCGATCACGGTCCCTTCGACGGGCCAGCTGCTGCCGTCCCACAGCCAGGTCGCCACGTCGAAGGCCACCGCGAAGAGCAGGACATAGATCAGCGGGCTCGCGAACTGGCGGAGCAGTCGCTTCCAGATCGAGGGCGGCCCCTGCACCGGCACGCGGTTCGGGCCGAGATCGCGCAACCGTCGCGCGGCTTCGCCAGAGCTGAGGCCTCCACGAACGACTTCGGCGGCGGCGGTCATGGGCAGGTGACGTTGCAACCACCGGGCCTCGCCGGCTGCTCTGCGAGTATGGCCGTGTCGTTGCATTGATCCGGCTCATGCCATTCAAGAAGATCCTGTGTGCCGTGGACTTCTCCGAGCCCGCGCGCGAAGCGATGGCGCTCGCGGCGCGCCTTGCGCGTGAATCGCACGCCGAATTGATGCTCGTCCACGTCTGGCAGGCTCCACTCTTGCCCGCGGACAGCGCGATCATGCTCGACAACGAACTGCTTGCGGGGATCGTCACCGAGTCAGAGCGCTCGCTCGCGACATGGAAAGCCGAGCTCGCGAGCATGGGCTTCGCGCACGCGCAGACCAAGCTGCTCGCCGGTGTTCCGTGGGACTGCATCGTCAGAGAAAGCGCATCCGACCCCGCCTACGATCTCGTTGTACTTGGAACACATGGTCGCTCGGGGCTCAAACACGTCCTGCTCGGATCGGTGGCCGAGAAGGTGCTTCGACACGCGGCCTGCCCGGTCCTTGTCGTGAGAGCTCGACCAGCCGCGTGAGAGAATCGGAAGGGCGCATACTTTGCGTGCACGGCGGTTCGCTGCGCACCATCTGCGGGGTCCGCTCCCGGCGCGCCGCGAGGCCGAGCAACCGAAGATCCCGGTCTGGACGCGACGTTCGGTTGGGCCCGCTCGACCACCGACGCCGACGATTGTATGCGAGCGCCCATGGCCGCGATGGTCGCCGAGCTCGACACGAAGCCTGCGCCGACTCCGGCCAGCGCCAGGCCGTAGCGTGGACCGATCGCGCCCTGGAGCAGGGTGGATCCGCTGCCCAGCCGTCGTTGCAGCGAGATGGTCGTTTGCTGCGGCGCAGCGGCGCGGTTCGAGCATCCAATGCGAGTCGGCCCCGGCACCAGCGTCATGAAGCGCCGGCGTGCAGAACCCTGGCGACTGCTTGCGTTGCGCATGACGTTGCAGCGATGCTCCGTGAATGGCGCGATCGCGGGTGTCCGTAGCCGGGAGGCTCGGTGCGCCACCGCCGCACGCGCACGATCGTCAAGCTCGACTCCCGGAGGATCAAATGAAGCACTGCGTGTTCGTCGTCGTGGCCGGCCTCGCGTGGCTCGGTGGTTCCAGGCTTGCTTCCGCGGGTGCGCCGGCGTGGTGCGGCAGCGCGAAGTTCGAGGCCAACTCGTCCGATGTGCCCAGTGCAGCGTCGAATGACCCGGGGCAGGCGATCGCCGCGATCGCGATGGCGCTGTGCGCGGGCGGCGCGGACGTCGAGCCGCACCGCGCGGAGATCGAGGCCGCGCGGGCGGCGTGGTCGAAGAAGCTCGCGATGCAGGACGCCGACTGGGTCGACGCGGTCGCGTTCGCGAGCGACCGGTCCCACGCCTTGAAGGAGGACCTGTCCGCGAAGGGGCTGGCTGCGCTGACGCCGATCGACCAGTACATCGCGATCGAGGCCGGGTTCAAGGACGCGAACGGTTACCAGATGACCGATGGCCTGTACACCACCGACGCACTCGAGGCCCGGCTGACCGAGGTCGGCAGGCTCGCGTTCGTCGAGCTCTGCGTCAAGAACGAATCGGTCGCGCGCGCCGACGGCGATGTCGTGAAGTGGGCGATCTGCCAGGCCGACCTCGAGCGATTCGACGCCGCGAAGTTCGCCGATCAGCTGCGCTCGGACACCATGCACGACGGGGTCGCCCGGATGCTGCTGCGCTTCAAGGTGCTCGCGCTGCCCGGCGAGCTCAAGGACTACAACGACCGCAAGGCGGCGCTGTTCAAGAAGGACGACGCCTACAAGAAGATCTTCGAGGTCGCGCTCAAGGCGCGCGGCGAGTGGGCCAGCGGGGTCGGCGGCAACGCCAGGCTGCTGCAACTCGTCGAGGACAACGACTCCGGCGCGCTGTTCCGTTCGCGCAAGCTGTTCGAGGGCTGCGAGGCGAAGACCGCCGAGGCGCTCGCTGCTGCGGTATCGACGCTGCCGGCCAGGGCGTTCGCCGCGATGCACGACGTCCGCGACGATCCGTACAAGGGCTTTGCCGCCGCGGCCGGGCCGCTGCTGGTCAACACGCCGGTCGTCAACCTCGCCGCCACCGCGTTCACCGAGTGCACACACGGCACGCCGACCGCAGAGTTCCTCGGCGAGTATCTCCAGGCGGTCCCCGGCCAGCGCGGCCCGCGCAACGCGGCGCTCGGCGCGGTGATGGGCGAGACGTTCAAGTTCGACGACACCGACGCCAAGAAGCTGTCCTATCCGAAGTTCGACACCCGGCCGTACCAGCGCAGCGGTGGCGCGATCAGCAGCGCCGGCGGCGTCGTGAAGTCGGTCAAGCCCGGCAAGGACGCGCTCGATGTCTCGCTCGAGAAGACCAGCGTGGTGCAGGAGGACTGCATGCAATCGCATCGCACCAACCGGATCTCGCGACTCCGGCCCGACGGAACCCTCGAGTACGAATCGATCTGCGACAAGACCGCGATGGTCAAGCACGACACCACGTGGAACAACTTCAGGGTCAACCCCGCGCACGCGAAGTGGCTCAAGCCCGGCGTGCAGTTCTCGGCGGTGATGAGCAACAAGTTCGGCGATGTGATCGCGATCTGGCCGAGCAAGGCTGCCAGGACCCCGTCGATCGTGCTGGGCGGTACGCTCAAGTAGCGCCGCGCGATCTAGTAAGCCGCCCATCCGGTAGGTCATCTGGCCGTGCCGGTTCGTCTGCAGTACGGACTGGGGCGGAACGGGTGACGTCAGCCAGTCGCCCGTGTTGATCGCGTGCGTGGTGCTCGAGGTGGCCCCGCTGCCGAAGTCCGTGTCGGCGCCGAACGGTTGGGCAGCGCCTCCTCCGCAGTCGATCGAAACGGCTCCGCTGGTGCCCCCCGCCGCGATCGGCGTCATCGTGATCTGATGGGTGCAGATCGGCCCATGTCACGCTGCCTTGAGCAGACTGGGTAGCTCTGCAGGCTGTGAAGATTGCAAGCGAAGTCGCGTGCCGTCGCGTTGCGCT
>JBGQCL010000268.1:0-15990 GCA_041495365.1 Kofleriaceae bacterium | reverse complement strand
ATCGACGCCGCGCGCGAGGCGGTCCACGACCGGCTGAAGGGCCTGCTCGACGCCGACCCGCTGGCCGGCAAGCTGCGCGCGCTGGGCGATCGGCTGGAGGCCGCGCGCAAGCTGATCGTCGCCACCAAGGAGGGCGGCGCGATCACCGGCGAGGAGCGGATCCGCGAGCACCTCGACTCGCTGTACGGGGCGCTCAACGGCTGGGAGGGGCGGCCGGCGAAGTACCAGCTCGACGCGATCGACGCGCTGCGCCGCGAGCTCGGCGACGTGACGGCCGCGGTCGACGTGGTCGTCGGCAAGGACGCGCGCTTGCTCGATGACGAGCTCAAGCAGCACAAGCTCGCGCCGCTGCCCCAGATCAGCGCGCTCGACCGCGGCCGCGACGAGCTCGACGCGCTCGCGCTGCACTGCGTCGCGACCGGAGGGCGGGAATGCGCGAATGACGCGACCGCGGCAGCCGCGTCACAAGAGCGCGATTGACGCGTGAGTCACACCCCACGCTGAGCCGGCCGCCCGGCCGTGCCTGCCGGGCCAAGTCCTCGTAGAATCCCGCGCATGAAGCTCGCCCTGGCGCTGATCGCGATGATCTCGGCCGGCTGTGGGATCGACACCGCGGCGCCCGCGCCGGGCGGCACCGGCGGGATCGCGGGGGGTGGCGGCGGGGGCGGCGGGGGCGGTGGTAGCGACCCCGGCGGAAGCGGGGATCCGGGCACCACGAACGACGGTGATCCCGGCGACGGCACCGGGCCGGTGACGTCGGTGTCCGGGCACGTCGCGGCAAGCGCGAAGTGGGTCGACGTGATCCACGTCGTGGGCGAGCTCACGATCGATGCGGGGGCGACCCTCCAGGTCGCGGCCGGGACGACCGTCGACCTCGCCGGCGGGACCAGCATCACCGTGCTGGGGACCCTCGACATCCAGGGCGTCCAGGCGAGCAAGGTCGTGTTCCGCTGGGCGACTCCCGGCGAGAACTGGTACGGCATCGCGATCCCCGGCGGCGGCTCGATGACCGCGAGCTACCTGGTCCAGGTCGGCGGTGGCACGACGATCTCGGCGGCGGGCAGCGTCACCCTGGTCGACACCCGGATGTCCCATGCCGGGGGCGACTTCCTGGTGATGTCCGGCGGCACGCTGAACATGACGTACTCGGCGATCGGCCTCGAGCCCGGCCAGATCGACAGCACGCACTGCGACATGCACGTCAGCGGGCCGGTCGCGATCACCGCCACGCATTCGAACTTCAGCACGTCATCGTACGGCATCATGTTCTACGGCGGCAGCAACGCCGACTTCCGCTCCACCAACTGGTTCGGCAACGCGATCGACATCGACCGCGGAGGCGCCGCGGTCACCGGGAACTTCAGCGGCAGCTACTTCGCGAGCGGTGCGCCGAGCTACGTCGGGTTCACGATGCAGGACATGGCGACCAAGCGCGTCGCGGACGCCGGCGTGCGCTGACACCACCGCAGCGTCGGGTGAGGCGATCGTGGAGCACGCCGGAGGGCGGCCCGCGCCCCGGGACCGGCGCGGCACAACGCCCTCGCCGGGGCGCACGCGCACGATGCGCGGGCATGGCGACCTCACGGTCGGTCGCCCTCCCGTGTGTGATCGACCGTTGCAGGTTTCACGATTTTTCGATTTGGACTTGTGTCGGCCGTCGTACTGATGGTTCGATCCTCTGGATATGGGTTGCTTGTGTTGTGGTGCAGAGCCGGAGCTCGGCGCCTTGTGCCGGACCTGCGCGAAGGAGGTCACCCCCTGCGAGGGCTTGATCCCGGATCACATCCACTCCCGGACCGACTCGACCGACGCCGAGGCCTGGGTGGTCGACGGCTTCGGCGGCGCCCACCCGATCGCCGCGCGATCGCGGATCGGGCGCAATCATGACAACGAGCTGATCGTCCTGGCGAGCTCGGTCTCGCGCGAGCACGCCGATCTCCAGCACACCGACGCGGGCTGGACGGTGACCGACCTCGGGAGCCGCAACGGCACGTTCGTCAACGGCGTGCGCGGCCAGGGTCCGGCCGTGGTTCCGGAGCGCGCGGTGCTCCGGGTCGGCGACGTTGCGCTGTGGTTCCTCGCCGAGATCATCCACGAGCCGGTCCGGCGGCCGGCGATGACGACCGACGGCACGCGCGGCGGGATGGTCCGCTACCAGCTGGTGCGCGGCGACAAGGAGCTGTGCATCGTCGCCACCGACAACGACGCGTCGGCCGGCGCGCTGCTGTGGCGCGAGGTCGGCAACGACGCGTGGTCGGAGCGCAGCCTCGCGCCGCTCGAGTTCCAGCTGCTGCGCGCGCTGTGCATCCGGGCCCACGAGGAGGCCGCGTCGCCGTCCCAGGTCCGCGGCTGCGTGCCGACCAAGCAGCTGGTCAACGACCTGCCGTTCCAGTCCAAGTACGCCAACCAGGAGAACGTGCGCCAGGTCGTGCTGCGGCTGCGCGGCGTGCTCGCCGAGGTCGGCGTCGGTGGCCTGCTCGCGGTCGCGCCCGGCCGCGGCTACTACCTGGCGAGCCCGGTCACCGTCGGCACCACCAGCCTGCCCGAGCAGTTCCGGCGCTGACGCGCCGCCGATCGCTGCGCGCGCAATCCGACCGGCCAGGGGCTTGTACCCGCGGACGCGCGGTGGTTCGATCGCGGGGTCATGGGCTGTCCGTGCTGCGGTGCCGCACCCGAGGTCGGCGTGCTGTGCCGTCGGTGCGCCCGCGACGCCGCGCCGTGCGACGGGCTGATCCCCGACCACCTGCGCTCGACGATCGACGCGGCCGCCGCGCAGGCCTGGCTGGTCGACGGGTTCGGCGGCGGCCACGCGATCGGCGCGCAGTGCCGGATCGGCCGCAGCCACGACGGCGACCTCGTCGTGCTCGCGGTGTCGGTGTCGCGCGAGCACGCGGTGGTGGCGCGCGGCGATGCCGGCTGGAGCGTGCGCGATCTCGGCAGCCGCAACGGCACCTTCGTCGACGGGGTGCGCTGCCAGGGCCGCACCGCGCTGTCGCCGCGCTCGCTGCTCAAGGTCGGCGACGTCGCGCTGTGGTTCATCACCGAGCTCGCCCAGCCGGTGCGGACGCCCGCGATGGTCACCGGCGGCGCGGGCGGCGGCGTGGTGCGCTACCAGCTCGCGCACGGCGGCGCCGAGCTGTGCGTGGTCGGTGGCGGCGATCCGGCGGCCGGCGGCGCGCTGCTGTCGCGCGCGGTCGGGACCGAGACCTGGTCCGAGCGCCCGCTCGCGCCGCTCGAGTTCCAGCTGCTGCGCGCGCTGTGCATGCGGGCCCAGGACGAGGCCGGCGCGCCGTCCGCGGTCCGCGGCTGCGTGCCGACCAAGCAGCTCGCGCGCGACCTGCCGTTCCAGTCCCGCTACGCCAACGAGGAGAACGTGCGCCAGGTCGTGCGCCGGCTGCGCGGCGTGCTCGCCGAGGCCGGCGGCGACGGCGTGCTCGCGGTCGCCCCGGGCCGCGGCTACTACCTGGTATGCGGCGTGACGTCGGGATGAGCCGCCGGCCGCGTCACGCCCCGCGCACGGCGCGGGCGCCGATGTCGACCGTGATCGTCAAGGTCGGGGCCGCGCTCGCCGCGCTGCCGGTGGTCTGGGACCTGCGGAACTGGTCCCACCACGCGACGGCCTCGGCCTTGCTCCAGTCGCCCGCCGGCGGCAGGGCCTCGAGCGCCTCGGCGAGCGCCGCGGCCGACGGGTGGCGCTGCGCGGGCTGCTTGGCGAGGCACGTCATCAGCACCGCCTCGAGCGCCGGGGCGATCGCGATCCCGAGCGCGGACGGTGGCCGCGGCGGCTGGGTCACGTGCTGGATGCAGACGTCCTCGGGCGTCTTGCCCTCGAACACCGGGCGCCCGGTGATCAGGAAGTAGCCGACCGCGCCCAGCGCATAGAGATCGACGGCGGGGGTGATGTGATCGGGGTCGGTCACCGCCTCGGGAGCGACGTAGGCGGGGGTGCCGAGCACGACCTGGGACGACGCGTCGGTGTCGCGCGTGATCTCCTTGACCAGGCCGAAGTCGACGACCTTGGCGACGTCGAGCACGGCGCCGCGCTCGCACAGGATGATGTTGGCGGGCTTGATGTCGCGGTGGATCAGCCTGGCGGCGTGGGCCTCGTGGAGCGCACCGCACACCTGGACCAGGATGTGGACGACCCGGCCCGACGGCTGGGGCCCGAACTGGCCGACCAGGTGCTCGAGGTCGATGCCGCCAAGGTACTCCATCGCGTAGTAGAACACGCCGTCGGGGGTGCGGCCGTAGTCGAACACCGCGACGGAGTTGGGGTGGGTCAGCTGGCTCATGTGCTGGACCTCGCGCTCGAACCGTTTGAGGTTGTCGGCGCCGACCCGATCCGGGAGCAGCAGCTTGATCGCGGTCGGCCGGCGGAGCAGCGCGTGATGCGCGCGGTACACCTCGCCGTTGCCGCCCTCGCCGATCTTGCTCTCCAGCGTGTACTGGCCCAGCCGCTTGGCCTTGGACACCTCGCGGCGCAGGCCGTAGATGGTGTGGGAGCCGACCGAGGCGAGCAGGATCGGCACGACGCCGAGCACGAGCGCACCGACCACGAACGCCGGGGGCGGCAGCTCCTGGGTGGTCTCGACGGCGAGGAGCAAGGCGGCGGTCCATATCGGCACGAACACCAGCAGCGAGACCACCGCGGTGCGCCGGCCGCTGCTCGGCACGACGATCGCGCGCATGAACACGGTGAACGCGGCGTAGATCAGCACCGTGTAGCCGGCCGGGCGCAGGTCGCTCGCGAGCAACGCGCTGACTCCGAACGAGCCGCCGCTGCCGGCCGCGTAGACCACGTCGAGCGCGTACAGCGCACGCACCGAGACCGCGCGACGGATCAGGACCCCGCGCCACAGGATCGCCATGACGCCGAGCCCGATCGTCGCTCCGATGAAGATGACGTCGTTGTGCCTGGGCTTGATCGCGGGATAGATCCAGTAGAGCGCGGTCAGGAACACGAGCAGCGCGACGATGCTCCAGAACATCAGGCCCGAGTACAGCGTCATCCGGGTCTGCAGGTAGCCGCGGCCCTCGTCGTCGGAGGGGCCGGTGCGCGACAACGCGACCTGCGATTGCGCCAGCAACCGGCGAGACCGCGAGGGCTTGGGCAAACGGTTCACGCCGGCACAGCATCCGCCAGCGCCGCGCGCCGATCACGCGGATTTCACGCCAATCGGCGCGGCGCGCGCCGTCGGAGAATCCTCGGCGTGCGCCGCGTCGCGTCCGGATCTTGACACGCGATGGTGCCCGGATCCTGACACGCGGCAGCGTCTGGCGATCACGCGTAGATCACGGCCGCGCGCTGGCGAGTTCACGTGGTCCGACCTCACAACTGGCGCATGCAACGCGCACTCGTCGGGTCGATCGCGCCGGTGCTCGCGGCGATGCTCGCGGCGGCGCTCGGAGCGGCGATCGCGCCGCGCGCGGCCGCGGCCGATGACGATGCCGCGCCCGGCGGATCGTCCGGCAGCAGCGACCGCAGCAACGGCAGCGACGGCAGCGAGCGCGGCCACCGCGGCGATCCGGCGCCGGCGCGCGGCGATGTCGTCGGCGAGGTGCCGCGCACCCCGGACACCTCGCTCGGCCGGATGTTCCGCGGACCGTTTCGCAGCGCCCGGCTGTTTGCGATGCCGACGACCGACGTGATCGGCGCCTACATCCTGACCGTCTCGGGCGAGGGCAGCCTGCTGCAGAAGCCCGGCGTGCTGACCTCGGCCGGCGTGCTCGCGGTCGGGTTCGGCGACATCGCGCAGCTCGAGTACCGCCACACCGAGGCGATCGGGATCACCGGGCTCAACGCGCCGGTGCCCGCGGTCGGCGTGCAGCTCAAGCTGCCGATCCCCGAATATCCCAACGTCCCGGCGTTCGGCGTCGCGTTCCGGCTCGGCGTGCCGCGCGGCGAGCTGCTCGAGGGCAAGAACGTCGACGAGACCGTCACCGATCTCTACGTGGTCGGCCGGCTCCGGTTCACGGTGGCGCCGTGGCTGACCCTGCACGGCGGCACGCGGATCTCGTTCGCCAAGGCGGCGCCCGCCGATCCCAACCTGATCGCACAGCGGACGCTGCTGTTGCCGGCCGCCGGCTACGAGGTCGCGATGAACCCGTGGGCGACGATCGTCGGCGAGATCGCGCTGGCGCCGCAGTTCGAGTGGATGCCGGCGATCCAGCCCAGGCCGGTGATCGGCCGCGGCGTGCTCGGCCGGCTCGGGATGAAGTGGCGGGTCCTCCCGTCGATCACCCTCGAGGGCAGCATCGGGTATCAGGTCGATGACGCCGTCTCGCCCGAAGGGGTCGAGGCGATCGTGAGTTCGTGGGACATCCGGCTCGGTGCCGCGGTGTTCGTGCCCTGGGGCGCGCTGGCCTGCCGCGCCGTCGGGGCGTTCTGCAACTAGCGCGCGGGCGCGCGGAGATGACGATGAAGCATGCAAGCAACGCAATCCTCGCGGCGGTGCTCGGCACCGCGGCGATCGCCCGGGCGCAGCCGGCGCCCGGCGATCCACCGAAACCCGACGGCGCGGCCGGCGACCCGCGCGGCGGCCCGGCGCCAGTCCCGCAGAGCCCGTACGGCCCGGATCCCGGCCAGCCGGGCCAGGTCGTGACGCGGCCCGATGGGTCGGTCGAGCTCACGCCGGGCGCGCCGGCGCCCCGGCCGCCGCGCGTGCACAAGATGCGGTTCCCCGAGGTGCTGAACACGCCGACCGGGTGGCTGCTGCCGGCCGGCGTGCTGTACTCGCGCAACCGGATCGACACCGGCGGCGGGGTGTCGAGCGACAGCCGGGTCGGCCTGGGCGACGTCGCCGAGTTCGGGGTCGCGACCACCGACCAGGTGCACGAGCGCCAGACCGACTCCAGCAAGGAGAAGTCCGAGGTGCTCCAGCCCTACGTCACGGCGTCGTTCCGGCTCGGCGTCGACGAGAACCGGCTGTTCACGGGCCAGCCCGGCGTGACGCTCGGGTTCCGCAAGTCGTTCGAGCGCGAGCACCTCGGCTCCAGGACCCGGATCGCCGAGTTGACCCTGGTCGCCAGCAAGCACCTCGGGCCCGACGTCGCGCTCCACCTCGGCGGCGCGGTGTGGGACGCCTCGCTGCAGGAGAACGCGGGCGCCGCGATGCCGCCCGACCCGATCACGCTGCACGGCCAGGGCTTCGCCAAGCAGCTCCGCGCGTTCGGCGGCTTCGAGGCCCGGCCGCTGCCGCGCTCCGAGATCCTGGTCGATCTCAGCTGGGCGCCCGAGTTCTGCTACGGCTGCGCCAGCGCGGCCGGCGGCCCGGCCGGTGGGATGGGCACGATCCGGCTCAAGCCCGAGCTGGCGTGGGGCGTGCGCTACCAGGTCGCGCGGTTCATGCACATCGAGTCCGGCGTGCGCGTCCCCGACATCGGCAACGCCAACCTGCTCGACGCCCAGATCTTCGGCCAGATCACGCTCACGTCGTTCGCGCTGAGCGACGCGGTGGAAACGCTGAAGTAGCCATGCGCGCGGTGCTCACGGTGGCCGCGGCGCTGATCGCGGCCCGGCCGGTGGCCGCCGATCCGATGGAGTCGCGCGTGCTCACCGCACCGACCGCGTGGCTGCCGCCGTCGGGCGCGGCGACCGCGACGCTGGGGGTCGATCATCGCGGCGACACCGCGGCGTACGTCGCCGCCTCGCTCGACGGGCTGGCCGAGCTCGAGATCGACGAGGACAGCGACGTGCGGGGCTGCACCGACTGCGCCATGCAGCGGACGCCGCTCCGGCTGGGCCGCGCGGCGTTCCGGATCGGCGCCCACCAGGACGCCTGGCTGCACGGCATGCCCGCGCTGGTGCTCGGGGTGCGCGCGACGTTCGCGGCCTACGAGCCCGCGGTCGGCGCGCCGCGGGCGACCGACGCGTACCTGGTGGCGAGCCGCGATCTCGGCGTGGTCCGGCTGCACGCCGGGGTCGACGCGCTGGCGGCGAGCGTCGGCGACCATCGCTCGGCCGCCGCGCTCCGGCCGCTGGCCGGCGTGGAGCTCCACCCGCCGATGTACCCGCGGTCGAGCCTGCTCGGCGACATCGCGTGGGAGCCCGAGCTCGACGCCACGCAGGGCCCGGTGCTGCGCTGGATGCTCGGCGTCGGGGTGCGCTATCAGGCATTCTCGTGGGCGTCGGTCGAGCTCGCGGTCCGCGCGCGGCAGGGCGACGACCTCGGCGGGGCGACCGTCTTGGTCCGGGTTAACGCGATCGCGCGGCGGTGACAGCGCGATCGCGGCGGCGGGGCTTGAGCGCGGCGCCGCAGGCTACTACGCTCCCCCGGATGCACGGGGGCACCGAGTGGCTGGTCGACGCGCACGGCTGCGTCCCCGGCAAGCTGCGCGATCGCGGCGCGGTGCTCGCGCTGCTCGACCGGATCGTCGGCGCCATGGACCTCCACGTGGTGTCGACCGCGGTCCACGTGTTCCCCGGCGCCGGCGGGGTCACCGCGATGTACCTGCTCGCCGAGTCGCACCTGGCGATCCACACGTTCCCCGAGACCGGCACCGCCACGCTCAACGCGTACTGCTGCCGGGCGCTCGAGCCCGCGCCGTGGCGCGCGCTGCTCGGCGAGCTGGTCGTCGACGCGCTGGGTGCGCGCGAGGTCACCGCGACCGAGCACCGGCGGGGTCGGCCGTGATCGTCGGCTGCCCGACCTGCGGCGCCGAGGTCGAGTTCCGCTACGACGACTCGTTCGTCCGGGTGTGCGGCCACTGCCGCTCCGCGGTGGTGCGCACCGATCGCGGCGTCGAGACGCTCGGCCGGTTCGCCGACCTGATCCCGATCGACTCGCCGCTGCGGCTGTTCGCCGAGGGCCGCTACGGCTCGACCGGGTTCCTGCTGGTCGGCATGGCGCAGCTCCGCCACGCATCGGGCGGCGTGTGGCAGGAGTGGTACGCCAAGCTCGACGGCGGGCAGTGGGCGTGGATCTCCGAGGCCCAGGGCCGGCTGTACTTCACGCTGGAGCGGCCCGACGCAGTGCCGCCCTCGATCTCCGCGCTGCCGCAGCTCGCCCCCGGCGCGCAGATCGCGCTCGCGGGCATGACGTTCACGGTGGCCGAGCGCGGCACCGCGACCTACGCCTCGGCGCTCGGCGAGATCCCGTACCGCCTGGTGCCGAGCTCGAGCTTCCAGTTCGTCGATCTGTCCGACGGGCGCGGCGTGTTCGCGACGATCGACTACGGCGACGGCAGCGAGCCGCCGGCGGTGTACATCGGCGCGCAGGTCACGCCGCGGGACCTCGCGCTGTCGGGCGGCGAGGCGCCCCAGGCCCAGGCCGGGGCCCGGCCCGCGCAGGGCGCGCGGCTCGCGTGCCCGAACTGCAACGGCGCGCTGGAGCTCCGCGTGCCGGACCAGTCGCTGCGCGTGGTGTGCCCGTTCTGCAGCAGCCTGGTCAGCGTCGAGGGCGGCACGCTGTCGATCATCGCGCGCCAGGCGCACAAGCCGCAGCTCGCGATCGCGCTCGGCAGCAAGGGGCGGTTCGCCGACGGCGAGCTGACCGTGATCGGCCATGTCGGGCGCAGCGCGTACGTCGAGGGCGAGTGGTGGCCGTTCGAGGAGTACCTGCTGTACGCGCCGGGCGTCGGGTTCCGCTGGCTGGTGTGCTCCGACGGCCACTGGAGCTACGTCCAGCCGGTGGCGGCCGGCGCGGTGTCGACCGGGCTCGGCGCGAACTACGGCGGCGTGGCGTTCCGGCGGTTCCAGGGCGCGACGCTGCGGGTCGACAGCGTGCTCGGCGAGTTCTACTGGCGGGTCCAGGCCGGCGAGCGGGTGGAGTCGATCGACTTCATCGCGCCGCCGGCGATGCTGTCGCGCGAGGCGTCGCCGACCGAGGAGACCTGGTCGCTCTCGACCTACCTGACCCCCCGGGACGTCGAGCGCGCGTTCGGCGCGCGGCTCGGCCTGCCGTCGCCGATCGGGGTCGGGCCGAACCAGCCGTACCCGGGCGGGGTCGGCCGCGTGATCCAGCTGGTCCTGGCGGTGTTCTGCGCGGTCGGCATCGCCAAGTGCGCGAGCGCGCCTGCGGCCCAGCGGCTGCGCCAGGACTTCGCCGTGCCCGCGCAGTCCGCCACGCCGCGGCCGGCGGTCGATCCGACGCTCGGGGTCGTGCCGTCGGCCGAGGCCACCGGATCGGGCGGCGCGGCCGAACCGCCGTCCGGGTCATCGTCCGAACCTGCGGGCGCCGTGATGTTCTCCGACCGGTTCCAGCTCGACGGCGGCCGCAACGTCGCGGTCGCGCTCGACGCCAACGTCTACAACAACTGGTGCTACGCCGCGGTCGACCTGGTCAACGACGCCACCGGTCAGGTGGTCAGCTTCGACGCGAACCTCGAGTACTACGCCGGGGTCGACGACGGCGAGTCGTGGAGCGAGGGCTCGCACACCACCGAGCAGGTGATCGCGCCGGTTCCGCCCGGCGGCTACGTGCTGCGGGTCGAGGCCCAGCACGGCGGCGCCGGCGACGTCCACCTGAGCGTGGTGGTGCGCCAGGGCGTGTTCGTCGGGACGTGGTTCTGGCTCGTGCTCGGCGTGCTCGGCGTGCCGTTCCTGCTGGTCGGCTGGCACGCGGCGCGGTTCCGCGCGCGGCGGTGGCAGAACAGCAACCTGCCGCGGCGGGGCGCCGGTGCCCGGCCGCACGTGACCGGAGGAGATGACGATGACGACGACTGAGCCCGCGAAACCGCCCGGCACCCCGGCCGGCGCCCCGGCGCCCGACCTGCCGCCGGTGCCCCGGCCCAGGCGATCGGCGATGGCGATCGTGCTCGGCGTGTTCGGCGCGCTGGTCACCACCGGCTACGCCGCGCTCGCCTACACCGACTACGAGCCGGGCTCGCCCGAGCGCGAGGAGATCCCCGCGAGCGTGCGATCGTCGCCCGGCGGCTATCGTTCGTTCCATTTCTGGCACACCGGCTACCACGGAGGCAAGTGATGAAGATCGAGAACCTGGGCGAGGCTGCGATCGACACCGCAGTGTTCGCCGCGATCGGGCTCGCCGTGTTCGGGATCGCGTTCTGGCTGATCGTCAAGATCGCGCCGTTCTCGGTGAAGAAGGAGATCGAGGACGATCAGAACACCTCGCTCGCGATCATCATCGCGGGCGTGCTGATCGGGATCTCGCTCATCATCGCCGCGGCGATCAGTGGCAGCTGAGCCGGCGGCCCCCGACGGCGGCCGTCGCCGCGAGGCCGACGCGGTCCGGCTGCGGGCGACCGCGCTGTACCTCAACGTGTTCGTGGTCGCGATCTGCGGCCTGATCTACGAGCTGCTCGCCGGCACGCTCGGCAGCTACCTGCTCGGCGACTCGGTCACCCAGTTCTCGCTGGTGATCGGGCTGTACCTGTCGGCGATGGGCGCGGGCGCGTGGCTGTCGCGCCGGATCACCGGCGAACTCGGCCGCCGGTTCATCGAGATCGAGCTCGCGGTCGCGGTGGTCGGCGGCGCCTCGGCGCCGGTGCTGTTCCTCGCGTACGGCTCGGTCGCGCACTTCCAGGTCGTGCTGCTCGGGTTCGTCGCCGCGATCGGCGTGCTGGTCGGCCTCGAGCTCCCGCTGCTGATGCGGCTGCTCGAGGGCCAGGTCGCGTTCAAGGACCTGGTGTCGCGCGTGCTGACGTTCGACTACATCGGCGCGCTCGCCGCGGCGGTGATGTTCCCGCTCGTGCTGGTCCCCCGGCTCGGGCTGGTGCGGTCGTCGCTGGCGATCGGCGCGGCCAACGCGTGCGTCGGGCTGTGGGGCACCTGGCTGCTCGCCGGCCGGCTCGGCGCGGGGCGGCGCGGCCTCAGGCTCCGCGCGCTCGCGGTGCTCGCCGTGATGGCGGCGAGGCTCGCGATGGCGGGCCGCTTGACGAGCTGGGCCGAGGACGAGATGTACGCCGATCCGGTGGTGTTCAGCGAGACCACGCCGTACCAGCGCATCGTGGTGACCCGCGGCCGCGCCGGGTTCCAGCTGTTCCTCAATGGCAACTTGCAGTTCGCGTCGGCCGACGAGTACCGCTACCACGAGGCGCTGGTCCACCCCGCGATGATGGCGGCCGAGGCGCCACCGCGGCGCGCGCTGATCCTCGGCGGTGGCGACGGCCTGGCGCTGCGCGAGGTGCTGGCGCATCCGTCGATCGAGGCGGTCACGCTGGTCGATCTCGATCCGGCGATGACCGATCTGGCGCGCCGGTTCCCGCCGCTCGGCGAGCTCAACCACCACGCGTTCGGCGATCGCCGGGTCACCGTGATCAACGACGACGCGATGGTGTGGCTCGACGAGCACCCCGGGACGTGGGACGTGATCATCGTCGACTTCCCGGATCCCAACACGTTCGCGCTCGGCAAGCTGTTCACCCGGCTGTTCTACCGCCGGTTGCGCGCGCGGCTGGCCCCGGGCGGCGCGGTCAGCGTCCAGGCGACGTCGCCGCTGTTCGCGCGGCGGTCGTACTGGTGCATCATCGAGACCATGCGCTCGGCGGGGTTCGCCGTCCAGCCGTACCACGTCACCGTGCCGTCGTTCGGCGTGTGGGGCTACGCGCTGGCGCGCCAGGCGCCGTTTTTGCCGCCGACCCGCGTGCCCGCGCTGCCGCTGCGGTTCCTCAACCCGCCGGCGCTCGCCGCGATGTTCGAGCTGCCGGCGGACATGGCGCCGGTCGCGGTCGAGATCAACCAGCTCGATAACCAGGCGCTGGTCCGCTACTACGAGAAGGAGTGGCGCCGGTGGGAGTGAGCTCGCGGCGCGAGTTCGTCGCGCTGCTGCTCGGCGCGCCGCTCGCGGCGGCGCTGGGCTGCGGCGGGCGCGCGCGGATCCCGCCGGGGGCGCTGGTCGGCACCGGGATGGCGCGCGGCCACGCGGTGGTGCGCGACCTCGCCGCGGCGCCGGCGGTCCCGGCCTGGCGCGAGCACGCGGTGGTGATCGTCGGGGCAGGGGTCGCCGGGCTGGCCGCGGCGTGGGAGCTCGCGCGCCGCGGGATCCGCGACGTCGTGGTGCTCGAGCTCGACGACGTCGCGGGCGGCACCGCGCGCGGCGGGACCAGCGCGGTCACCCGCTACCCGTGGGGCGCGCACTACATCGTCGCGCCGCAGCGCGACCAGACCGAGCTGATCGCGCTGCTCGGCGAGCTCGGGGCGATCGAGGGCACCGCCGCCGATGGCACGCCGATCGTCGACGAGGCGATGCGCTGCCGCGAGCCCGAGGAGCGCGTGTTCTACCGCGGCCGGTGGTACGAGGGGCTGTACCTCGACGCCGGCGCGACCGCCGAGGACCGCCGGCAGCTCGCGGTGTTCCGCCGCGAGATCGATCGCTGGTCGGCCTGGCGCGACGCCGGCGGCCGCCGCGCGTTCGCGATCCCGAGCAGCCGGTCGACCGCCGATCCGGAGGTCACCGCGCTCGACCGGATGTCGTTCGCGGCCTGGCTCGACGCGCGCGGCCTGACCTCGGAGCGGCTGCGCTGGCTGTGCGACTACGCGTGCCGCGACGACTACGCGCTGCTCGCCGCCGACACCAGCGCGTGGGCCGGCCTGTTCTACTTCGCGGCCCGCCAGCGCACCGCGGGCGCCGCCGCGCAGTCGGTGGTGACCTGGCCCGACGGCAACGCCGCGCTGGTTCGCCAGCTCGCGGCCCGCGCGGCGATCGAGACCGGCGTCGCGGTGCAGCGCATCGACCCCGGCGGCGAGGTCGTCGCGATCGGGCCGGGCGGCGCGTTCGGCGTGCGGGCGCGCCGCGTGATCGTCGCGGTGCCGAGCTTCGTGCGGCGCCGGATCGTCGCGGCTCCGCCCGGCGCGACGGTCCCGGCGGCGGCGGCCGACGACCACGGCGCCTGGGCGGTGGCCAACGTCCACCTGCGCGGCCGGCCGGCCGAGGCCCACCACGCGCCGCCGGCGTGGGACAACGTGTTTCGCGACAGCCCGAGCCTGGGCTACGTGTCGGCGACCCACCAGCGCGGCCGCGACCGCGGCCCGACGGTGTGGACCTGGTACTACCCGTTCCCGGGCGACGCCCGCAAGGCGCGCACCCAGCTCGCCGGCGCGAGCTACGACGACTGGGCCGAGGTCGTGCTCGCCGACCTCGAGCGCGCCCACCCCGACGTCCGCGGGCTGGTCGGCCACATCGAGGTCGCGTTCTGGGGCCACGGCATGATCCGGCCGCGCACCGGCGCGCTGTTCGGCGGCGGCCAGGCCGGCGGTCGGATCGCGCTCGCCGCGCGGGTCGGCCGGCTGCACTTCGCACACACCGACCTGTCGGGGCTCGCGCTGTTCGAGGAGGCGTTCGATCACGGCCTGCGCGCCGCGCGCGAGGTCGCCGAGGCGCTGGGATGACCCGGACGGCTCCCGTGATCCGGCGGCGCCTCGCTCGACGCGGGGCCGACCGCGCCGCACGCGATGGCCGGCAAGCCCGGCGCTCTGTGGACCGGCGTTCTCGGCGCGCGGTTCACCGGCGGGTCGAGGGTTGGACCTCGAGCGGCGAGCCATTTTTCTCTCGTCGCCAACCAACGGCGAGGGTCGGTAAACAGAAGCCCCCAAGGAGCGATCCTAGGGGGCTTCGCCGTTTCTCCCCAGAAGTCCGGGCGTTTCGCGCGCGGCGCGTCCTGCGACGGTGCTCTCGCGGGTGCTCGCAGCGAACGCCGAGCGAGCTCGATGAGCGCCGCGTGGGACAGCTCTCCTGCTCTCTCTCCTGGCCCGCGGGGAGAGAGAAGCCGAGAGGCGTTTAACTGCGTACCCGGCGATCAACAGTCGGCCCCGTTGGTCAACAGCTTCGGTGTCCGCGACGGGGCCGAGCCTGTTGAGCGTCGGGGCGAAGGCTTGCGACGAGCGACGAACGATGCCTGCCGATGCACGTGGCGAACCGATCTGGCGAGGTCCGGGCGTGGGCGGCGGCGGGACTGTTGATCGTCGGGGCGCTGTCCCAGCCGCGCGGCGGGCCGACACCGTCGCCGGGCGGATCGCCCTGGACCACATCGGCGGCAAAGGCGACAACTGGAGCGTCATGGTGCCCTTGGTCCCCTTCGCCGCACGTTCGAGGTCGACATGATCGTCGGCGTCGACTTCGGTGCGCCGCAGCGAGCGCGCGACCAGCGGCGGAAGATCGTCGCCGTCGCCGCGCACTCGACGGGCTGGCACTCCTACCGCATCGACGCGACCGGGATGAACGCACGGCTCCTCGCGAACGAGCCTCCGGGCTGGACCGCGAAAGAACTCATCGACGAGCTCGTAGCCCGACCGGCGCGCGTCGTCGGGTTCGACTTCCCGTTCTGCGTCCCGCACGCGCTCCTTCGCGACCCGAAGTTTGCCGCCGACGTCGGCCACACGGACGGCGCGTTCCTCGGCTGGCGCTCGTTCAACTGGTGGATCGCGCAGCGCGTCCCGCTCACCGACCCGCTCGACTTCACGCCCTTCGCCTCGTGGCGAGACCGCGCCGAGCGCGCGCGGCTCTGGACGAAGCGCGCAACGGACATCGCCGCCGGCGGGCAGCCGCCGCTCAAGGACAAGTTCCAGGCGACGTTTCAGATGACGCTCCTCGGGAACGTGTTGCTCTCGAAGCTGTGGGAGTCGCACCAGTACCGCGTGCTGCCGTTCCCTGGCGGACGCGGCGCTGGCGAGATCATCGAGGTCTACCCGGCGCGACGCTGCGCACGATGGGGCTCGCGAGCTACAAGTCGAGGCCCGACGAAGCGGTGCGTCTCGGCATCGCCGCGTGTGCCGCCGCAGGCATCAAGCTCGACGTGGACCTCCGGCTCGTCGCTTTGCGCTCGACGAGGCCGCTGGTGTCGATGCGGCGCGTGATTCGCTGCTCGAGCTTGTGGGCAGCCTCGAGACCGAGGACGTGCTCGAACAGCGCGGTGGCACCGGGGCGCTCGTGCGCTGCCCACGCGAGCAACTCGTCGAGCTGGTCGAGCGTCCGGGTCAATCCGAGGAAGTCGAGGTGTCGTCGCAGTCGCGCGATGACGGGGTCGTCGTCGCTGGCTCCGCGGTCTCGCTGTTTGGGTCTGGTCGGGTCGCTTCGCTTGGCCATGCTGGGGTCT
>JBGQCL010000267.1:0-16139 GCA_041495365.1 Kofleriaceae bacterium | reverse complement strand
CGCGTGCCCTGCGCGGTGACCAGCCGGAGCAGGATCCGGCGCGCCGCCTCGCGCTCGTCCGCGCTCAGCCCATCGAGCAGGCGGTCGGCGTGGCGGGCCAGCGCGCCGGCGACCCCGCCGAGCGCCGCGAGCGACGCCGCGCGGATCGTCCGGCCCGACGCGTCGCGCGCGTCCCACAGCTCGGCGAGCGTGAACTGCAACAGCGGCAGCCCGCCGGGAGCGTCCTCGGCGTGCGCGACGAGCTCCTCGATCAGCGCCTCGGACTCGTAGGTCGCGCCGCGCGCCACCGCCGGGCGCACGATCGCCTCGCGGATCTGGTCGCCGCCGAGCGGCCGCAGGAAGTACAGTCCGCGCGCCATCTCGTCGCCCAGGCCGGGCAGCATCGCCAGCCGCGACAGGAAGTCGGCGCGCGCGGTCGCCAGCACGCGCAGCGATGGCGAGCGCACCGCGAGCGCTGCGATCGCGGCCGCGGCCACCCGGGCCTCGCGCGGCGCCGACAGCGTCAGCAGCTCCTCCAGCTGGTCGACGAACACCAGCAGCCGGTGCGGCGCGGCGTCGCGCGCCCCCGCGTGCTTGCGGATCGCGCCGGCGACCGCGTCGGGGTCGTCGCGCAGCTGCTCGACGAGCGCGGCCTCGTCGCGGCCGGTCCACGGGGCGAGCGCCGCGGCGAGCGAGCGCACGGGCTGGCGGCCCGGGACGACCTCGACGCACGACCAGCCGGCGTGCTCGGCCAGCCACGGCAGCACGCCGGCCCGGCACAGCGACGACTTGCCCGTCCCCGAGTCACCGCCGACCACGACGAACGTCTCGAGCCGCACCCGATCGACCACCTCGCGGATCTCGACCCGGCGGCCGAAGAACACGGCCGCGTGCGCCGCCTCGAACGCCGCGAGCCCGCGGTAGGGATTGCCCCCGGGGGCGTTGCCGACCGCCGGCGGCGCCGCGCTGTCCTCGAGCGCGACCCGCAGCGCGTCCGCCGACGCAAACCGCGCCCGCGGATCGCGCTCGACCAGGCGATCGACGATCGCGGCCAGCGCCGGCTCGACTCCCGGCGCGACCTCGCCCAGCCGCGGGATGTCGCGGTACTGGACCGCTTCGGCGAGCTGGTTCAGCCCGAGGTGGCGATGCGGTGCGGCGCCGGCCAGCAGCTCGTAGAGCAGGACGCCGAGCGAGTACAGGTCCGAGCGCTGGGTCGCGGGCTCGCCGCGCCAGACCTCGGGCGCCATGTAGATCGGCGTGCCGATCAGCTGCAGCGGAACGCCCGGCAACTCGACGACGTCCGACGCGGCCGCCGAGGCCCCCGCCGTCATGGGACGGGTCGGATCCGCGATCAGGTTCGCCAGGTCGAACCCGCGGGGGGCACGGCCGGGGGCCTGCGGCGCGGCGCCGGGCGGCGGCCGGATCGCGGCCGGGTCGTCGGCCGGCCCGCGATCGACGATCGTCGCCAGCCCGAAGTCGAGCAGCTTGGCGCGGCCGTCGTCGGCCAGGATCGCGTTGGCCGGCTTGACGTCGCGGTGGAGCACGCCGCGCCGGTGGGCCGCGGCGAGCCCGCGCGTGAGATCGAGCGCGATGTCGAGGACCGCCGGCCATGGCACCGGCCGCGTCAGCTCGTGCAACCCCCGGCCCGGGACGTATTCGGACACCAGGTACGGGCGGCCGTCGACCTCGGCGACCCGGTAGATCGCGACGACGTTGGGGTGCTGCAGCCGCGCGATCGCGCGGGCCTCGTCCAGGACGCGCGCGCGCGTCGCCGGCTCGATCGCGCCGCGGACGACCTTCACCGCGACCAGCCGGTCGAGCAGCGTGTCGTGGGCGAGGTAGACCTGGCCCATCGCGCCGCCCCCGAGCGGCCGCACCAGCCGGAACTCGTCGAACTCCTGGGGTGGGCTCCAGGTCGGGCCCAGCAACGCCTCGGCTCCGGTGGAGTGGACGAGTGTCATGTCGTGCATTGTGTTGTACGCGCACTGCGAGATTCCCTCTGTGCGCCCCGTTGCAGTCGCAAATTTTGCGCGTTCGCCCCATTTCTCATCCGGGCCGCCCCCGAGCGGCCGCACGAGCCGGAACTCGTCGAACTCCTGGCAAGTACGGCGGCCCCGGAGGAAGTGACGATTCCCTCTGTGGACGCGGTCGCAAATTTTGCGCGTTTTCCACATCCCCATCCGCCGTGTCGCGAGGCCAGGAAAGACCGATAACTTGGCCATCCCCCCGGGATGACGCTGCTGTTACATGAGTGAAATAGCGGGGTCCGGATGCTCCCCTGGGAGTGATTGGCAATCAGTGCGCTTGCCACGGACCGTAGGTCACCGCGGCACCGACGACCGCCCCGCCGAGCACCAGCCACGCCGAGTTGAGGCGGTAGCGGATCAGGGCGGCGGCGCCCGCAGCGGCGATCGCAGCGGTCGGGACGTCGACGACCGCCGCGCGCCCGAGCTCGAGCGCGACCGCTGCCATCAGGCCGAGCGAGGCCACGTTGACCCCGTCGAGCACGGCGCCGGCGCTCGGCGAGTTCCGGATCCGGAGCACCAGCGGCCCGCTGATCGCCACGAACACGAACGCCGGCAGGAAGATACCGAGCGTGGCGACCGCCGCGCCGCCGCCACCACCGAGCACGTAGCCGACGAACGTGGCGGTGGTGAACACCGGGCCGGGCGTGACCTGGCCGACGGCGACCGCGTCGAGCAGCTGAGCCTCGGTCAGCCAGTGCAGCCGCTCGACCAGATCGCTGCGCAGGAACGCAAGCAGGACGTAGCCGCTTCCGAACAGGACGGCGCCGATCTTGAGGAAGACCCAGAACAGCGGCCCGAGCCCGACCGCGGTCGCGGCGCCCGCCGCGGTGCCGGTCGTCGCCCCGGCGAGCGACAGCGGCGCCCAGCCGGCCGCCGGCGGCGCCATCCGCCGCACCGAGGCGCGGCCGAGCGCGACCGCGGCTCCCGCGGCCGCCAGCACGACCAGCTCGTCGGTCCCCGCCAGGCTGGCGGCCAGCGCGGCCAGCCCGACCGCGCCCAGCCAGACCGACCTGACCGCCGACCGGCCCAGCCCCCACAGCGCCTGGGCAACGACCGCGATGATCACCGGCTTGACGCCGTACAGCACGCCGCCGACCGCCGGCAGCGCGCCGAACCGCACGTAGGCCCACGCGATCGCGAGCACGATCGCGACCGCGGGCAGGATGAAGCACGCCCCGGCGACGATCAGGCCCGGCCAGCCGGCACGATCGTGGCCGATGTGGATCGCCAGCTCGGTCGAGGTCGGGCCGGGGATCAGGTTGGCCGCACCGATCAGGTCGAGCAGTCGCTCCCGGGTCATCCAGCCGCGCCGGCGCACGACCTCGTCCTCCATCATCGCGATGTGCGCCGCCGGCCCACCGAACGTGGTGAACCCGAGCCGGGCGAACAGCCACGCCAGCTCGCCGAGCGAGGTCCGGCCGGCGCGCGCCCGATCGCTCCCGTCCGGCCCGGGTGGGCCCACGGGGTCTCCCGTCACGGCGTCACGGCGTGGGGGTCAGCCGGGCGAGGTCGTCGAGCCCGAACGCCTGCTCCAGCTTCGCGACCTCCTCCACCGCGTGCTCGAAGCCGCGATCGCCGAGCATCTGCTTCTCCTTGTCCTCGAACTGGTCGCCGAGCTCCTCGTAGGCGTGCTTGCCGACCAGGCCGCGCAGCTCGGGGAACAGCACGGTGTCCTCCCGGGCGGCATGCGGCCGGTACATGTGGTTGAAGCTGCGCAGCGCCGCCGCGAGCCGCGCGCGATCGGCGTCGGCCAGCGCGGCCCGGGTCAGCTGGGTGATCTGCTCGGTGACCACCCGGCCCGCCACGTGCTGGCGCCGCAGCACCGCCGTGAGGTCGGCGAGCTTGCCGGCCTTCTCGAACCGAGGGAACAGGAAGTCCTCCTCGAGCTTCTCGTGGTAGTCCTCGATCACGCGCCGGACGATGCCGGCGCACGCCGCGAGCGCGTCGAGCGGCACGTCGCGGCGCGTGGTGAGTCGATCGGCGGCATCGTCGTACAGGTACATCACACGCCGCAGCACACCGTGCTCGCGCATGAGGTCCTCTGCCGGTGTGACCTCGTCGTCGTCTTTGGCTTTCTTGTCCCCGTCGCCCGACGCCGCTCCGGACGGACCGGTCGGGCCGGTGCCGGGATTCGACGCCGACCGGGAGCAGCCGATCAGCACGATGCCGGCGCCGGGCGAACAGACCGCCCCGGCGACCAGCGATGACACGAACGTTCGTCGATCTTTGCGCATCGGAGTTGGTCCTCGTTTACGGCCTTCGTCTATGATTAGCATGGATGCAATCGGCCGCGGACCGTGAGATCCGGTTGGGGATCTGGAAGATCCACATTCTTCATCATGCCGCGGCGCACGATGTCTGGGGGATGTGGCTCCTCGGCGAGCTCGCGGTGCATGGCCACCGCCTGAGTCCGGGAACGCTGTATCCCGCCCTGGCGCGGATGGCCCGCAACGGATGGCTGGTGCGCCGCAAGACCAGCCCGCACCCGCGCGGCCGCCAGCTGTATCGTATCACTCCCGCCGGGCGTGCGCTCCTGCGCTCGCTGCGGCGCGAGGTCTCGGAACTGTATCGCGAGGTGGTGCTCGACAATGAGTCCAGGCACCACGCCCCCAAACGTCCCCGGAGGTAGTCATGTTCATGAACCGCCAGAGCTCGACCGAGCGCGTGATCGCGCACCAGGCACCGCCCGCGCTGGTGGTGCTCCGCGTCGCGATCGCCTTCGTGTTCGTCATCGAGGGCATCCAGAAGTTCCTGTCCCCGGAAGCGTTCGGCGTCGGCCGGTTCATCAAGATCGGGATTCCGTATCCGGAGATCAGTGGGCCGTTCGTCGGCGGCGTCGAGATCATCGCCGGCGCGCTCGTGCTGATCGGCCTGTACACCCGGCTGGCCGGGTTCGCGCTGGTGATCGACATGGTCGTCGCGATCACGGCGACCAAGGTGCCGATCCTGCTCGGCTACGGGTTCTGGGGCTTCGCCGCCACGACCGGCAAGACCGGGTTCTGGTCCGCGGCCCACGAGGCGCGGCTCGACCTCATGATGCTGTCCAGCTGCTTGCTGCTGCTCGCGATCGGCCCGGGCAAGGTGTCGTTCGATCAGCGGAGCTAGGCAGCGCAGCCAGGCAGCGCAGCTTCAGGTTCGCCCGCCGAGCCGCCGCGGCCCGCTCGGGGTCTCGATCTCGGCGAGCAGGTAGGGCGGCTCCCCCGCCGGCAGCGGCGACACGACCACCGCGGGATCGTCGAACCCGATCGAGCGCAGCACGGCCTCGAGCCGGTGCGCCTCCGGGTGATGGACGTGCAGCGCGCGCAGCGAGCAGCCGACGTCATCGAGGAGCCGGCTCGCGATGTGACCCTCGATCTGAGCCTGGATCTGAGCCTGGATCTGAGCCTGGATCTGACCCTGGATCTGACCCTCCTGACCCTCGACCTGCCCCTGGGTGTGCCACTCGATCACCATCGGCGCCGCGCCGCCCATCGGCAGGCTACCGTCCCCGGGGACCGTGAGCAGCCAGCGCAGCGCCCCGCGGCGGAGCGCCTCGATGTGGCCGAGCGGCTCGGACGCGGCAGCGGCGGCCGCGCGCACGTCGCCGGTGCGCGCCACCCAGCCGGCGAGCCGGGGCAGCGTCGCCGGCGTCTCGTCATCGAGCGCGTACCACCGGCGCCGCGGCGGCCTGGGCGCGGCCGGGTTCGGCGCGATGACCTCGAGGAACACCGCGTCGCCCAGCCGGAGCAGCCAGTTGTGGGTCGCCATGTCCGGATGCTCGCCGCCGGGCTGCATCGCGACCCCGAGCGCGTCCGAGACGTGCTTCACCCCGGCGGCGAGGTCGTGCGCCGTCACGACGATGTGGTCCAGGCAGCAGCGCGAGGTGGGCATCAGCGATCCTGTCCCGATCTATGCCATCTCCGGCCATCCCGGCCATCCCCCCGGGCCCGACATCGTCACGGTTCGCCGCTCCGCGCCCCCGGGCGCCTTGCGGCGCCGCCCGACGGCCCCCGGCGCATCCTCGGCACATCCGGGCCGCCACCGCGCAGGACGCCCGGGCGCTTGGCGGTATCATCGCGCGCCATGATCCCCCTGCCCGACATCCGCGCCGCGGCCGAGCACCTCGCGGGCAAGCTGCACCGCACCCCGGTGCTGTCCGCACACTCGATCGGCGCGCGCGCCGGGGTCGATCTCCGGCTCAAGTGCGAGTGCTTCCAGAAGACCGGCTCGTTCAAGCCGCGCGGGGCGCTCCACAAGGTGCTGTCGCTCCCGGCCGCCGACCGGGCGCGCGGCCTGGTCACGGTGTCGGCCGGCAACCACGCACAGGCGGTCGCCTGGGCGGCGCGCCACGTCGCGGCGCCGTGCGTGGTGGTGATGCCGACCGCCGCGCCGCGGTCCAAGCTCGACGCGGTCCGCGGCTACGGCGCCGAGATCGTGCTGCACGACGACCGCGCCACGCTGTTCGACAAGCTGCGCGAGGTCGAGAGCGCGCGCGGGCTGACCTTCGTCCACCCGTTCGACGATGCGACCGTGCTCGCCGGCGCCGGCACCGTCGGCCTGGAGATCCTCGAGGATGCGCCGGACGTCGACGCGGTGATCGTCCCGGTCGGCGGCGGCGGCCTGCTCGGCGGCGTCGCCTCGGCGATCAAGGCGATCGCGCCGCGGGTCCGCGTCGTCGCGGTCGAGCTCGCGGCCGGCCCGGGCCTGGGCCCCGCGCTCGCCGCCGGCAAGCCCGTCCCGGTGCCCCGCCCCGACACCCTGGCCGACGGCATGACCACGCCGTTCGTCGGCGCGCTGCCGCTCGCGATCGCGCGCGAGGCGGTCGACGACCTCGTCACGGTGACCGAGGCCGAGATCGCCCTGGCCATGCTGCTGCTGATGACCCGCGCCAAGCTCTACGTCGAGGGCTCGGGCGCCGCGGCGACCGCCGCCCTGATCGCCGGCAAGGTCAAGCTGCCGGCCGGCAGCCGCGCCGTGGCCATCGTGTCCGGTGGTAACGTCGACCCCGATCGCGCCCTCGGCGCACTGGCGGTGCTGCGATGAACGTCCTCGTCCTGTCCCACGTCGATGTCACCCGCCTGCTCACCATGGAGGCGTGCATCGAGGTCATGGCCGAGGCGCTGCGCACCACCAGCCAGGGCGGCGCGGTGCTGCCCCTGCGCTCGGTGGTGTGGATGCCCGATCGCACCGGCATGATCGGCCTGATGCCCGGGTACCTCGATTCACCGAGGAGCCTCGGGCTCAAGGTCGTGAGCATCTTTCCCGGCAACCACGCCGCGGGCTACGACTCGCACCAGGGCGTCGTGATGCTGTTCGACACCCGGTACGGCTACCCGCTGGCGATCCTGGACGCCAGCAGCATCACCGCGATCCGGACCGCCGCATGCAGCGGGGTCGCCACCCGTGCGCTGGCGCGCGGCGACGCCGGCGACCTGGCGATCCTGGGCTCGGGCGTCCAGGCCCGGACCCACCTCGCGGCGATGCGCGCCGTGCGCACGCTCCGGCGGGTCCGGGTGTGGAGCCGCACGCCGGCCAACGCCCAGCGGTTCGCCGCCGAGAGCCCGGTTCCCGTCGAGGTCATGCCGACCGCGCGGGCCGCGGTCGACGGCGCCGACCTGGTCTGCACCACCACCGCCGCCCGCGAGCCGGTCCTCGAGGGCGCCTGGCTCGCCCCCGGCGCCCACGTCAACGCGGTCGGCGCGTGCTTCGCCGCCACCCGCGAGCTCGACACCGCCGCGGTCGCCCGCGCGCGGCTCGTGGTCGATCGCAAGGAGTCGACGCTCAACGAGTCCGGCGACTTCCTGTTCGCCCGGCGCGACGGCGCGATCGGCGACGACCACATCCTCGGCGAGCTCGGCGACCTGCTGCTCGGCCGGTTCGCCGCGCGGCGCGCCGACGGCGACATCACGCTGTTCAAGTCGCTCGGCATCGCGATCGAGGACCTCGCGTCGGCGCACTACATCTATGGCCAGGCGATCGCCCAGGGCGCGGGCGCCTCGGTGCCGCTCGGCCCCGATCCCCTGCCCCATCCCTGAACGGCCTGCCGACCCTTCACTGCCCTGCTCGACGCGCTCCGAGCGCGCGCGAACGCCGTGGGCCATTCCGCAAGTGGCTGGGATGCTGACCCGGCTGTGCGTCGGAGGCCACGCCGACCGGCCGCTCGTCACCGCTCGGCGATCACGGCGAGCACCCGGCCGCGCAGACCGAGTTCGCGGGCGGGCCGGCGTGGATCCCACAGGGGTCCTGCGCCGGGTACTTCACGCACCCCTGGTCGTGGGGGACGACCACCGAGCAAACGCCGTCGCCTCGGTTGCCGGCCGCGTCGCGGACCTCGAAGTGGATCTGGTAGACGCGGCCGTCGCCGCTGCCATCGCGTTCGGCGCGCAGCTTCACCGTGCGATCATCGACCAGGACGATGTCGTAGGTGGTGTTGCCGTCGCCCTGACCAGGCGCATCGTCCGGCTCGTCCGAGGTCACGCAGGTGATCTTCGCGTGGGACACGCACGCCGCGATCTGGCCGTCGCAGGCATCGCGGACGTCGATATCGCAGTCGTCGAGGCTCACCCGGTGGTACTCGTGGTTTGGCGGCCACAGCGTCACCGTGTGCTCCGCCACGGGGTGCGGCGGCTGGGAATCGACCACCTTGATCGTCGAGCTGCAGCTCGCCTGGTTTCCGCTGCTGTCCGTCGACGTGTAGGTGACCACGGTCGTGCCGAGCGGGAACAGCCCCGGGGGAGGAGCGGTCACCGTGACATCGCTGCAGATGTCCAACGACGACGCCTGTCCAGGTGTGACGAATGCCTTGCCGTCGTGCGTGCACTCGGCGACGACCGGGGCCGGGCAGGTGATGCTCGGCGGCGCCGTGTCCTGCACCGTGACGGTCGTCGTGCAGGTCGCCGTGTTGCTGGATGGGTCCGTCGCCGTGTAGGTGAGCGGGTTCGGGCCCAGCGGTCGCTGACCGGCGTCGGGTGCCTGGACCACGGCGCTGCAGTTGTCTGTGGCCGTGGCGGCCGGTGGCGTGATCAGCGCGCCGCCCGGGCCGGTGCACTCGGCGGTGAACGCCGCCGGGCAGGTCAGCGCCGGCTTCTCGCAGTCGAGGACGACGACGGTCGACGAACACACGGAGTCGAGCCGGCCATCGGACACGTCCACCGAGACCATGTGCTGGCCCACGCTGTACGGGCCCGCGGGTGACTGCGTGAACGACAGCGCGTCGCCGTCGGGATCGAACGAGCTCGCACCCAGGTTGGCGATGTTCGCCGAGCACAGCCCGGGGTCATTGCACTGCGTCGGGCTGCTGCACACCGCCACCGGCGCGGCATTCTCGATGTGGCACGTCGGGTCGCAGTGATCGCCGGCGAGCACGTTGCCGTCGTCGCACTCCTCGCCGGGATCGAGGACGCCATCCCCGCATGTGGCCTCACCGACCTTGACGTTGATGCTGGTGATCGCCGCTCCGTTGGTGACCGCGACCGTCGCGTCGCCAGCGCCCAACGCGGTGATCACGCCGTCGTTCGACACCGAGATGATCGGCGCCAGCTGCGACACGGTGTACTTCGTTCCGAGCGCCGACGCCGTGACGTCGCGCCGGATCCCATCGCCATAGGTGGCGAGCACGGAGAGCCGGCGAGCCCGGCCCGGGCGCCGCAGCACCTGGTCGCCATTCACCACCTGGAGCGAGGTGATCGCGGCCGTCACCGAGACGTTCAGCGTGACCGGACCGGCAAATGCCATGCCGCCGTCGGCGTAGAACGCGATCGCCCTCAGTGGCGCGACGCCGACCGCATCGGCCGGGATCGGGATGCTGGCGGTGAACGGGGCGGCCTCGACCAACTCGGAGCCGCCGGTGCCGATGATCAGCACCGACTCGGGGGGCTCCCCGCCCTGGGTGTCCACGGTGACCGAGACGCTGCTGCCGGGGGTCACCGACGCGCCGGTCACCGGCGTCGTGATGGCGATGGTCTGGGGCAGCAGCGATCGGGGCGCCAGGTTGAGCGAGGCGGTCGTCACCAGAGGCAGGATCGGACAACCACTGGGCGGTGGCACCGTGCCCGGGGGCATCGACGTCGTGAACTGGCCGCCGTTGACCGGTGCGTTCAGCAGCGCGATCACGTCGGTCGTGTGGTCCGGGTCGTTCGGCACCTTGAAGTGCCCGCTCGCGTCGGCCGTGGCGACGACCGGAATTACGGTGGTGAATGCGGGCTGCAGTCCGCCTGCCTGCTCCGGTGCGGTCGTGAACAGGTCATGCTGATCGATGTCGAGAATCGGCTGATTCCGACAGAAGATGTAGCTGATTGCCGGATCGGTGGTTCCGAAGATCAACTGCTGCTTGCTGGTGAACCCCGGAGGGGGTGGTTTCATGACGGGATCATTGTTCTCCATGACGATGTAGAAGTTCTTCACCGCCCCGGCGATGCCACCGACCATGAGCTTGCTGGTCAGCAGGGCGACAGTTCGCGTAAGGTCGTGCCCACCGGTGCTGACGATCGCATGGTAGTACACGGTGGTCGGCCGTGCCGGAGCCGTGCCGAGGTTAGTGATGATGGGGCTGTTTGTCATCATCTGCTGCAGCGCGAGATCCTGATCGGCATCGTCGAAGCGCACACCGTTCATCGCGAGCGTCGCCTTGGTGTTGGGCCATTTCTGCGTCCCGTTCTGCGCGTCGTCTTGCTTCATCGTGTCGCGCGTCAGGATCATGTGGCTGATCAGGCGCGAGCCGAGGGTGGGCGCGTTCATCAGGATCAAGCGATTGATCCCGCCCGCGTTGAAGTTGTCGAACCGTGCGTAGCCCGGATCATCGATGTACCTGCGCGCCAGCAACGCCCCCATCCCGTGGCCGATGACATCCGCGCGGGTCGCGGCCACGCCCGCATCGCGGAGTTTCTGCAACGCCTGGCGGATCGTGTCGTCGAGGACTCTCCGGTTATTTTCCTCATCGAAGCTCTTGGAGCTCGTGGCTTGATAGTCTGCACACGATATCGCGAAGTGCTGAAGGCTCGGATCCGATGGCGGTGTGGCCATCAGGCCGTTGACATCCGTCCAGCTGTCGCAACCCGCCCAGATGTCGGGCACGATCACCACCGGCGGCCGGATCAGGTCGATGGCGGCATCCTGGTGAATGACCGCGCCGACGGCCGGGGTGAAGTCCATGGTGAGCGCCGCGCTGCGCGAGTCGATCGCAGTATCGCTGCCGCGGTTGAAATCGGGCGGACTCCGGTAGAGCGCGAACGCGAGCCACTTGCCGCCGATGAGCACCGCGTTGGCGTGGGCGGTGGCGCCCCACACCGGCGGGCCGTCGTCCGTGCTCAGGTTGCCGTCGCTGGGGTCGCCGGAGGCGATCGCGAAGTCGGCCGCTCCGGGGCCAGGGACGTTGGCGCGGAGGACAACCTCGGTGATGCCGTCGGCGGTGGCTGCGTGGACCGCCGCTCCTCCGACTGCGAGCCGGGACAGGTCCGACAGGTTGGTGGAAGTCGTGCGGAGCACCTGACCTTGGGTGTCCATTATCGCCGTCCCGCGCTGCGGATCGACGACCTCCAGGACAGAGAATTGCACGTTGTCGAGGATGACCGCGGAATCGAAGATGCCATCACCAAGGTCACGGATATCGAATGTGACCGTCACCGGTCCGCCGGCAGGTCCGCTGGAAATCGGCACATCGACGTGCACGTATCCCGTGGTGCCGGCGTCGACCTGCGCGAACCCGGGTAGGTTGAACACCGTGTTCACGCCGGCCGGGTTGTCGACGTAGAGCTGAAACGGGCACGCACCGACCGACGTGTCCGACGCGGGATGAAACGGAGCGATGTTGACCGAGTTGCTCGTGATCAGGCGATTGGCGCCCAGCGCATCGCTCACCGTTGCCGTGAAGGTATCGTTGAACTGCGACCCGACGAACTCGGGCGACTCCGCGCTGAGGAACGTGTAGTCGAACGACATTCGTTTGATGCTGGGTGGGATCGTGACCTGGAACTGCAGGGTCGTCACGTCGCCCGCGGGCCCCAGATTCCCGAGATCGGTGCCGGGCTCGGCGGTGATCTGCTCGTTGCCGCTCAAGCCGGTGCTCAGCAGCACGAACGAGTCGGTGCCCGACGCGCTGTGGTGGGTCGGCTTGATGACTCCGTAGCTGCTTCGAACCACGGCAGCGTCGGGCTCGGCGACCACCAATGACTGGAAGGTCGGTCGAAATGCGGCCGGGATGTCGAGGGCGTCCACCATGGCCTGGCCCTCCGCGAAGGTCACCGCGGGCGCCGGGCCGGTTCGCGTCACCAGGAACCGGCGGCTGGCCGCGAGCTGGGCCCGCTGGGCCACCCACTGTGCGACGTCGCTCTGCCCGCGCGAGTGCTCGATGTGTTCAGGTTCGGTGCACGATGAAACGACGAACGTGGCAAGGATGAGTAGGTAGGAAGGAAGATGTCGAGCGCTCATGCGCGGATTTCCATGGTTAGGGTTACTGCTGGGTGGAATGACGGAATAGATGACAGGTCGCTACCTGCGCGCCGCGGAGAGCAGGTAGTCGAGGCGCCAGACCTCGGGCACCTGATCGATCGTCCTGGCGCCGTGCTTCATGGACAGCTCCTCATACTTGCTCTGGATCTGTCCGTCGCCCACCACGAAGCCGTTGGCGTGGACCACGGTCTGATCCGGCCCGAGGCTCGCCATCTGCGCCTCCGATCCGACCTTGAGGTTGTAGACCTTGCCGCTGTAGGCCTCGCGGCTGACCTCGATCAGCTTGCTGGGACCCTGCGTGGTCATCACGACATCGCCGGTCTTCAGCGCGCGTGCCTGGACCATGCCGCGGTCCGCGGTGGCGATCGGATGCATCTCGGTCATCAGCAGCGTGCGCCCGGCCTGATCGCGGATCCGCACCATCGGCACCCTCTCGTGGCCCTGCGCGGTATCCTTGATCGTCAACGCGTGGTCGCCGGTGGCGTACGGGTTGAAGACCACCTGGCCGATCTGGAGCGATTCGATCGGCGCGAGCTTGCCGGCGGCGATCTCGATCTGGGTCCCCTCGGCCAGACAGCTGTTGGTGAGCGTGATCGGCGGCAGCGTCGCGTCCGGCCGCAGCGTAGCGGGGTCGTCGGTGATCGTGAACGACACCGTGAACGGGACGTTGCCGGGAACCGACAGGACCGGCGCCGGGATGCGCATCGTCAGCTTGGCGAGGTTCTGGATCTGCGTGCAGCCCTCGTCGAATTTGAGCGCGTTGGCACCGGTGGCGTCCCAGGACAGCGTCTTGTTGTCCGGAGACAGGGTCGCGAAGTTCCAGAACCCCGACATCCCGGGGATCAGCGCGTTGTTCGCGTCGACGTCGCAGCCGCCGCCGACGTTGGTCAGCACGAGCTTCACCTGGCCGGGCTCGAAGGGAGGCGTCATGTTGGCGGCCAGCGCGGCCTTCTCCGCGTCGATCTGTGCGTGATCGAAGACGTGCTGGGTCGTGAGCGTGACCGCGCCCTTCAGCGGCATCTTGATCCGGTGATCGACCACTGAGCCGGTGTTGAGGATGTAGTCGCAGTCATTCGTCCAGTTGCGGTCCATGCAGACGCTGATGATGCCGTCGGGCGTGGCGCTGTTGAGCCCGACGGTATCGCGCGGGTCGTTGACCTGAGGAATCGACAGCTGGGGGAGCCCGACCGGCGCCTTGGGGCTCGCACTCCCGATCTCCTCGTGGACGTAGGAGTCCGTGGAGGTGCCGTCGGGGTAGTCCTCGAACTTGTAGCTCTCGACCGCGTAGCGCGTCTGGTTGGACACGCTGGGATCGCCCGAGGTGCTGATCGTGACGTTGGCGCCGATGTTGCCGTTCGGGTTGTCGAACTCCTCCTGATAGGCGAGCGGTGCGACCGCCGTGCCGGAGATCGTGGAGACGCTGACGTCGACGTAGGTGTAGTCGGAGCCGCCCGGGAACGTGGAGCTCGCCGTGCCTGTCGCCAGCGGCGTGCCCGAAGCCGACGCTGCGGTTCGCCGCGCGCCGGTGAGCGCGGCCCTTTGGACCGGCGACACGCGAGCCTCTTCGATGAAGTGCATCGCCACGCGCCCGCTGGTGACGGACTGTGGGCCGGCCGCGAACGCGCCGGCCTTCAGGCCGCGAGCGATGTGGTCCTGGCGGCGAGCCGCGACCCGATCGAACAGATGGGGTGAGTTCGCCATGGTCTTGCCGGCGAGCTGGAGGCGCGCCATCACGAAGTCGAACTGCCTCGGATCGGCCAGGTTGAGCTGTACCGAAACACCCGGTTTGGTGAGCGCCTGGAGGTACTGAGAGTTAGTGACGTACGCGGTCCAATGCGCGCTGGTCAGGCGATCGCCATTGCCCACTCCCTGCGTGCTGCCGGGTGAGATCTGGCTACATGCAATCAGCGACAGAGCGTATGTACAGCTCAGCGTGAATGAGATCGAACTGCCAAATGCCTTTTTGAGCATAAACGTGCCCCTCGAGAGTCCGGCATTACCACCGATCTCGCTGTTAGAATGAGTAAAGGAATATAATAACTTACATATGATCAGATACTTTACGCGACTGACCGCGGCGCTTTGTGCGCGATACGCCTGCGGCACTGGTCGTCACCCCATGCCCCCTTTGTTAAATGTTGTCCGTGTCTTATTGTTCAGCGTGTCAACTCATCGCAGCTGGGTCGCCTCTGCCCTCATGCAGTAGGTGTCGCAGCCGCTACCGCACGACATACACAGCGCCAGCCGCTACCTCAGAATCGTCGTTTTGATCTCCTCCGACACCGGTAGCAGCGCTCGCCTCTCCGAGGGCACCAACGGCGACGGTGCCGTCGGCGGCGATGGAGACGCTCCAGCCGAACTGGTCTGCGCTCCCCGTGTTGCTGGCCTTGATATATGCCTGCTGCCACCACCGAGTGGCGTCACGCCTGAACATATAGACGGCACCCGAGGCGAGCGCGTCGACGTTGTGCTGGTCGCCATCGATACCGATCGCGTCGCTGTCCTCGACGACCGCCGCCACGGCCAGCATGGAGCCATCGGGCGACATCGCGAGGCTCCAGCCGAACTCGGCCGTCAGCCCGGTATTGGATGCCTTGACATAGGCTTGCTGGCTCCAAGTGGTGCCGCTGCGCGTGAAGATGTAGGCTGCTCCGGATTCGGGAATCGCGTCGTTAGTCTGGTTTCCGTTGATCCCGGTGGCTCCGCTGTCCTCGGCATATGCGCCGACTGCGAGGGTCGATCCATCGCCGGAGAGCGCCACGCTCGCCCCGAAGGCATCGGCTCGGCTGGTGTTGGACGCCTTGATGTATGCCTGCTGGCTCCATGTGCCTCCGGTGTACGTGAACACGTACACCGCGCCGGACGCGATGGCGGAGTTGTCGGCCTGGTTGCCATTGATGCCCGTCGCGGCGCTATCCTCGGTTGCCGCACCGACTGCCAGGGTGGTGCCTTCTGTCGATAGTGCGACGCTCGCACCGAAGCTGTCGCCGATGCCGGTGTTGGACGCCTTGAGGTAGGCCTGCTGCTGCCACGTCGTTCCACTCCGTGTGAAGACGTAGACCGCGCCCGCCGACGGCTTGGAGCGGTCGGTCTGGTCGCCGTTGACACCGATGGCTCCGCTCGACTCGAAGATCGCGCCGACGGCCAGCGTCGAGCCGTCGGCCGTCAGCGCGGCGCTGTTGCCGAACAGGCCGTTGGCAGCGGTGTTGGATGCCTTGAGGTAGGCCTGCTGCTGCCACGTCGTTCCGCTCCGCGTGAAGACATAGACCGCACCGGCCCATGGCGCCGAGTGGTCAGCCTGGTCGCCATTGACGCCGGTCGCGCCGCTGTCCTCCAGAGGTGCGCCCACTACGAGCGTCGAACCGTCGGCCGACAGGGCGACCATCATGCCGAACTGCGCACCAGCGCGCGTGTTGGACGCCTTGAGGTAGGCCTGCCGCTCCCACGTCGTTCCGCTCCGCGTGAACACGTACACCGCGCCGGCGTCGATGGCCGAATCGTCGGCCTGGTTGCCATCGACGCCGGTCGCGCCGCTGCCCTCCACAGGTGCGCCGACCGCGAGGGTGGAGCCATCCGCCGACAACGCGACCGACGTCCCGAACTGGTCGTTGGTATGGGTGTTGGACGCTTTCACGTACGCCGTCGTGCTGGCAGTGCAGGCTGCGCTGCAGCCGTCGCCGTTGGCCGAGTTGCCGTCGTCGCACTGCT
>JBGQCL010000266.1:0-16246 GCA_041495365.1 Kofleriaceae bacterium | reverse complement strand
GCCCATGCCGCCCGCGCCGAGCACGCGGGCGATCTTGAACCGCCCGACCAGCTCGCTGCCGGCGTCGAGCACGTCGGCCGCGCCGGCCGGCTGCACCACCCGCTTCAGGATCTCGTCGAACGAATCCGGCGGGTCGGCCGCCTCGACCGTCGGCGCCTCGCCGGTGTCACCCGGCGCCAGCGAGGCCGCGCTCGGCTCCGGCCGTGGCGGATCAGGCTGGGACGACACGCGCCACCACGATACGTCACGGCGGCGGCGGAGATCGAGGCGCAGCTCGAGGCATGGATCGCCGCATCGATCGCTGCGTGGATCGCCGCGTGGATCGAAGCGCAGATCGCGTCAGTGACCGGCGCCCTTGGCGTACGCGACCAGCCGCGCCTCGACCTCGTTGGTCGAGCCGTGGTGCGCGTAGTGGAACCGCGACACCCCGGTCCCCGGCTCGAGCTCGAAGATCTCCTCGTCGGGCCCGGTGATGAACTTCAAGGCATAGCCGGTATCGATCGCGCTGATCTGCCAGCAGTACACCATCCGGTTGGGGCAGATCCGCTGGCCGTCGACCACGGGCCAGTTGAACCAGCCCTGGGCGCCCTCGAGCGTGGGCTCGGCCGACGCGCCGAACAGGAACTCGTTGCCGCTGCGCAGCAGGAACGTCTCGTTCGCCGGCGATGCCTGGTCGAGGTCGGCGAGATCGGCGGGCCAGCCCTTGACCCGGTAAGCGGTGACGCCACCGGCGGTCTTGGCGTCGACGACCTCGGTGACCCAGGTCAGGGTCCGGGTGGTCTCCTTCTCGGCGTCGACCTCGAACCGCTTGATCGTGACGTTGTACGTCCACGTTGCGCCCCTGGCGAGCGGCAGCGGATCGGCGGCGATCATCTCCTGCTGCGTCATGTGCTTCACGGAGGGGCTTCCGCACGCACCCAGCACCGCCGCCGCGCAAGCGAGGCGAGTTGTGACGTTCATGGGCACGCTCATCTTACCCCTCCGGCGCGTTCCCGCGACGAAGTTCCGATGAAAATCTCGCGGCCCGCTGGTAGGTTCGCTCGGATGGCGTTCGTGGATCGACTCACGGCCCGGCTGCCCCGGCTCGATGGCAGCCGGAACCTGCTGCGCGACATGTGGAACCTCCTGTCGGGCATGCCGGGCGGCAAGCGGGTGTTCTCGCGGCTGCTCGGCCGGCTCGCCCCGTACAGCGGCACGATCCACGCCACCGTCACGGTGCTGCGCGCCGGCTATGCCGAGGTCCAGATGCACGACCGCAGATCAGTGCGCAACCACCTCGACTGCGTTCATGCCATCGCGCTTGCCAACCTGGCAGAGCTCGCCGGTAACGTCGCCCTCATGTACTCGCTGCCGGACGACGCCCGCTTCATCGTGAGCGGGATGGACATCGAGTACACCAAGAAAGCCCGCGGAACGATTACCGCGGTCGGCGAGCCGCCGGTCCCGCGCAGCGCCGCGCGGGCCCGGTACGACGTCCCGGTCACGCTGCGGGACGACCGCGGCGAGCAGGTCGCCCGTGCGGTCCTGCACAGCCTGGTCGGCCCCAAGCCGGGGTCGGCCAGCGACCCCGGCCACGAGGTCAACTAGCCAAAGAATTGGCGTCGTCCGATCGAACCGCTTATGTCTCCTGGAGGTCTAGTAGATGCGAGCTACGTTGCGCACGGCCGTGGCAGTCATCGTGGCGTCGGGCGGGCTCGTGGCCGCGGCGCCGGCCGCCCAGGCCGAGGACGCCGCCGACTTCCTCCCGGACGCCAGGCTGTTCTACCGGGTCGTGGCCTGCGGCGGCGGCGAGCCGCTGCCCTCGAACCTGGCCGCGTCGATCGTCGCCCACTGCGCGGAGATGGCCCGGCGGTACCAGCAGTACACCGACAAGTACGTGGCGCCGGCGCGCGCGTTCTTCGCGCCGCTGCGCCCGGCCGGCCTGCCGACCACCGTGGTCTACCCGTTCGGCGGTGGTGACCTCGGCTCGGCGCTGGTCACGTTCCCCGACGCCCGCGAGATCACGACGATCTCGCTGGAGCACGCCGGCGACCCGACCCGGCTGGCCAAGCTCGACAAGAAGGAGCTGCAGGCCGCCCTGGCCGCCTACCGCGACGCCAGCGAGGGGCTGCTCGCGTTCCACGACTCGACCAGCGAGAACATGCGCAAGCTGGAGCGCGGCGGCATCCCCGGGCAACTCTCGTTCCACATCACGGGGATGACCGCGCTGGGCTTCGAGCCGGTGTCGCTGAAGTTCATCACGCTCGACCCCGACGGCAAGATCCACTACCTGACCGCGGCCGAGATCGCGGCGCTGGCACCCCGCAAGGCCAGGAAGGTGAAGGGCGGCTGGGTCGACACCGACTTCTCCGAGGCCTTCAACAACATGGAGCTGACGTTCCGCAAGGCCGGCGACCCCGCCGCGCCGCTGATCGTCCACCGCCACTTCGCGGCCAACCTCGCCAACCAGGCGTTCAAGGACTCGCCCCTACACAAGCACTTGATCGCAAAAGGGAAATTCGCGGCGATGACCAAGGCCGCGAGCTACCTGATGTGGCTCGACGGGTTCTCCGAGATCCGCGACCTCCTGCTCGGCCAGATGGCGTGGATGGCGTCGGACTCGACCGGCGTGCCGCCGCGGTTCGCGAAGAAGGCGGGCTTCGTCCAGATCACCTACGGCTCGTTCACCGGGCCGTTCCTCGAGGAAGCCGACAAGGCGACCGGCGAGGCGATGACAAGATTGTGGGCGTCGCAGACCCACCGGAAGTTGCCGTTCCGGTATGGCTATCCCGACGCCAACGCCAACCTCCACCTCATGATCACGCAGCCGGCGGAGCCGAAACCATGAAGCTGATCGCCTGGGTCGTCGTGGGTGTCCTCGGGTCTGGAGGGGTCTCGACCGTGCATGCCGACGATCCGCCGCCCGGGCCCGCGGCCCCCGAGGCGCCGGCGGCGCACATCCCCGCCCCCGCACCGTGGGACGAGGACGAGCCCGCCGCCTCGGACGAGGCCGAGCCCGCTCCCGACGACCGCGAGCCCGCCGCGCCGGCCCCCGCGCCCGGGCGCCCCCCTGCCCGAGCCCCGGCCGCCCCTCCGGCGGCTCCTCCCGCCCACCGGCACCGCGCCCGGCTCTCGATCAGCCCGCGCTCGCACCTGGTGCGCTCGCACGTCGAGGACGAAAGTGACGGCCGGCTCGACAAGCAGGAGGACACCGTGCTGGGCGGCAAGCACTTCCGGATCCGGACCGCGCGCGGCGCGGTGCACGTCTGGGTGCCGCCCGACTACGACCGCGAGACCGCCGGCACGGTGATCTACGTCCACGGCTACTACACCGACGCCGATGGTGCGTGGCGCGAGCACGAGCTCGCCCGGCAGTTCAAGGCCAGCCGCCAGAACGCCCTGTTCATCGTGCCCGACGCGCCGGCCGGCAACGAGGACGAGGTCCAGTGGCCGGCGCTCAAGGACCTGCGGCGCGCCGTCACCCGCGCCAACATCCACCTGCCCGACGGCCCGGTCATCGTGATCGGCCACTCCGGCGCATTCCGCACCGTCATGCAGTGGGTCGACCACCGGCTGGTCGATCAGATCATCCTGCTCGACGCGCTGTACGCCGGCGAGGCGGCGTTCGACGAGTACATCGCGAGCGGCAAGCGCGCCGACGACCACAAGCTGATCGTCGTCGCCGCCAGCACCGCCGAGGAGTCGTCGAGCTTCGCGCGGCGCTACAAGTTCGCGGTCGCCCGCGAGCGGATGCCGTCGAGCCTCGGCGACTTCACCCGGCGCGAGCGCGGCGCCAAGCTGCTGTACATCCGCTCGCAGTTCGAGCACATGGCGATCGTCACCGGCGGCAAGGTGATCCCGGTGCTGCTGCGCGTGACGCCGCTCAAGGCGCTGTGACGGCGCGGGTGGCGGTGGCGACGACATGACCACGACATGATTGTCTGCATGACCGCCGCGGCCCACCGTGTGCGCTCGGGCGCGGGTGAATCGGCTGGCAATGGTCGCTCGCGATCGCCGAGAACCACCGCGCTCTGCTAGCATGGCCGTGTGTTGGTCCTGATCGCCCTCCCTGGCGGCGAAGCGCACGCGCGTGAGCTCGCGGCCCGGCTCGAGGCCCGCATCCTCGCGCCGGAGATCCGGCAGTTCCCCGACGGAGAGCTCTACGTCCGGATCGACGGGGAGTGCACGGGCGACGTCGCGATCGTCGGCAACCTGTCCGGCGACAGCTTCCTGCGCGTGGCGTTCCTCGCCGGCACCGCGCGCGAGCTCGGCGCGAGCCGGGTCGGCCTGGTCGCGCCCTACCTCGCCTACATGCGGCAGGACAGCCGGTTCAAGCCCGGCGAGGGCGTCACCGCGCGCTACTTCGCCCGCCTGGTGTCGAGCACGGTCGACTGGCTGGTCACCGTCGATCCGCACCTCCACCGCCTCGACTCGCTGGCCGGCGTCTACACCATCCCGACGACGATCGCGCGCGCCGCGCCGGCGATCGCGCGGTGGATCACCACCGAGGTCGAGCGCCCGGTGCTGATCGGCCCCGACGCCGAGAGCGTGCAGTGGGTATCGGCCGTCGCCGAGCGCTGCGGCGCGCCGTTCGTGATCCTCGAGAAGACCCGGCGCGGCGATCGGGACGTCTCGATCACCTCGCCCGACGGCGCGTGGAACGGCCACACCCCGGTGCTGATCGACGACATCGTGTCGACCGGGCGGACGATGATCGAGGCGACCCGCCAGCTGCGCGCGGCGGGCGCCGCGCCGCCGATGTGCGTCGCGATCCACGCGGTGTTCGCCGACGCGCTGGCCGACGCGCTGGTGGACGCCGGCGCGCGCGGCATCGTCACCTGCGACACGATCCCGCACGCGACCAACCGGATCTGCGTCGCCGAGTCGCTCGCCGACGCGGTCGGCCAGCGGCTCGGCTAGCCCCGGCGGGCGGCGGCGGCCCCGGCGCTCGGCCTCGGCGGGCGGCCTCGGCGCTCGGTCTCGGCGCTCGGTCTCGGTCTCGGTCTCGGCGCTCGGTCTCGGCGCTCGGTCTCGGCGTTCGCCCGTCGCGCTCGATGTCCATCTCAGAACTTGCCGGGTCTGTCGCGGACCACGACATCGCAGTCCGGGACGCGAGGAGGATTGTCGCGGCAGCCGCGGGCCCGGCGCGGACGATCCGGCGGATCGCGGGCGGCACGCGGCTTGACGTGCCTGGAGGATGCGCACCCGCCGTGTCGCCGGCCTCGCCGCGATCGTGCTGCTCGGAGCGGCCGTCCCGGCGGTCGCCCAGGTGATGCCGCTCGCCGGCAGCACGCGCCCGCCGCGGACCGAGCCGGCGGGGGACGCGGTGCAGGACGGTGCGGACCGCGATGCGGCGTACGTCATGGCCGACCTCGGGCGTGCCGGGGATGGGATGCTCGCCATCGTGCGGCTGTGGGTCGATGGTGCGCCCGATCGCCCAGTATCTCATGTGACCGGGTCGTACGTCCACATCCAGTGACACACGCGGCGGGCTCGCGGCGAAGTGCTACCCCTATTCCCCATGGACATCACCACCGAGCGGCCGGCCGTCGAGGTCGCGGCGACCGGGCCCACGCTGAGCCCGGCGGTCGCCGACCGGCATCGCGCCAAGGTCGCGCGGATCGCCGAGCAGCTGCGCGCGCTGCCACCCGGCCGCCCGGTGTCGCTGCGCAAGGCGTCGGTCTCGCACCAGGTGCCCAAGCGGAACGACCTGCGGCGCCGCGACGACAAGATCGACGTCGGCGACCTGACCGAGATCCTCGCGATCGATCCGGTGCGGCGGATCTGCGTCGCCGAGTCCGGCGTGACGTTCGTCGACCTGGTCGCGGCGACGCTGCCGCACGGCCTGGTGCCGATCGTGGTGCCCGAGCTCAAGACGATCACGATCGGCGGCGCGGTCGCGGGCTGCTCGATCGAGTCGATGTCGTTCGTCCACGGCGGGTTTCACGACACCTGCCTGGAGTACGAGGTGATCACCGCGACCGGCGAACTCCTGATCGCCACGCCGGACAACGAGCACCAGCTGGTGTTCCAGATGATGCACGGCGCGTTCGGCACGCTCGGCATCCTGTCCCGGCTGACGTTCAAGCTGATCCCGGCCCGGCCGTACGTGCGGCTGCAGTACGAGACCTGCTCGACGATCGCGGGCTACCAGGCGGCGATCTTGCGCCACTTCGAGGCCCGCGACGTCGACTTCATGGACGGCATCATCCACTCGCCGACCTGCTACGTGCTGGCGACCGGCACGTTCACCGACACCGCGCCGTACACCAGCGACTACAGCTGGATGAAGATCTATTACCTGAGCACGCTGACGCGGACCGAGGACTACCTCACCACCACCGATTACTTCTTTCGCTACGACCGCGGGGTCACCAACGTCCGCCCGCGGTCGTGGATCGGCCGCCTGGTGCTCGGCAAGTTCCTCGCGTCGTCGCAGTGGCTCCGGCTCGGCGAGAAGCTGCGCTGGGCGCTGCGCGCGGAGCGCCCGACGATCACGCTCGACGTGTTCGTCCCGTTCTCGCGGGCGCCCGAGTTCCTGACCTGGTACGCCCAGACGTTCCAGTTCTACCCGCTGTGGTGCGTGCCGTACCGCCGGGTCCGCGACTACGAGTGGCTCGACGAGTCGTTCTACCGCACACTGCCCGATCCGCTGTTCCTCGACCTGGCGATCTACGGCATGCGGCAGCGTGGGCCGGTCAACTACCACCGCGTGATGGAGGAAAAGCTGCGCGAGCTCGGCGGGATCAAGACCCTGATCGCCCACAACTACTACGGCGAGGCCGAGTTCTGGTCGATCTGGAACAAGCGCAATTACGATGCGGTCAAGGCGATCACCGATCCGGACAACCGGTTCCGCGACCTGTACACCAAGACCTGCAAGGCCGCGATGGGCCGGCACTGACCGGTGCTGCCCGGTCACACGGCATGCAGCGCGCGGCCGTCGTGCGGCAGCCACGGGCGCGGCGCGATGTCGTCGTCCGTCGTGCGCACCGGATCGCACGGTGTGCGGACCGAGGTCTCGACCACGACCGGCACGCGCAGCGCGTTCTGGACCAGGCAGTAGCGCTTGGCATCCTCCAGCGTGTCCTCGAACTGGTCGACGTTGCCGGCGATGTCGACGTCGAGCTCCAGCACGATCGACGTGAAGGTCGGACCTTCGGGGGTCTGCTCGACCGTGCCGTGCACCTGGGCGCACCACGCGAGCAACTCGATGCCATCGCGCGCCGCGAACGCCTCGAACGTGGTCAGCATGCACAGTCCGAGTGACGACAGCAGCATGTGTTCGGGCGACCATGCGTCGACGTCGCCATCGAGCTCCGGCGACGGACCGCCGTGCAGCGCGGGTCTGGGCGGAGCCTCGATCCGCGCACACGAGGCGAACGTTCGACACAGCGATGCGCAGTAGCGGTGAGGAAACGGAGCCAGCATGTAGGGAACCGGAGCACGAAGTGATCCAGGCGGGAGCTCGCGCGCGATGTGCGCTGCCGCCGCGCCCGCACGGTCGCGGACCGCGATCGGTGCGGACCTCGCGCAGCTGCCGCGCGGCGCTGCGGCGGTCGAGCGGAGCGAGACGGGGGGTGGGAACCCCGACGGCTTTGCCGGCGGGGCGGGGGGCAGAGCCCCCCCGTGGGATCGAGCGGAGCGAGACGGGGGTGGGAACCCCGACGGCTTTGCCGGGGGCAGAGCCCCCCGTGGGATCGACGAGCGGATGCGATGTGCGCCCTGGATTCGGACGGGCTCCGAGAGCACGGCCGCAGCGCGATGCGTCGTAGCGGATCGCTGGTCCGACCATCGTGACGACCTGCGGCATGCACTCGATTTTCGGGGAAACCCCGAGAGCGAACATCGCACGGAGTGCGCCATCGCGGATGTGTACGCTTTCGTGTGCTGTCATGTCCCGGTCGGCAGTCCCCGATGGGTGTTGGTCATGTGTTGGAGAATCACCGATCGTTTCGTTTGAAAGCCGTGGCGAAGCTTTCGAGTATCGCTCGCGATGAGAAAATCTCTACCGCTCGTGCTCGCTCTATCCCTCGCGATCCCGCTGACCGCCGAAGCCGACGTGTTCGACATCCACGTCGGCGGGATCTGCAGTACCGACTTCGGCAGCACGCTCGGTCACTGGACCGGCGAGACCAGCATCAACGCGCCGATCGACCAGACCTCCAGCATGGCGACGGCGACGACGCAGATGGCGGCGACGCTCGACCGCTACTGCACCGGCAACAACCTGTGTTACGTCTACGTGTACTCGAACGGCGGCGCGGTGATGTCGCGGACGCTCGCGCTGTACTCGACCGCGTGGAACATTGCGTATGTCGCCGCGAGCGCGAGCAACGAGGGCGGCAGCGAGCTCGGCGGCACCGGCTTCATCGCGCAGATCTTCGGCCAGTGCGCGCTCGCCGGCCACATCGGCACGAGCGATCACCGCAACGGCTGGAACCACAACGACACCCACGGCATCGTCACCGGCATGATCGCGGGCGACGGCTGGCTCGCGCCGTTCGTGCAGTCGGCGGTCCTGCCCGGCCACGACGATGGCGCGGTGTCGGAGGCGTCCACCGGCGGCTACACGACGACCGACGGCCGGAGCTCGATCTGCGAGGCGGCGCCCAGGTACGCCAACCACCAGGCGTGGTTCTCCTGCGAGTACGGCTCGCTCAACCACCTCGACATGAAGCTGAAGATGATCTGCAACGACGGCGGACTCACGACGGGCTGTCCGTGACCCAGCGACGACCGCCGCCCGAGGCCGCCGCGGGGCCCGGGCGGCGCTCGAGCGCAGCGAGACGCGCGGCGGAGCCTCCCGTGGGGTTGATCGCGCTGGCGGTCGGCGGCCTGATCGTCGCGGCGGGCGTGTGGTGGGCCGCCGCGCGCGACCCGCTGCAGGCGGCGGGTGCGCGGGTCGTGCCCGCGCCGGTCGCGGCCCCGAGCGCGGCTCCGGGCGCTGCGCGCTCCGCCGCGGTCGCCGCACTGCCGCCGCCGCCGGCCGCGCCCTACCCCGCTGCGGGTTCGCCCGGGCGGTCGACCGACGACCCGCTGACGGCCTACCGCAACGCCAACGTGTACCCGCCGACCTCGCGTCCGCTGACCGCCGACCAGGTCGACCTGCTCCGCCCCGGCCAGCGCCACGAGACGATGCGACCCGACGACCACGGCGCCGGCATCACCTACCTGTTCACCGCCGATCGCTACTTCGTGATCGGCGACGAGACGTTGACCGCGACGCTCGACGTCCGCCGCAACGGTGCGCCGATCCCGGTCGCGATCACCCAGGCCTACGCGGTCGTGATCGACCCACGCGGCCCCGCGCCGCGGCGGATCCCGCTGGCGTTCGCGCCGAGCGGCTCGATCCTCGCGGCGCAGCTCGCGCCCGCCGGGCTCGACCTCGCGCGGCAGGCCGCGATCGGCGTCTCCATCGAGTTCGACCACGGCACCGGACACCAGGCCGCGCACTTCGACTTCCAGTACACGCCGACCCGCGGGATCCCGGCGCGATTCACCGGCGCGTTCCGCGACGCGATCGAGGCCGGGTCGCTGGTGATCCACGCCGGGGTCGCCGTCGATACCCCGGGGCGCTACGTGATCGACTGCAACCTGTTCGATGCCGCGGACCAGCCGGTCGCGTGGTCGCGATTCAAGGGCGATCTCGCCGCCGGGGTCCACGACGCCGACCTGATGTTCTTCGGCAAGGTGATCCTCGACGGCCACGCCCGCGGCCGGTTCCACATCGGCCAGCTGCGCGGCGCCCGGTTCGCCCCGGGCCTCGATCCGGATCTGGAGCAGATGCCGGCGTTCGCCGGCAGCTACACGACCGCGCCGTACCCGCCCGACGCATTCTCGGACGCCGAGTACGACAGCCCGGACAAGCAGCGGATGATCGAGCTGCTCGGCCAGGACCGGAACCACCGCGGCGCCGCCGGCGAGGGCGCCGGCAGCAACTGACCGGGGCTCGCTAGAAGCTGACCGTGACGATCCCCAGCGACGTGAGGGCGTGCTCGGGGCCGTTGGGCGGCGTGATGTCCACGTTGTCGATCGGGCCCGACGCGCCGACGTCGACCCCCGCCGTGTTGGTGGCCGTCACCGTGACGAGGTAGGTGTCCGCGGCGAGCACGCTGGTGGTCCCGAAGCCATCGTCGCAATCGAACTTGTCGGTCAGCATGAAGCTGGGGCTCACCGCGACGCTCGCGATCCCGTTGTGGCCGACGCCGACATCCGCGCAGTGCACGTGACCGCCGGTCTTCTGCAGCTTCCAGCCAAAGTCCATGTACCCCGCGTCGGTGTACACGGGCTTCATCTCGATCGTCTGGTTGCCGTCCGCGGTGTCGATCACGATCGCCCCGGACTGCACGTAGACCGCCGAGGGCGGCGTGGTCGGGGTCGCGTCGTCGGTCTCGACCTGGATCCAGACCTGGAAGATGCCGTCGAGCGGATCGGTCGTCCCCGACAGATCCGCGCAGTCGAACAGGTCCGATGCCAGGGCCGGGCCCGTGAAGTCGCCGACGAACGGGTCCCACGGCCGGAGGTATACCGCCGTGGTGCCATAGCCGACCGGACAGGCGCCGTTCGGCGTCCCATTGTGGTTGGCGAACGTGTTGAACGACCAGCGCGCGGTGATCCGGGCGCTGGTGTCGGAGGTCGTGCCGCAGGCGGTGGACGAGACGGCTGCAGCGAGCAGCGCTCCCAAGACGAGGTTCTTCATTCGGATCTCCTGAGATGAAAGTACCAAAGCCAGGCAGTGCGAAGTCATCGGCCGCCGACTCGCGGCGGTAAAGGGTGCTCGAGTAGGTCGAGTAGGCGTGCGGGTCGCACAGCAGCGGGTCTTCGTCGACACAGGGGCCGCAGCGGGTCGCTTGCGTTCGCAATGGACGGCGCCCCCCCGGTTTGCTTCACCCCGTGTCCACAGGCAAGCGCTGCGCCAGCCGGGTTACCGGCTCGTGTGATCCGTCGCAACCTGAGGGCAGGTCGGAGGAGCCGCGACCGGGCACGTGCAGGGCTCACACGGGCAAGCCGCGCTCGACACCACGAGCTCGACGGCACCCAAGGTCACGGTTTGGCCGCGGATCGCGTCGCGCTGCACGATGGCGGGTGCGATGTACGTGTCGAGAGCAGCGGGTTGATCGTCGGCACACTCGGGAACTCCGGGGGTAGGCTCGCCGCACTCCAGCGTCAGCGTGAGGTCCGCGATGCCGCGAGGGACCTCGAACCGCGTGGCGCCATGGTTGGCGTCGCAGCTCCACGCGTGCGAGCACGCCATGCCGTCGACCTGCCAGTGCAGGCGGACCCGCGTGATCGCCCGGATCAGGTTGTTCTGGTTGTCGCGGGCCTCGCAGGCGACGAACTTGTCGCTCCCCGACCCGGACGCCGGCCGCAGGCTCCACGACAGCTCGACCGCGCCCCCGCTGCCCAGATCGCAGGCGTGAACGAGCAGACACCCTGTCGCGATCGCGATACGTATCCACAGGCTACGGGCCGGGCTGGCCGCGCGATTTGACCCGGAGACGGGGTGCATGCTATCGCCGTGGCTCATTATGCCAGGGTTTTCAGCGGCATCCACGCTTGCGGCAAACCTGGACATCCCGCGCCTGTTCGACCAGGCGCACTGGATCGTCAAGGCCGTCATGATCCTCCTCGCCCTGATGTTCGTCATCGGGCTGTACATCATCATCTACAAGGCGCTGTACGTGCGGCGCGCGACCACCGAGTCGACCCGGTTCACCGATTCGTTCTGGCGATCGCGCGACATCGAGCAGATCTACAAGCAGGCCCAGGCGCTGCGAAATAGCCCGATCTCGCAGATGTTCGTCGCCGGCTACACCGAGCTCGCCAAGCTCGCCTCCGACGAGCACCTGCGCGACGACCGCGAGGGCAACCTCGCGAACATCGAGCGCGCGCTGCGCCGCGCCCAGACCGTCGAGACCACCAAGCTCGAGGCGATGGTGCCGTTCCTCGCGACCACCGGCTCGTCCGCGCCGTTCATCGGCCTGTTCGGCACCGTGATGGGCATCCTGTTCGCGTTCCTCGAGATCGCGCCCGATCCGAATGGCCCGCCCCGGCCCGCGGCCGCGTCGCTCACCACCGTCGGCCCGCACATCGCCGAGGCGCTGTTCGCGACCGCGATCGGCCTGGTCGCCGCGATCCCCGCCGTGATGGCGTACAATTACTTCACGCGCCGGATCCGCGTGCTGCGCTCGGAGATGGACACCTTCGAGCAGGACTACCTCAACATCATCAAGCGCCACTTCCTGCGCTGAGCGCGCGGACCAGGACGACCCGCCATGGCGATGAAAGCAGGCAGCGGCGACGAGCTCAACTCCGAGATCAACGTGACGCCGTTCGTCGACGTCATGCTCGTGCTGCTGATCATCTTCATGATCACCGCGCCGATGATGAACAACACCGGCGTCGAGCTCCAGCTGCCGCAGGTGGCGGCCAGGAACATCGATGACCCCGAGGGCAAGCTGGTGCTGTCGATCAAGAAGACCAGCGAGATCTTTCTCGGCGGAACCCAGGTGACGTGGCAAGATCTTGCCGCCAAGCTCAAGGCCAACGAGCGCGTCAAGCGGGAGGCTGCCCTGTACATCGAAGCCGACACCAACCTGCCGTACGGAGTCGTCCTCACCGCGATGGCGGTGGCCAAGGATTCCGGAGTCGAGAAAGTAATGATGCTTACCGACCCCAGCGACCAGCTCAAGCTGTCCGATCTCGACCAGAAAGCGAAGCATTAGCAGGGCTGCGAACAAACGCCGGCCACGAACGTCTCCATGAGCATGAGCTTCAGCAACGGCCAGATGCACGGACTCGCCCTCGCCGGGACGTTCGCGCTGTCCGGCGCGCTGTTCGGCGGGACCCTGTACCTGACCGAGGCTGCCGAGGCGGCGCACCAGCCCGAGCTCAAGGAGATGATCACGATCGAGGCGTCGCTCGCGCGCAAGTCGGAGAAGAAGCAGCAGCCTCAGAAGGAGCTCAAGGCGCCCGAGCCGGAGGTCAAGCCCGAGGGCGTGTCGCACGACGAGAAGAAGCCGCCGCCCCCGAAGAAGCCCGAGGACAAGAAGCCGCCCAAGAAGCCCGACGACAGGCCGGTCGACATCCACAAGTTCCACCACGCCAGCGACGACGACCCCCAGCCCGGCGCGGCGGCGGTCACCGACATCGGCCAGTTCGACGGCAGCGAGAAGGGCTTCGCGCCGATCAACGCGGGCAACCCGTACTGGCAGCAGCTGGCCGGCGACAACCACCAGGCCTGGCAGATCCCGACGATCTCCAAGGTGAACGGCACCCCGGTGGGGTGTTTTCACATCGCGCCCGATGGCAAGATCGCGGCCGTCAAGTTCGATGCTCCGAGCGGCGATCCGATCCTCGACGACTCGGTGCAGCGCGCGCTCAACACCGTCCAGAAGGCCCGCAACGACAAGCCCCAGCCAGTTCCGACCGAGCAGCTCGGCGTCATCAAGAGATGGGTATGCTTTCGATTCGATCCCAACACGTAGTCCTCGCCGCGATCCTCGCGGCGATCTCCGCCGTGATCTTCGTGCCTGGTCGAACCGCGCGCGCCGACACCCCCAGCGGCGGCGTGGTGATCGACGTCAAGGGCGCCAACCGCACGCTGTACCCGATCGCGGTCCCGGCGTCCCAGGAGGGCGACGCGGCGGCCGCGCGCGAGATCGCGCAGGTCGCGTCGTTCGACCTGTCGGTCGCCGGCGTGTTCAAGGTCCTCGATCCGGCGGGGTTCCTCGCCGATCTCAAGGCCGAGGGCCTGATCATCGACCCGCAGAAGTGGAAGGACGTCGGCGCGTTCGGCGTGATCAAGTACCGCGCGACCGCGTCGGAGATCGAGTTCCGGCTCTACGAGGCCAGCAAGGGCGCGACGTCGGTGCTGAGCAAGATCTACCCGCGCAAGGGCGACACCCGGACGATCGCGCACCGGTTCTGCAACGAGGTCGTCAAGTACTACACCGGCGAGCCCGGGTTCTTCGGCTCGAAGATCGCGTTCACCGTGAAGGGCCGCACCGCGAGCGCGATCTACGCGATGGACTTCGACGGCGCCAACGCCTACCAAGTCTCGAACAACAGCTCGCAGAACATCCTGCCGGCGTGGTCGCCGACCGGCGGGCAGATCGTCTACACGTCGTTCATGCGCAACAACCCCGATCTGTACGTCGCGCCGGCGGGGGGCGGCCGGCCCAACAAGCTGTCGAGCCAGCGCGGCATGAACACCGGCGCGGCGTGGTCGCCCGACGGCAAGCAGATCGCGCTCACCCTGTCCAAGGACGGCAACCCCGAGATCTACGTGGTCAGCGCCGCCGACGGCGGCATCGTCCGCCGGATCACCAACGACCGCGCGATCGACACCTCGCCGGCGTGGTCGCCCGACGGCAGCCAGCTCGCGTTCGTCAGCGACCGCAACGGCGGGCCGCAGATCTTCGTGGTGCCGGCGGCCGGCGGCGCGGCGCGCCAGGTATCGTTCAACGGCAGCTACAACACCACGCCGACCTGGATGCCCAAGGCCGGCAAGCACGTCATCGCGTACACCACGCGCGACGGCAACACCTACGACATCGTCGCGCTCGACCTCGACACCAAGGCGATGATCCGGGTGACCCAGAGCGAGGGCTCCAACGAGGAGCCGTCGTTCTCGCCCAACGGACGCGCGATCGCGTTCGCCCGCGCCGGCCAGGGCGTGTTCATCGCCAACGCCGACGGCACCGGCAAGGCGGTCAAGGTGTGGAGCGGCTCGGCCACGGGCGTCGACTGGGGCCCCGCACCGGGGCCTGACGCGCGCGACGCGACGCGCGGGTCGCCCGGCGCAAAATGATCTGACCGGCTTTTGCCGGTCCCGGAGGGTACGGGAACATCCCGGTGGATCGCCCTGTCCGGGGATCTGCGCCTGACGCGGCCCCGGGGAGGTGCTATGGTAGGCGGGTGAGCGGCGCCCTGCGCTCCCGGTTCAGCGGCCTGCGGATCACCCGCGGGGCCCTGATCATCCTGGGCCTGGAGGTCGGGCTCTCGCTGGTCTGGCTGGTGTCCGATCGCGACACCCGCGAGCTCCTCGATCGGTGGCTCGTGGCCACGCCGGTGAACGTGTTCGTGCACGGCCGGGTGTGGACGCTGGCCAGCGGCGTGTTCGTGGAGCGTGATCCCGTCCCGCTGCTGCTCCACGCCCTCGTGATGTGGATGTTCGTGCCGACGCTGGAGCGGTTCTGGGGGACCGCGCGGTTCTACCGGTTCGTCGCGATCACGTCCCTGGTCGCCACCGCGGTCGGCTGCGGCTTCGGCTATCTGATCGGCGCTCTGGGCACCGCGGTGAGCGGGCTCGATCCATTCATCTACGCGGCGTTCGTCGCGTTCGGCATCGTCTACGCCCGCCAGCCGGTGCAGTTCTTCGGCGTCCTGCCGCTGACCGGCCGCCAGCTGATGTACGGCATCCTCGCGTTCCTCGCGCTGTCGATCGTGCTGTCGCAGCGCTGGACCCACGGTGTGGCCTACGCCGCGGCGATGCTCGCGGCGGCGGTCCTGACCTCGAAGCGGTGGAGCCCGGTGCTGGTCTGGAAGCGCTGGCGGATCGCGCGCGCCCGCGCTCGGCTGACCGTGATGTCGGGCGGCAAGGCGCGTTCGTCCCCGCCGCGCGACGAGCACAAGTGGCTGAATTAGCGCCGGGCCGGGCTGCGATTTGGTAGGTTGAGTGCGATGGCAGACGCCCCCGGATCCGCCGGCCCCTTCGCCCCCCGCGAGGCCCCCCGCGAGGCCCCCCACGAGGACCCCCACGAGGACCCCAACGAAGCCGGGACCGGCCTGACCACCCTGTTCGAGGGCGACTGGGCGACGGTCCGCCGGTTGCGCAAGGGCAAGCTCGTGGTCGTGTCCGGCGCGGACCAGGGCAAGTCGGTGGAGATCGCCAAGCCGCGGGTCACCGGCGGTCGCAGCATCATCAGCGACCTGGTGGTCCAGGACAAGGCCGTGTCGGGGACCCACTTCGAGGTGTCGGCGCGCGACGACGGCTACCGGCTGCGCGACCTCAACTCGCGCAACGGCATCTTCGTCGGCGAGCTCCGGATCCGCGAGGTGTTCCTGCGGCCGGGCACCGTGTTCCGGATCGGCCACACCAACATCCAGTTCCAGACCCTGCAAGACATCGTCGAGATCGAGCTGTCGAAGAAGGATCGCTTCGACGCGATGCTCGGGGCGTCGCCGGCGATGCGCGAGATCTTCGCGCACCTCGAGAAGGTCGCGCCGAGCGACCTCACGTGCCTCATCACCGGCGAGACCG